>JAEUSW010000158.1 GCA_016788285.1 Flavobacteriales bacterium
CCACCATCAACCCCTTCCCACCGCTCGACCCCAACAACGTTCAGTGGGTGTCCATCACGTATCCGTTCTACGCGGGCCTTTACGCCGACAGCGTGCGCATCGGCATCGGGACCGGCGTTCCCCTGGGCGGGTGGGCGCTGCTCGACGATGTCGCCATCGGTGGCCTCTCCACGTTCGCTCCCGAAGCCGAAGCCACCGACCTTCTCGCGCTCCGCACAGCGGACGCGCTCACCTTCCGTTCCTTGCGCCCGATCGACCGGATCGAAGTGCTCGACCTCAGCGGCAGGGCGCTGCAACAACAGGAGGTGCGCTCCACCGAGGCCATCGTACCGACAGGCGCGTGGCCCGGCGCATTCCTCCTCGTGCGCCTCTGGCGCGGCGGGAACGCCGCGGTGGTGCGGGTGGCGCCGTGATCCCGGTTCGGACCGCGGGCTGCGGCCCGGTTCATCCCGGCCAACGGTCCACCACCTCGCGGGCACGGCGATCGAGCTCAGCGAAGAGCGCTGCCTCCAAACCTTCCGTTGCGCCGCGCTCGAACACGCGCGTGAACCGTCCGTGCTGCAAAAGGTGAATGCGCTCACACACGGCGATGAGCGGACCCAGCACGTGGGAGGTGATGATCACCGTGCGCCCGCGTTCGGCCAGCTTGCGTACGATGGCTTCCAGCACCCGCACCGATGCCAGGTCGAGCCCGTTCATCGGCTCGTCCAGCATCACCACGGGGCGGTCGAGGCTCAACACGCCCAGTAGCGCCACCTTGCGGCGCATGCCGGTTGAGTAGGTGCTGATGAGCGTATCCAGTGGCACTTCCAGCAACTGGTTCAGCACCTGTACATCCCCAGCGCCGGGACCGCTCATGAAGAGTTGCAGGTATTCCGCGCCGGTGATGCCCGGATGGAAATAGTTCTCCGCTTCCTGGAAAGCGGTGTTCGTATGGCCCATGCTCGCCCCGTTCCAATGCACGCGCGCTTCCGCATTGCGACCGAAGCCGTACAGCGCGTTGAGGAGCGTGGTCTTACCTGCGCCGTTGAGGCCCACGATGCCATGCACGCCCGGCATCATCTCGTAGTGCTTGATATCGAGCACTGGCTTGTCGCCATATGCGCAGCGCAGGTCACGGATGGTGAGCATGGAAGTAGGTGTTCAGGTTCGCGCGGGCATTGCGCCACTCGGTGAGCAGCATGATGAGCGGCACCACGCACAGTCCGGGCAGGATGGCGAAGACCGCTGCCACGCCCACGTTGGCGTTGTTCGCGTCCAGGCGTTCGTTGGGCACGTAGTTGGCGTACTTCAGCACCACGGCATAGGCCACCAGCACCAGCATGCCCGCACCGAAGAGCGCATGGATCCACCACCACGCGGGGATGGCCACGGTGGCGCCGACGAGGACCGGCAGTTCCACCACGAGCAGGAGAAGCATGGCGCCACGCACTTTGTGACGCAGCAGCGTGCGCGCGTCCGTGGCGGTGGCCAGCAACATGCTGCGAGGCTCGCATTGTTCCTGCGCACCAGCGGCCATCAGCGCGATGGCGCCCAACAGGAACAGGGGCAGCACGGGCAGCCAGCAGAAAGCCAGCGCGGCCAGCCACAACAGGAGACCTCCCGGATGTGTGCGCTGCAACAGGCTGCGCCACTCGAAGAGCCGCACCGGGATGAACGTTCGCAGCCACTGCGCACGCACCCCCGATGCACGCACCACCGGCAGCCACGGTAGTGTGCATACCAAGGGTAGGAGGGCGGCCCACGTCCATGCACCCGCAAGTACGAGCCCTGCGAGCAAGGGCAGCAGCAGCACGCCATACTCCACGGCCATGGCGACCTGTGCGCCAGGCACATGCCGGAGCAGGAAGTGCAGGTCGGCGCGGCGCTGGTGAAGGCCCCACACGGTTAGCAAGGCGCCACCGGCCACATAAGGCGCGTAGCTGGCATCGCTCATGAGCATCGTGCGCATGAGCCACACCGTGGCGCATACCGCGAGCACCAGCAGGACGATGCCATACACAGGCAGCGCATGCCGCAGCTGGTACCAACGCAAACGCACGATCAGGAGGGGAGCGGCCGCGGACATCTTCGCGATGCAAGTTGGGCTTTTGCCCAGCGCGGCCGTGGGTGAATACACGAGCGGTGGTCTGGCCATGCCGGTAGGGTGGGCCAGCGTGTGCGATCCCCTGCCTTGCTTGCTCAGGCTCTCACTTGCATTCTCCCGGGGACACGACACGCACGCCAGCGCGCCACGCTTCGCACTTGTTGGCATAGGTCCTGCCATCGCACCCGCACCACGGCGCATATTCCCGTGTGCATAGGCCGCTGCCCACGGCGTCAGGCATCGGGCAGGGCCCATCCTTCAGGATCGTCAGCAGGATCGCCTCGAATTCGCGTGGACGTTCCACGTTGCCCGCGTGGCCACATTTCGGCATCATGATCAGGTGGTCGGCAGGCAGTTCGTTGATGCGCATGATGCCGTGCGCCACCACCGGCGGTATCAACCGATCACCTTCGCCCCAGACCACGTAGGCGGGCATGGTCCACATGTAGCGCTTGTTGCCGTACTCGCCTTCCCGTGCGATGAGGTCGTCCAACAGGGCGAGGTAGCCGGGTCGGCGGTCCTTGCCCGCTTCGTGCATCTGTTTCAGCGCGAAGCGCGGGATCTTGCGCGGCTCGTAGAGGATGCCGTTGATGTTGCGGAGGAACTCCTCAGGTGTGTTGGGCATGAAGAAGTCGCGCACACCGCCCGGCGCTCCGAGCGCGATGGTCGCGCTGTCGGCGAGTGCCTTGTTGTAGGTGTTCGCCGGACCGTCCCCGATCACCACGGCACGTGTGCGGTCCGGCCGTTGCTCCGCGAAGTTGGCCGCCATGGCACCGCCGTAGGAATTGCCCACTACGTACACGGCCTCCTGCACATGCAGACTGTCGAGGATGGCACCGAGGTGTGCGATCTGTGCATCCACGCTGTTGCCGCTCCAGGTGTTGGTACTGCCGCCGTGACCGATCAGGTCCGGGATGATGAGGTCGTACGTGGCGCTGAGCGGCACCGCATTGCCCGCCCACATGGCCGCGCTGGACGTAACGCCGTGCAAGAGCATCAGCTTCGGCTTGCCGGTGAACGATGCGCTCCACACGTGCATCGGGCCCGCAGGTCCTGCGAACGTGTGCTCCGTGAGCCCGGCCTTCTTGAACTCCTTCTTCGTGTGGCGCGCCTGCATCTTCACCACGTTGCAGGCGGGGAGCAGATGGATCGCGACGGAGAGGATCGCGATGCGTTGGAGGAGCGTGGTTCGCATGCCCGAAATGTAGGCCACCGACCGCAGGTCGATGCGGCGGACGATGTGGCTTAAGGCCGCGTGGCAGTGCCGAGTTCCTGAAGCAACAAGAGTGCGTGCGCCATCCCATCGTCATTGCTCCGTGCTTTGCTACTGGCCTCTTGCTTGGACCAGGGTGCGCGCACGGCCGCGATAAGATCAGGCTGTGCTTGCCCAGCAGGCAACGGTGCTTTGCTACGTGCAATGGCATGGTCCATCACCTTGGAAGGGACCGGCAAGTCCGTGGTCCACGGCGTGAATGCCGCCGCCGCGATGCCCGGATGCGTCAGTGCGAAAGACAAGGCCCGTTCACCCGTTGGTTCCACTGAGTGCGCATCGGCAACCACAATGTCCGGTGTAACGCCCACGCGCTGCACGCTCTTCCCCGACGGCCGGAAGAAGAGTCCCACGGTGAGCTTCGCGGTGCCCGCTGGGAGCGTATCGCCATCGGCACCAACGGTCGGTGGCAGGTCCACCAGTGTTTGGATGCTGCCCTTGCCGTAGGTGTGTGGTGTGCCCATGATCACCGCGCGATGATGGTCCTGTAAGGCCGCGCTGAAGAACTCCGAGGCCGATGCGCTGCGCTCGTTCACCAGCACCACCAACGGACCGCGGTAGCGTGCCTTCGGTGCATCGGTGGAGAGCACGCGTATGCTGCCATCACGGGCCAGGCGTTGCGCCACGGGACCGGCATCCAGGAAGAGGCCGAGCAGCTTGATCGTTTCGCTCATGCTACCGCCCTGGTTGTTGCGCAGGTCGATCACCAGTCCGCCGATCCCCGCTTGTGTCAAGGAGTCGAGCAGAAGGGGAACGTCCACGGAGCATCGCGGACCATCGCCACTGGACAAGTCGGTGTAGAAGCGGGGCAGGGTGATGAGGCCGAAGGAAGAGCCCTTGCTGACGAAGCGATGCGCTTGTGCGCGCCCGGCATCCGGATGGATGAGCGCGCGTTGCGAGGGTACCGTCCCGACCGCACCCGTGGCCGTACGCAGATACAGCGTGACCGTCGCGCCCACCGGTCCGCGCAACAGCTTCACTACGTCCTCCACGGACATGCCCAGTACGGGAACGGGCACATCATCCGCTCCGCTCACCTGCAACAGTTCATCGCCGGGTGCGATCGCAGCACTGAGCGCCGCCGGACCACCGGGTTCCAACTCCTCCACCCGAAGACGTGCACCATCGCGCATCAGCGTGATGCCCACGCCCACGAACGTACTTGTCATGGCCTGCTGGAAGCCGCTGCTTTCCTCGGCCGAGAGGAAGGTGCTCTGCGCATCGTGTACACCGGCCAGCGTGGCCATGAAGAGTTCGAAGCGTTCCTTCTTCCCGTGTTCCATGCGCTGCTCCAACTCGGCCCGTAAGCGATTGGCGGCGATCTACCAGGCGCGTTGTACATGGATCGGTTCGGTCGGAGCAGCGTTCAGTGCGGTCTCCAGTTCCTGGGCACGGGCGTGCATCCGTTCCTCCCAACGACGCTCCAGCGGTGTCGCGCCCGTTCCTTGGCCGTTCGAGTCCACCATCTTCATGGCACGTTGCAGTCCGGCGTGCATCAGGCTGTCGCACGTGCGTACGAAAGCGGGTACGCCCAGCTTCAACTGATCGTCGATGCGTGTGCGGTCTTTTTCCAACGCCAGTCGTTCTTCCGGCGCGATGAAGAGCGTATCGGGGTCCAGCGCACGGAGATAGGTGTCGTACACATCGGCGGAGAAACGGTCGTCGATGGTGCGCGGAGCGAAGTGCCGTTCGGCCAGGATGGCGAGCAGGTTGCTGATGCGAGCGCTGTCCGCGCTGCTCTGCGCGAAGAGACGAAGGCCAACGGCGAAAAGGAGTAGGAACACTGTGCACCGCATGCATCGAAAGTAGGAGTGGGGTGGAGGCGGGCCTGTCAATGGGATGTTAATGAGGCGAACGTTCCATTCGTACGCAGATGGCGCGGATCGCGCAGATAGCCCAACCTCGCACGCATTCATCTGTGGCCTCTGCCGTATCTTCGGATAGCCTTCCGTGCCGAACTTCACTGCATGGACCGGCACCCGGCAGCAGGGCAACCCGCTTCCGCCACGTTCGTCTGCACCGAAGGAAGACCACCACCCATGAACCGATCCCCGTTCGTCTACTTGCTCCTGTTCGCATTGCCGTGGAGAGCAACTGCCCAATTCATCGATCCCGGTTTTGAGCAGAGCGGGGCGTCACCCTGGCTCATGACGCACCCGCTGTGGACGGCCATCGTACCAAGCGACGCGCCGTACGGTGGATCGACGCTCATGGGCATCCGCGCGCAATCGCAGAACTTCCCTGCCACCGCCTACTTCTACCAGGCACTGCCCGTTGCGGCGGCAGGTGACCAGATCCAGGTGCGTTTCTCCTGCCGTCCGGACCCGGGCGAAGGAGCACCTCCTGTTGTGGCGAACGCGATGCTCTTCCTCCTTTCGATCAACGCAGGGGTGCCGACGATCGTGGGCGACTTCCAGGTCACAGCGCCCATGGCCTGGACCATGCAGGACATCACTATCACCGTGCCCGCGCTGCCGGGCGGGTCAACGTTCGGCTTGGGCTTCGGCGGGGTGTGCTTCCAAGGGGGGGATTGCTACATGCGCTACGACAATGCCCACATCTCGATCAGCGGCACGGGCGCCAAGCTCAACGCCAAGGCCTGGCTCGATGGCTGCTACGTGCCGGGACTGGGCCTCATGCGCGACGACCTGCGCGCGGCCGGTTTCATCCCCACCACCGAGGCGAATGGCATCCTCACCACCTGGCAGCAATTCCCGACTGGCGAGACCACCACACCGGCTGTCCTCGCCGTCACCGGCAACAACGCGATCGTGGATTGGGTGCGCGTGGAATTGCGCATGGGCAGTCCGGAGTACGGCATCCCGCAAGCGATGCGCAACGCGCTGATCCAACGCGACGGCGACATCGTGGACGTGGATGGCGTGTCGCCCGTGACCTTCCCGGTGAAGGGCGGCAACTACTATGTGCACGTGGCGCACCGCAATCACTTGGGCGTGCTCGGCACCGATGCGGTCACCCTCACTTCCACACCGGTCACCTTCGATGCGCGATCACCCTCCACGAACCTCTACACCCATGTCGGGGCGGAAAGCGGCCCGCCGCGCAAGACCGTCGGCGCCACACGCACGCTGTGGGCCGGCAACACCTGGCGTTCGCTCCTCCTGAGCAAGGACATCCTCTATGTCGGCTCCAACAACGACCGCGACCTGATCCTCACCACCATCGGCGGCTCCACGCCCACGCAGACCACCACCGGCTACCACCGCGCCGATGTGAACCTGGACGGCGTGGTGAAGTATGTGGGAGAGAATAACGACCGTGACCTGATCCTGCTGACCATCGGGGGATCGGTGCCGACGGCGGTGCGGTATGAGCAGGTGCCGGGACCATAGATTCATCTGCATGAAGACTTCCATCACCATGCGTCTCAGGCGCGCGCTCCTTAGAGCAATCGTCGCGGTGCTGCCAGGTGCAGCGGTTGCGCAACTCACCGACCCCGGCTTTGAGCAGGGTGGTGCGGGCTGGGTGCTGGCCTGTCCTGAACTCACCTGGATAGCTCCTTCCACGGCGCCGCACGGCGGGTCCATGGCCATGGCGCTCCAGGCCACGTCTACCGACTATCCCTACTGCCCGTCGGTGGATCCACAAGGTGGCTGGACGCCCGCTCCCAACTTCTATCAGCCGCTGCCGCAGGTGGTGGCCGGCGAGGTGGTGCGGTTCAATTTCCTGGCGCGTCTGGAGGAAGGTGTTCCGCAGCCCTCCGGGTCCGTCATCCTCCCGTACGCCATCACCGTGGATGCGGAAGGGGACATGCACTTCCCGGAAACCGACATCACCCTTGGCGCCGGGAACCCGCTGGCCACTTGGGAGGCGTTCCATGGCCAGGTAACGGTGCCTCAGGTGCCAGCAGGGCATGTGTTCGCCATCGGCTTCGGCGCGCACACCTACGGTGGCGGCAATGGCGTGGTCTACTTCGACAATGTGGCCGCGCTGGTGGAGGGCAGCGGCGCACGCTTGAATGCGAAGGCCTGGCTGGACGGCGCGTTCGTTCCCGGCACCAACCTCATGCGCGACGACCTGCGGGTGGCCGGCCTGATCCCTGACGCCTTGCCGACCTACACCAACGCCATGATGGGCCCCAACGCACCGGATGGTACGGACATCAGTATCGCCCCGGCCGTGCTCGCGGTAACGGGAAACAACGCCATGGTCGACTGGGTCTGGTTGGAGCTGCGCTTCGGCACGCCGGGTTTCACCAGCACTCTCCAAGGCTTCGAGACCGTGGCAAGACGCTACGCCTTGATCCAGCGCGATGGCGACATCGTGGACCTCGATGGCACCTCGCCGGTCGCGCTACCGATCAAAGCAGGCAATTGCCGGGTGGTGGTGCGGCACAAGAACCACCTCGGGGTGATGAGCGCCGAGCCCCTGGGCCTGAACGCCACCACGACGCTCTTTGACGCAAGGGCGGCGAGCACCCCGCTCTTCGCCCTGGCTGCGCCCAACACCGGTCCCGCGCGCAAGACGGTAGGGAGCACGCGCACCTTGTGGGCCGGTGATGCATGGACCTTGGGCGTGCCGCATGGCGTGCAGTACACGGGCGCGGGCAACGACCGCGACCTCATCCTCACGACCATCGGCGGCACCGTTCCCACCAACACCGTTACCGGCTACCACCGCGCTGACGTGAACATGGACGGCGTGGTGAAGTACACGGGCTTGAACAACGACCGCGACCTGATCCTGCTGACCATCGGGGGGTCGGTGCCGACGGCGGTGCGGTATGAGCAGGTGCCGGAGTAGCCGGGAGCGTTGATAGCGGCAGTGTGCTCGGGGACGAAGCCGAGGATCACTTCGGAAGCGCGGCCCAGGGCTCTGCCAAGGCACAGCCACATCCACATCCTCAAAGGGCCGTGCGTGGACTTGGATGGACAGCAGTGGACGCGGCCTCCATCCGCGCCCATTGTTGTCCATAGGGTTTACTTTGCCCACATGCAACTGAAGAACTAC
>JAEUSW010000205.1 GCA_016788285.1 Flavobacteriales bacterium
CCGAACGGCTCATACCCCTGCGCGCTGATCACCTCCGCCTCGTGCGGCGCGCCCTGGCCCGGCAGCAAGCGGCCGGTGACCACCGTGCCCACGTTGCCCAGGTGGTCATTGAGCTCGTAGCGCAGCAGCCCGTCGAACACCGGGATCACCTGCGGTAGGGGCACGATCTGCCCGGCGGGGTACAGGTCCACCTTGGCGGCGTAGAGGCCCACCCGGCTGCTGCCGTAGATGGGCCGCTCCTGCAGGCGGAAGGCCCCGTTGGCGTGCAGGCGGTAGGTGGCCATGATGTTCCCCTGAGCATCCCGAATATAGTGTTCGCGATACGTGCCCGGGTCGCCCACCGTGCCGCCCACCTGCTTGCTGATGCGCTGGCCGCCGGCGTCGTAGGCGAATTCCAGGTCGGGGCCCTGCCCCGTGGCGTGGTCCACCCGCTTCACCTTGCCGGCCACCGTCCACTGGATGTCATCGATGTGCGCCGCCGCATCGTGCACCAGGTTGCCCAACTCGTCGTAGTGGTAGTTGTAGGCCGTTTCGATGTTGGTGGCCTGCGGGTCGAAGCCCGTGGACCCGGTGTAGCCGATGTCCTCAGCATCTTCCCCAGGGCCGGCGTTCACCAGGGCGTTGGACTGGTCGGCCAGGTCGTCCACCTGGTACAGGCGGTTGCGCAGCCGCTCGCCGTTCACTCCTTCCTTGTAGCCGTAGGCCAGCGCGTCGTACTGTGCCCCGCTCTGGTCCCAGCGGTCGGCCGCCAGGATGTTGCCGTTGGCGTCGTAGGTGTAGCTGCTGCGGTAGGTGTCCAGGTCCGCCCCGGTGGGCGCGGGCACCTCCGTCCAGTCGTTGCCGTCCGTCAGCCCCGCCCGCGTGCGCATCTCGCGCAGCCGGTTCAGCTGGTCGTAGCGGTACAGCCCCGCCAGCGCCTGGCCCACTTCGCCCGCCGTGCCCTGCCAGCCCCCCACCCCGAAGGGCTGCAGGCTGTGCACCGTGCCGGCGATGTTCCCGTTGTACAACCCCGCCCACTCCGGCGTGCCCCACGCCTGCAGCGCCAGGGGCCGCGAGCCGTCGTTGGCCCCCGTGCCCCACCGCGTCAGGTCGATCGGCCGGTAGTCGTTGCCGTGGTAGCTCAGGCTCAGCCCGAACGCGTCGCGCCCCACCAGCGCGTTGGCGTTGCCCTGCGCCACCCACCCGTCCTGCCCCTGGTCCGCCTCGGGCGATAGCACCTCGCTGTTGATGCCCTTCAGCCAGCCCTGTAGCGTGTACGCATGGTCCATCCCCTGCACCTTGTGCTCGCCCAGTTCCACCCGCTGCAGGGGACCGTGCGGGTAGTAGAAGTATTCCGCGTCCACATGCCATAGGCTCGCGTCCAGGCTCGTCTCCGCCTTGGTGATCCGGTTGTCCGCGTCGTACGCGTACCGGTGAAAGAACTGGTCGTGGTGCCCTTCCTGGTACTTCACCTCGCGCACGTTCCCGCTCACCAGGTCGTAGCGGTACTTCAGCCGCTTGTACCGCATCGGGTCCGTCGCGCTGCCCCCCACGTCCAGGGCCATCTGCGGATGGTCTTGGACCAACTCCTTCACATTGCCGTGGATGTCGTAGCTGTAGTGTGTGGCGTGGTCGTAGGTCTCCGGCAGGCCATCTTCCTCCTGTTGGAAGGTGGTGCTGGCCACGCGCAGGCGCAGGTGCTCCTGGGTGAAGGCCGGCACGTTGAGGCCGGGCATGGGTTCATCGCAGTAGGTGCGGGTGACCTCGTAGCGCTGGCGCGCCAGCACCCAGGGGTGGAAGAGGGCGGGGTCCAGCACGTCGGGCTTGTACACGCCGCCCACATCCATGCCCGCCACCTGGGCGAAGGGATCGCTGGGGTCGTCGCAAGGTTCACCGGACCACCACCCGCTGCACCGCCCGCACCCCGGCCGGGTCGCTCACCTCCAGCAGGTAGCTGCCCGCCGGGGTGCCGCGCAGGTCCAGGTCGACCGGCTCGCCGGGCACCAGCTGCAGGGGCGCTTGGTGTGCCAGGCGCCCGCCCAGGTCCAGCAGGCGCAGGATGCACCGCCCCGCGCCCAACCCGTCGGCCAGCAGCGTGAAGCGGCCATCGCTCGGCACCGGGAACACCCGCAGGCGCACCCCTTCGGTCATCTCCGGCAGGCCCACCGTGATCAAGGTGTACGACGCCTCCACGGTGCAGCCATCCGCCGTGGTCACTGTTACGGTGTACAGGCCGTCGCCCTGGCTGAACACGAAGGCGCCGTCCGCGTTGGGAAGCGCCGTTCCATTGTAGGTCCAGGCGTAGGTGGCGAAGCCGTTGTCCGTGAAGAGCACGCCCGCGTCGTAGGTGATGGCGATCACCGGGCACACCACGAGGGTGTCGCTGATGCCGCTGCAGCCGAACCCGTTGACGCCACTGGCCCAATAGCTGCCGGCGCCCAGCGCCTGGATGCACAGGCCGGTGTTGGGCAGCGTATCGCCGTCCAGGAACCACAGGACGTTCACCAGGGTGGTGTCGGTGAGGCAGAGCGTCTGCGTGAGCTCGCTGAAGTCCAGGCTCATGTCGGGCGCACCGTACACCACCACCGCATCGGTGTCGTGGAACACCTGCTGCACGCTCTCGGAGACCACCAGGCTGCCGACCGTGCCGCCGGCGATGCTGAAGGGATAGGTGCCCGCGCCGTTCAGCGGCAGGTTATAGGTGCCCAGCGCGTCGTCCTGGCTCACGGGGTCCTCATCGAAGAAGGCGATCGAGTACGGGCCCTCGTTCAGTGGCAGGCCGAGGCCGGTCCAGGAGGCGTTGTCGGTATCGTCCTGGGTGCCGCTGGTCACGGACTGTCCGTTGCCGTCGGTGAGCACGAAGTAGAGGTCGGGGCTGCCGGTGCAGCCCACCAGGGGCAGGTCGGGCTCCTCCACATCGCCGCACCAGTTGCCGTTCACGCCCAGCAGGGTCACTACGTCCAGCGTGTAGCCGCCGATGGTGGTGGTGAGCGTGGTGGTATAGGTCCCCGGCTGGTCGTAGGTCACCGGTGGCGGGTTGGCGCCGGTGGCGGTCTGTCCGTTGCCGAAGACCCAGTCGTGCGTGGTGGGATCGGGGCTGCCGTCGATCAGCGCGGTGTAGGTCACCGTTACGGGCGCGCAGCCCGTGCTGGGGGTGAAGCTGTAGCCGGTGTTGCCGCCGGTGCCGGGCAGCACGTTCAGCACCACGGCGAAGCTCTCGGGCACGCTCACGGAGAGGCCGTTGAACGAGACCTGTGCCAGGATGTCGATGGTGATGGGGTAGGTGCCGGCGCCCAGCGCGGTGCCGCACAGGCGTGCGCAACCGAACTGAGCCTGCTGCGGGTAGTAGACCCCGAGGGGATCGCTGGTCTCGATGGCCAGGCCGAAGGGCACGCCGCTGATGCCGGTGATGGTCATCTGCTCGAAGTCCACCGTGAAGCCGGTGCCCGGGTCGGTGAAGGAAGGCGGCAGCCAGAAGGTGAGGTCGGCCTGGTAGGGCACGCCGGCGGTGGCATCCGGCGGTTGCAACGGGCACAGGGTGGGGTAGGCCGGGCTCACCGTGCAGCTGCTGTCCGGCGTGCAGCCGGGGCATTGGCCGCGGGCGATGGGGGCCAGGAGCAGCAGGAGCGCGAACGGCAGGAGGCGCGGCATGGGGTGCGGGTCGGTTCGTGCAAATGTGTGCACGGACGAGCATGTGGCGGGTCCGGAGCGGCGATACGGGCACACGACCCGCTTCGTGCCGGGCACGCCGCACATCGCCCCACCATCAAGGGCCTTCCCCGTACCGCGTGGTGTTGGGGTGGAAGGTGCGCCAGCTGTGCCAGTACTCCTGGTAGGCGGGGAGGTCCTCCATCACCCGTGATGATACCCAGGACCCGGGTTCATGGTGTGCAGAAGCGACCGGTGGCCATGGAAGCTCCTCCGTCCAGATGCGGTGCAGTCGGAACGACGCACCATCAGAGGCGATCTCCAGCACAACGGAGTCGCCCCCGAGCGTATCCACAAGACGTCGCGCACGCACGAGCTCGTTCCAATCATACGCCCTGGCCTGCCCGTTGTGCACCACGCCCACCACCCAGCTCTTCATCTGCCAGCTGGCGGTGTCGCGGCCTTCGAGCGAGGAGACCATGGTGCCCTCATCGTAGTCCTTCAGCCCTGCATAGGCCTTGGTGAACGCGGGGTCGGGCTGAAGCACGAGGCCTTGTGGGTGCAGGCGCGCGAACTCCGCGCGTGTCATCTGTGCGGACGGCACCTCCGGCAACACCTGTCCCTTCAGCGG
>JAEUSW010000230.1 GCA_016788285.1 Flavobacteriales bacterium
ATGGGCGTTGGCGTGCGCACCTGGACAGCGTGTGCGACAGGCATCTGGATCAGCTGCAGGGCGCGCCCATGACCGCCACCGACAAGCGGCGATGGCTGCTCGCTCTGGGTCGCGCCCCCCGGTATTTCATGGGCCATCGCCGCTGGGCCCGGGTCCTGAGCGCGGTGCGTGCGGCCCCGCCGGCCTGAGGCGCTTCGCGCGGCAATGCCGATCTTTCCGGCCCCGCCGATGACCGACCCCTACCTCGATCTGCCGCTCACGGCCGACACCCAGGACCTGTACACGGTGCGCACGGCGATCCGCCAGGCCTTGCGCGCGCAGCTGCCGCGGTTCCACGGCACCTTCCTCGACATCGGCAGCGGCCTGCAGCCGTATCGCGGCCTCATCACCTCCTCGCCCTCGCGCGTGGACCGCTACATCGGCATGGACCTCGAGGGCAATGCGGTGACCAGCTACCACAAGGTGCGCCCCGACCTGTTCTGGGACGGTGTGCACATCCCGCTCGCCGACGATACGGTGGACAGTGCGATGGCCACGGAGGTGCTGGAGCACTGCCCGGACCCCGGAGCGGTGCTGCGCGAGGCCTTCCGCGTGCTGCGCCCCGGGTCGCCCCTCTTCATCACCGTGCCCTTCCTGTGGCCGCTGCACGACGTGCCCTACGACGAGTACCGGTACACCCCGTTCGCGATGCGCCGGTTGCTGGAGGGCGCGGGCTTCACGGACATCACGGTGCGGCCGCTGGGCGGATGGGATGCGAGCCTCGCACAACTGCTCGGCCTCTGGGCCCTGCGGCGTCCGATGCCGGTGTGGAAGCGGCGCATCGTGAAGCGGATGACCCTGCCGCTGGTGCGCCATCTGCTTCGGCACGACCATGTACCGGACCCCCTGAGCGCCCCGATGATCACCGGGCTGATGGCCCTGGCCCACACGCCCCGTGCATGACCGCCCCTGCGCGCCTCTGCATCGCTTCGCCCAATCGCAACGCCTACAGCGAGACCTTCATCGCCGCGCACATCGAGCGGCTTCCGGGCGTGGCGCTCGTGCTCACGGACGGGCACCTGCCCCGGCGCGATGCCGACGGCGCGCTCCTGTTGCCGCCCACGCTCGCCCGGCGCGTGGCCTCGCGCCTGCTGGGCACCACACCGGAAGTGCTGCTGGAGCGCCGCATCGCCCGCCTGCTGAAGCGGCACCGCATCGAGGTGGTGCTGGCCGAGTATGGCCCCACCGGTGAGGCCCTGCTGGAACCCTGCCGCCGGGCGGGGGTGCCGCTGGTGGTGCATTTCCACGGCGTGGACGCGTTCCATGTGAAGCTCGTGAAGGACCACGCCGGCTACCGGCGCATCCTGAAGGAGGCCGCGGCCGTGGTGGTGGTGAGCCGGGAGATGGAGCGCCAGCTGCTTTCCCTCGGCGCCGACCGCGGCCGGCTGCACTACAACTGCTACGGCATCGACGTGGAGCGTTTCCGGGCCGGCCGTCCCGATCACGCGCCGCCGCACTTCATCGCCGTGGGGCGCTTCGTGGACAAGAAGGCCCCGCACCTCACCCTGCTGGCCTTCCATCAGGCCTGGCGAAGGGAACCCGCGATGCGGCTCACGATGGCCGGCACCGGACCGCTGTGGGACAGCACACGGCAGCTTGTGGCCGCGCTGGGGCTGGAGGGTGTGGTGGACCTGCCCGGTGTGCTCGCCCCGCACCAGGTGGCCGAACGGATGGGGGCCTCCCGCGCGTTCGTGCAGCACAGCGTCGTGGCTGCGGACAATGACCACGAGGGCACTCCGCTCAGTGTGCTGGAGGCCATGGCGAGCGGGCTTCCGGTGGTGTCCACCCGGCATGCCGGCATCCCTGACGTGGTCGAGCACGGGGTGAGCGGGTTGCTGGGGGCCGAGCGCGACCTGGACGCCATGGCGGACCACCTGGTGCGCCTGGCCGTGGACCCCGCGCTCGCGCTTCGCCTCGGACAGGCGGGACGGGTGAGGGCCGAGCGCCATCACCGCGTGGAGGACAGCCTGGCGGGTCTGACCGCGATCCTCGCCGGGGCGGCCCGCAGGTGAACGGTACTTTCGCCGGTGACCATGGCCGTGCCCATCCGAGTCGCCTACCTCACGCATTACCCCGAGCTCTACGGGGCCAACCGCAGCCTGCTCGACCTGATGCTGGACCTGCGCGACCGGGGTGCCGTGGTGCCTCATGTGCTGCTGCCGCGCGAGGGCGACCTGGTGTCGGCCCTGCAGCGGGAGGGCATCGCCCACGCGGTGGTCCCCTTCCGCCCGTGGATGAGCGAGCGCCACTACAGCGGCCGGCTCCATCATCGCATCCACCAGCACTGGCAGCAGGAACGGCAGGCCCGCGAGCGGGCCGCCGCGAACCGCGCCGTCCTGCCCGCGCTGGTCGAGCGGGTGCGCGGCTGGCAGGTGCAGCTGCTGCATGCGAACAGCGCGGTGGTGGGCGTGGCACCCGCGCTCAAGGCCGCCACGGGCCTCCCGTTGGTGTGGCACATCCGCGAACTTCCCGAGCGGCAGTACCTGCTGCACCTGGACGCCGGCGCGCGCGGCTATGGACGGGCCCTGCGCCGGGCCGACCGGCTCATCGCCATCTCCGAGGCCGTGCGGGAGGACATCCTGCGGTACACGGGGCCGGGCGCACGCATCACCGTGGTGTACAACGGTGTGCTGCGCGCCGCGCGCTACGCTGAACTGGCCCGGGGCAGCGAAGCGCGCTGGACCGCCGCCAGGCCGTTCACCTTCCTCCTGGTGGGGCTCATCCACCCGTCGAAGGGCCAGGTGGAGGCGGTGGAAGCGCTGGCCCTGCTCAAGCGCCAGGGTCGTTCGGTGCACCTGGTGATCGCCGGCGATGGGCGCGACGCCGCCCTGCGGCAACGGATCGCCGAGCTGGACGTGGCCGACGCCGTGGACCTGAAGGGCTTCGTGAAAGACCCCTTCCCGCTCTTCCACGAAGCGCACGCCCTGCTGATGTGCTCCCGCAATGAGGCCATGGGCCGCGTCACCGTGGAGGGCATGGCGTGCGGGCTGCCGGTGGTGGGGCATGCATCGGGCGGCACGGTGGAACTGGTGGATGACGGGGTGAACGGGCTGTTGTATCCCGGTGGCGCCGAAGCGCTTGCCGAGCGCATGGCCCGTCTGGCGGCCGACCCCTCCCTCGCGCATCGGCTGGGAGACGCGGCCGCCCGCAGCGCTGCCGGGCGTTTCAGTGTGGAACGATACGCCGGCGAGGTGCTTGAGGTGTGCCGGGCGGTACTTTCGGACGCGCGCTGACATGACCGATCCGCTGATCTCCATCGTGACGCCGAGCTTCCGGCAGGCCGCCTACATCGAGGACTGCCTGCGGTCGGTGGAGGTCCAGACCGTGCCGGTGCAGCACATCGTGGTGGACGGCGGCAGCGCCGACGGTTCGAAGGAGCTCATCGCCAGGCACGCCGACCGGCTGCATTGGTGGTGCAGTGAGCCCGATCGCGGCCAGAGCGACGCCATCAACAAGGGGCTCGCGCGGTGCACCGGCACGGTGTTCAACTGGCTGAACAGCGACGACCTCCTGCTGGATGGAGCGCTGAAGCGGGTGGCCGATGCGTTCGCCGCGGACCCGGCCCTGCTGGTGTACGGAGGGCGCGTGGTGCATCGCAGCGCCAGCGGCGACCGTCCCTTCGAACGCCAGAACGATGCCCGCGATGTGCAGCGCCTCTTCAGGGACCCGGTGATCAACCAGCCCGCCACCTTCTACCGCATGGACGTGGTGAAGGACCTGGGCGGCGTGGACCCCGCGCTCCGCTACGTGATGGACGTGGAGCTGTGGTGGCAGGTGCTCTTCCGGCACGGTGCGGCGCATCTGCGCTTCGAACCGCTGGACCTGGCCGTGTTCCGCCTTCATGAGGAGAGCAAGACGGTGACCGCGCACCGGGGCTTCCTCGATGAACTGGCCAGCCTGCTCCACGACCTGTGCATGGTCACCGGGCAACCGGAGCTGGCGCGCGTGCTGGCCATCGGGCACGATCTGCGCGAGGGCCTGCGCGGCATCCCTGTCGGGCCTGAACAGCACGGCGTGGTCCGCGGCATGGTGCTGCACTTCATGCTGAAGTGGCATGGCGTGGTCCATCGGCGTGAACAGTACCGCATGATGAAGGCCCTGAAGCGCGTGGTGACCCTGCGCGACATGAAGGACATGGACGATGCGCTGCTGCACCGATGGACGCAGCTCGACACCCAGCTGAAAGCGCCCACCTGGTGGACCTTCCGGCTCCGGCGCAAGTGGCGCCACCTGCGTCCATGAAGGTCAGCGTGCTGATCCCGGTGTACAACAAGGCGCCCTTCCTGCGGGAGTGCCTGGACAGCGTGTATGCGCAGACCCATGCCGACCTGGAGGTGGTGGCGGTGGACGACCACAGCACCGATGGCAGCCTGGCGCTGCTGCGCGCGGAGACCGACCGCCGCCTGCGCATCATCGAGCTGCCCGTGAACCGCGGTCCGGCAGGGGCGGCCAACGCCGGGCTCGATGCCTGCACGGGCACCTACATCGTGCGGCTCGATGCCGACGACCTGATGGTGCCGACGCGCGTGGAGCGGCAGGTGGCCTACATGGAGGCTCATCCGGAGGTGGGCGCCAGCGGCGGATGGTTGCAGCTCTTCGGCGCCCGCGACCGCGTGTGGAAGTTCCCCCGGACCGATGCCGCGTGCAAGGCGCAGCTGCTCTTCGGCGTACCCGTCTCGCAGGGTGCTTCCATCCTGCGCCGATCGGTGCTGGAGGCGCACGGCATCCGCTATGACCCGGCCTGGCCGCGGGTGGGGGAGGACTGGCTCTTCTGGACGCGGCTCGCGCGGGTGTCCGCCTTCGGCAACCTCGATGCGCCGATGACCCTGTACCGGCGGGGCGAGCAGAACATCAGTCACGGGCGCGACAAACGGGCCGACCACGACCTGCTGGTGCGCGCCGTCCTCACCTGGTTCCAGGTGCCGCACACCGATGCGGACGTGCGGTCGCACCTCATGGCGCTGCGCCTTTTCGAGGGCATCCCCTCCGCCGCCGATGTCCGTGCGCTGCACGGCTGGTTGAGGCGCCTGCGGGAGTGGAACGGCCGCGAGCGCGTGTTCCCGGTGGACGCGTTCGATGCCCGCGTGCGGCAGGCCTGGGACGGGCTATTCCATGTGCTGGCGGACCGCGACGTACGTGCGGCGTGGACGCATCTGCGGCTCGGCGGGGGATGGTCGGGCGAGCACCTCTGGTACCTCTTTCGCAAGGCCACGCGGCGATGAAGGACCTCTGGCTGTTCACCACGCGGTTCCCCTACGGTCAGGGCGAGCCCTTCCTGGAGAACGAGCTGCCTTTCCTGGCCGCGCGGTTCGCCCGCATCCGCCTGATCCCCCTGGTGCGCGACCACGGCATCCGCGCTCTGCCGCCCAACGTCGAGGTGGTGCCGCCGCCCGCGGAGCCCTACGCCGTGGCCTCGCCGCTGCGGATGCTGGCCTACGCGCGGACCTGGTGGCGCATGCGCCGTGCGGTGCGCGCCTCGGCGCCTTCCGCGGAGGTGCGCGACCGCCTGTGGCCGGACGCGCGGGCGGCGATGCGGCAGGCGCTGGAACGGATGCACCGCTACCGCACCGGGCTGTTCCGGGACTTCGATCCGGACCGGGTGCTGCTCTATAGCTACTGGATGGCCGACCACGCCACGGCCCTGTCCCTGCTGCAGCTGCACGATCGGCGTGTGCGGTACGTGGCGCGCATGCACGGCTTCGACCTGTACGCCGACCGCTGGCCCGGGCAGTGGCCGTTCTTCCAGGACCTTCAGATGGCGCATGTGGACCGGGTGCACCTGGTGTCCCGGGCCGGTCTGGACCATCTCACCGCGCGGTATCCGCAGCACGCCGACCGCTGCGAGCTCTCGCGCCTGGGCACCTTCGACCATGGCGCGGGCCCTTGGGCGCCATCGCCCGAGCTGCGCCTCGCCTCGGCGTCGCACCTGGTGCCCATCAAGCGGGTGGCGCTGCTGATCGAGGCGCTGCGGGCGGTGCGCCGTGCGGTGCGGTGGACGCATTTCGGCGAGGGCCCCGAGCGGGCGGCCCTGGAGGCCGCGGTGACCACGCTGCCTCCGCACATCCGCGTGGAGCTGCCGGGCAACATCGCCAATCAGGACCTGCTGGCCTGGTACCGGAGCACACCGGTGGACCTCTTCGTGCACCTCAGCAGCACGGAGGGCGGCGTGCCGGTGGCCCTGCAGGAGGCCGCGAGCTTCGGTATTCCGCTGCTGGCGGCCGATGCCGGCGGCGTGCGCGAGATCGTAGGACCGGCGACCGGCACCCTGTTGCCGCACGATCCGGAGGCCGCGCTCATCGCGCGGCACCTCGAGGACTTCCCCGGCGGACCGCAGCACACCGCCGCATTCAGGGCGGGCGTGCGGGCGGCGTGGGCCGCCGGCTTCAAGGCCGAGGTCAATTTTGGGCATTTTTGCGACCGCCTCCTGGGCGCCGCCGAGCGCGCGCACTAAGCCCGGCCCGCGATGCTCTTCAACTCCTTCGCGTTCTGCTTCGTCTTCTTCCCGCTGGTGACGGCCGCGTACTTCCTGCTGCCGCATCGGTACCGGTGGGCGCTGCTGCTGGGCGCGAGCTGCTGGTTCTACATGGCCTTCGTGCCCGTGTACATCCTCATCCTGGCGTTCACGATCCTGGTGGACTACGTTGCGGGCCTGCTGATCGAAGGCAGCACCGGCCGGCGGCGCAAGGCCTGGCTCGTGGCCAGCATCGTGGCCAACCTCGGCGTGCTGGCCTTCTTCAAGTACTACGCCTTCCTCGACCAGAGCATCGCCGCCCTGCTGCAGGCCGCCGGCCTCGCCTATGCGCCCACGGACCTGGGCATCCTGCTGCCCATCGGCCTCAGCTTCCACACCTTTCAGAGCCTCAGCTACACCATCGAGGTGTACCGCGGACATCAGAAGGCCGAGCGCCGCCCCGGCCTTTTCGCGCTCTACGTCATGTTCTATCCCCAGCTCGTGGCCGGGCCGATCGAACGACCGGGCAACCTGTTGAACCAGCTGGACCACGTGCATCGCTGGGACCATGCCCGCGTGGTGCACGGTCTGCAGCAGATGCTGTGGGGCTTCTTCAAGAAGCTGGTGATCGCGGACCGGTGCGCGGTGGTGGTGGACCATGTCTACGCCGATCCGCAGGCCTTCGGTGGCGCCGCCACGCTGTTGGCCACCTATCTCTTCGCCCTGCAGATCTACTGCGACTTCAGCGGGTACACGGACATCGCGCTCGGCGCTGCGCGGGTGATGGGGTTCGACCTGATGGTGAACTTCCGGACGCCGTACCGGTCGGCCTCCATCAGTGAGTTCTGGAGCCGCTGGCACATCAGCCTCAGCAGCTGGTTCCGCGACTACGTGTACATCCCCTTGGGCGGCAACCGCGTGGTGCGGTGGCGGTGGTACATGAACCTGCTGCTGGTGTTCCTGCTGAGCGGGCTGTGGCACGGCGCGAGTTGGACCTACGTGGCCTGGGGCGGTGTGCACGGGCTCTACCTCATCGGGGCCATCGCGCTGGCCGGCGTGCGCGGGCGTGTGGTCCGCTTCCTGGGGCTGCACCGCCACCCCCGGCTCGACCGTGCGCTGGACGTGATCATCACGGTGCATCTGGTGGTGGCCGGCTGGGTCTTCTTCCGCGCGGCCACCTTCGCCGATGCATGGGCCGTCCTGGGCTCCTGGCTGCGCCCCGATGCGTGGTGGACGGGCTTCGCCGGCCTGGTGCATGAGCTGGGTGCGGGCATCGTGCTCACCACCGTGGTCCTGGCCGTCGGGTTCGTCGGTCTCGATCCCTGGGGTGATGCCCTGGCCAAGGGCGAACGACGCATCGCCGGGCGCCCGTTGCGCTATGCCTGGTTCGGCGCCCTCCTGGCCGCCTGCCTGGTGCTGGGCCAGTACGGGTCGGCCATGTTCATCTACTTCCAGTTCTGATGCGTCGCTTCCTCATCGCCACCCTGCTGCTGGCCCTGAGCGCCGGCATGGCCTACATCGCGGCGATGCTGGTGCTGTGCCGGCTGGAGCTGGGCGGCGCGGCCCTCATCCACCGCACGGGCGATTACTACAAGCTGAAGGGTGGCAACAGCTACCGCAAGTTCCGGGAGTTCAGGGCGGACAGCGTTCATGATGTGGTGTTCATCGGGTCGTCGCACGCTTACCGCGGGTATGACCCGGCGCTTTTCACCCGTCGCGGCTGGAGCGCCTTCAACCTGGGCACGAGCGGTCAGGGGCCATTGAACACGTACCACATCGTGCGCACCCATCTGAACCCCTCGAACACCCGGCTGCTCCTGCTCGACGTGTATGAGGGCGCCATGGAGCAGGATGGCCTGGAGAGCACTTCGGACCTCACCCAGAACCTGGTCGACGACCGAGCGGCCGTGGCCATGGCGCTGGCCCTTAAGGACCCGCGGGGCGTCAACCTGCTCACCGTGCGCTTCCTCACGAAGGACCGCGGGCCCTTTTTCGCGGACAGCACCTATCGCCCGGGCGGGTATTCCGTGCGGACGGACTCCGTGCGGGGGCGCCTCCACTATGTCCGCGGTCGGCCACTGAAGCTGAATGCCGATCAAGTGGGCTACCTGGAACGGACACTGGAGCACTGCGCGGATGCCGGCATCCCGGTCGTGCTCGTCAACCATCCCTACCCCTGGCAGAGCGATCGCGAGAAGCACGCGGCCTTCAACGCGATGCTCGGTGACCTCGCTCGCCGGTACAGGGTGCCCTACCTCGATTTCGCCTACAAGCACACCTTGGACGACGAGGACCATTTCTACGACCACAACCACCTCAACCAGGCGGGGGTGGAGCGCTTCAACGCGGCGCTGATCCCCGAGCTGGAGGCCATGGGCCTGTTGCATCGCCCGGCCCAGTAGCTTCGCGGCGATGCGCGTCACGGTCGTCATCCCTTGCTACAATGTGGCCGGCCTGGTGGGCAAGGCGCTGGATTCCGCCCTGCTGCAGGACCACGGCGACCTTGAACTGATCGTGGTGGACGATGGCAGCACGGACGGTACCGTGGAGGTGTTGGAGCGGCATCCTGCGGTGAGCGGGGGCCGGGTGCGATTGGTGCGGCAGATGAACCGGGGGGCCTCCGCGGCGCGGAACCACGGCCTGCGCATGGCCACCGGCGTGTACGTGCAGTTCCTCGATGCCGATGACGTGCTGCTGCCCGACAAGGTCTCCGGGCAGATCGCCCTCGCCGAGCGCGAAGGCTGGCCTGAGGTGATCATCGGCGACTACCGCGCCGTGCGGCCCGACGGGCTGATGGACCGTGTGCAGGCGCTGTACGACAGGCCGTGGATGGCCCTGATCCGCACCCGCATGGGCACGACCAGCGCCAACCTGTGGGCCCGGGAGGCCCTGTTGGCGGTGGACGGCTGGCCGGAGGACCTGGCCAGCAGCCAGGACTACGCCCTGCTCTTCAAGCTGTTGAAGCGCGGCGCTCGGGTCGCCTGGGACCGGCGCGAGCGCACGGAGGTGCTCAAGCGGCCCACTGGGAGCATCAGCCGCACCGGCGTGCGGGCCAACTGGGAGCGGTACGTGGAGCTGCGGCGGGCCATCAAGGAGCACCTGGTGTCGCTGGGCCGGGAGCGGCATGCCGATGAGATCGCCGCGCTCGACCAGTATCTGTTCATGGCCCTGCGGATCCTGGCCACCTACGACCGGGCGCAGGCGGTGAAGCTTTACCGGACCTGCATCGACAAAGGGTTCCGTCCCGAGGTGGGGCCGGCCATCACCGAGCGCTACGTGGCGCTGTTTACCTTGCTCGGGTTCGCCGGAGCGGAACGGGCCCTGCGCCTGGCCCGTGGGCGCAAGCAGGCCGACGCATGATCCGCTCGTACACCGAGTACCGCGACTACCTGGAGGCCGACCGCATCGCCCTGCGGCGCGGCCCCGGCATCCTGTGGTTCGATGAGGTGTGGAGGTTCCAGCGTCTGCTGCGCCGGGTGGAGTACCTGATGAACTGCCGCAAGCACCAGGGCCTCTTCTGGCGTCTGGTGTACAAGTACTTCTCCATCCGCCTGCACGAGCAGGCCATCCGGTGCGGCTTCGACATCCCACCGAACACGTTCGGGCCCGGGCTCAGCATCGCGCACCGCGGCACCATCGTGGTCCATCCTGATGCCCGCATCGGCCGCAACTGCCGCCTGCACGTGGGGGTGGTCATCGGCACACGTCCCGGACCCTTCGAGCTCGTGCCCACCATCGGCGACAACTGCTACATCGGACCCGGTTCCAAGATCTTCGGCGACATCGTCATCGGGCCCAACACCGCGATCGGCGCCAACAGCGTGGTGAACCGCTCCTTCCCGGAGGGGCACATGACCATCGCCGGCGCCCCGGCCCGCAAGGTGAGCGACACCGATTCTCGCGAGTTCATCATCGCCACCCGGAGCCCCCTGAAATCCCTCGGATGAAGAAGATCCTCATCGTCGTCGGCACGCGCCCCAACTTCATCAAGGTCACGCGCTTCAAGCAGGTGGCCGCGCTACGCGGCACGCTCGACGTGCGCATCGTGCACACCGGCCAGCACTTCAGCGCCAACATGGCCGATGTGTTCTTCGAGCAGTTCGGCCTGGTGCCCGACCGCTTCCTGAACATCGGCGCCGGCAGCCCCAATACGCAGATGGCCCAGGTGATGCTGGGGCTGGAGTCCGTGATCGCCGAGGAGAAGCCGGACCTGGTGATGGTGGTGGGCGACGTGAACAGCACGCTGGCCGCGGCCATCACCGCCAACAAGATGGGCGTGCGCATCGGTCACCTGGAGAGCGGCCTGCGCAGCTACGACCGAAGCATGCCCGAGGAGCACAACCGCGTGCTCACCGACGCACTCACCGACCACTTCTTCATCACCGAGCAGAGCGGGCTGGACCACCTGCGGAAGGAGGGGAGGCCCGAGGCGGCGCTGCATTTCGTGGGCAACACCATGATCGACACGCTGGTGGCCTTCGAGCCGCAGGTGCAGGCCTCGCCGGTGCTGCAGGAGCTCGGGCTCGGCGAAGGGGGGCATGTGCTGATGACCATCCACCGCCCCGCCACGGTGGACGTGCCCGAGCGGCTCGCGGCCCTGCTGGACCTGATCGCGGATGTATGTGCCTCCGGGCGGAAGGTGGTGTTCCCGATCCACCCGCGCACGGTGAAGAACATCGAGGCCTTCGGGCTGAAGGCCCAGGCCGATGCCATCGCGGGGCTGGTGCGCACCGAACCCTTGGACTACTTCGCCTTCCAGAAGCTGGTGGCCACCTGCGGCTTCATCCTCACCGACAGCGGCGGCATCCAGGAGGAGAGCACCTTCCGCCGCGTGCCCTGCCTCACCCTGCGGCCGAACACGGAGCGACCCATCACCGTGACCTTGGGCAGCAACGAGCTGGTACCGCTCGACATGGACGCCGTGCGCGCGGCCATTGCCCGCATCGAGAATGGCACGTTCAAGAAGGGTGAAGTGCCCCCGCTGTGGGACGGCCATGCCACCGAGCGGATCGTGGAGGTGTTGGAGCGGGTGCTGTAGTCGCACCGCGCTCATGCACAGGCCCCTGGCGAGGTGCCTATGCGGGACGCTTCTTCCCCAGTTCGGCCCGGATCGCTGCCAGCCGCTCCTTGGTCCTGACGGTGTTCCGCGCGACCAGGACGATCAGGCCCACGGGAAGCAGCGTGTGAAGCAGACCGAAGCCTTTGGTGGCCACCCCGTAGATGATCACGCCGATGAGGAAACCGATGAGCACGGCGGTCGTGAGCTGCTCCCTGCGAGCCTTCTTTTCCTCGACGACAAGCTCCTCCGGTCGCATGGTCGAGTAGTCCTTGCCGGCTTCCATCGTGCGGT
>JAEUSW010000314.1 GCA_016788285.1 Flavobacteriales bacterium
GGCGACCAAAGCACAGACCCACAAGCACATCGGCGACCTGCACTTCGAGCACCAAGTGTGGCTGAACCGCCTCCGTTTCTACAAGGACGAGATCGGGATCTTCGAGAAGCGTCTCGAGGAGATCGTGTCCCGCAACTCCGCCGGTGAGGTGCTCGCCCAGGTGGAGCATTTCCAGAACCAGTACATCCGGGAGCGGGAGGTGATCGATGAGCTCCGGCACGACATCAAGGAGCACGAGAATTTCCTGGAGAAGGAGAGCAAGGAGCACCCGGTGGCCATCGAGCACCGGTTGTACAAGGACCACGCCGGTCTCCGCGATCGGATGGACACCTTCGAGAAGCTCTATCGGGAGCTGAAGGACGAGTTCCACCACTGGCTGGCGAAGTGGATGTGACCCCGCCGACCGGAGCGCACGAAATGGAACAGGCGGCCCGCAGGCCGCCTGTTCCGTTCGGAGGAAGGTCCGCCCTACTTGCCGAAGATGTTCTTGTCGATGTACTTCCGCAGCTCCTTGCCCAACTTGGCGTAGGATTCGGCCAATCGGGATCCGGTGTCATAGTCGTATCCACCGAATTGTGACCCGGGCACGCCCACGACCAGCATGGCCCCGAGCTCATTTCCGCTCGCTTTTTCCACCAAGCGGATCGTGGCGTTGATGCTGGCCGGCATCTTGCTGATGCCGATGTTATAGCCCGGTTCGGTGAAGTCGGTGTTCACGATGAACGTGTACTTGGCATCGGCATTGTCACGCGAGCCGCTCAGCGTACCCCCATCGTTGAACAATTCCTCGAACTTGGGCTCGAAGCGGGCCACCCGGTCGGCGACCCAAGCGCTCTTGAAGGAATCTCCCCGTCCGGGCTCCTTCTCGTCATACTCCTTGGCCTTCTTCTCCAGATAGTCGGCCTCGGCATACTTGCCCACCATCATCTTGTCATAGGTGAACTGGAGGTTCACGGACTTCTCTCCTTTCAGGGCGCTGAAGGAGCCGGAGCGCATTTTCATCTTCTGGGCGGCGAGCGGAAGGACCAGGCCGGCCATCAGCAACAGGGCAAGGGATCGTTTCATGTGTCGTGGTTGTTTGGCGCCGCAAGATGCGAAGAACGTGCCGTTCCCTGGTGGGTCCGTTCCGCAAGCAGGTGGACTGACAAGCGTCATGCGCGCGGCCCGGCCACAGGGGTAGGTTCGCGGTCGACAGCCGTACATACGATGCTCATGCAACCCGGTGCCCGTACCCTGCCCGGCCTGATCGCCTCCTTGCGCCGGGCCCGCTCGCGCCCGGCATTTGAACGCCTGCTTCGTGCGGCGGACCTGTCCTCCGAAGAACTGGCGTCGGTGGCCACTTGGAACAGCCGGCACTACACCAGGAACTGCCTCTTGCGCACGGAAGCCTTGGAGCTGATGCTGATCTGCTTCGAACCCGGCCAAGGCACGAGCATCCACGACTACGGGAGCGAGGAAGGATGGGTAAGACCCGTGCAGGGCGAGTTGATCGAGGAACGGTACCAGGTGAACTCCGACGGTCTCCTGATCTGCACCGACGAGCGGCGGATCACCGAGGATGAGGTGAGCCACCTCTCCAAAGGCGCCAGTATCCATCGCTTCACGAACCCGCTGCCGATGCGCGTGATGACCCTCAACCTCTACGCACGCCCGCTTCGGAGTTGGTACGTGTACGACAAGCGAAGCGGACATGGCCGTCAACGGACCCTTACCGACGCCGGTCGACGGTGACATCGTGTCGGTCCCGGGGCTACATTTCGGCGGTCAACAGCTGCCCATGCACCCGGCCATCGCCAAACACGATGTGGCACACGTCTGCGAACTGCTGTTCAGTTCCGCGGCCGAAGGGCTCGTCGTGGTCGACCTTCACGGCACCATACTTCTGGTGAACCCCCGGATGGAGGAGCTCTTCGGATACGTTCCCGGCGAGCTGATCGGTCGACCCATCGAACTGTTGGTGCCCGCCGCTGGTCGCAAGGCCCATGTGGCGCACCGCCAAGAGTATGCCGCCCACCCGACCAAGCGACCCATGGGCATTGGGCTCGATCTGCAGGGCCAGCGCAAGGACGGCTCCACCTTCGCCGTGGAGGTGAGCCTGAACCACTTCGAGCTCCATGGCGACCGCTTCATCATGGGGCTGCTGACGGACATCACCAAGCGCCGCTCCGCAGAGGCTGCGCTGCAACGGGTGAACGCCGAACTGGAGCAGCGCGTGGAGGAACGTACCGCAGATGTCAAGGCCGCGGAAAAGAACCTGCGCGAGGCCCTCGTGAAGGAGAAGGAGCTCAACGCCCTGAAGTCGCGCTTCGTGAGCATGGCCAGCCATGAGTTCCGCACCCCGCTGAGCACGATCCTGAGCTCGGTGGACCTCATCGGGCGCTACAACGACGGCAGCCACAAGGTGAATGTCGAGCGCCACGTGACCAAGGTCCGCAGCAAGGTGCGGGAGCTGACCGCGATGCTGAACGACTTGCTCAGCCTCGAGAAGCTGGAACAGGGACAGGTCCAGTGCATCCCGGAGGACTTCGACCTGGTGGACCTATGCATCGAACTGCTGGAGGAGCTGCGCGACCTGGCGAAGCCCGGTCAGGAGATCCGGTTCGACCATCGCGGCGAGGACAGGCGGCTCTACCAAGACCCACGCATGCTGGCCAACATCCTGCGCAACCTGCTCACCAACGCGATGAAATATTCACCAGAGGACCGGCCGATCGTCCTGCGTACGGCGATCGACGGCGCACAGGTTGAAGTGGAGGTGGTCGACCAGGGCATTGGCATACCGGCCGAGGACCAGCCGCATCTGTTCCAACGGTTCTTCCGGGCCGGCAACGCCGTCACCATACAAGGCACCGGCCTTGGCCTCAACATCGTGCGCCGCTATGTGGACCTCATGGGCGGCACCATCGCCTTCATCAGTCGTCTGAACGAGGGCACCACCTTCACCATCCATATGCCCACCCGGGTCATTCCATGAAGACCATCCTGTTGATCGAGGACGATTCGGACGTGCGCGAGAACACCGCGGAGATCCTGGAACTCGCGAACTACCGAGTGCTCAAGGCCGAGAACGGTCGTCGCGGCGTGGAGATGGCCCGCAAGGAACAGCCGGACCTTGTGCTGTGCGACATCATGATGCCCGAGCTCGACGGATACGGGGTGCTTCACCTGCTCGGACGCGATCCGGCCACCGCCGAGGTGCCGTTCATCTTCCTGACGGCCAAGGCCGAACGCTCGGAGGTCCGCAAAGGCATGGAGCTCGGTGCGGATGACTACCTCACCAAGCCCTTCGATGAGAGCGAGCTGCTCAACGCGATCGAAGGCCGC
>JAEUSW010000329.1 GCA_016788285.1 Flavobacteriales bacterium
CGAGCTGGGGTAGAGCTCCGCCTCGCGCAGCTTGCGCTTGAGCTTCTCCGGCACGGCGTCCTTGGGGAGCATGCGCTCATACAAGGCCTCCACATCGCAGGCGCCCACCACCTGGTCCGCCCCGACCTCGTGGGTGATGCCCCGCTGGGTGAACCGCACCCCGCAGGCGCGGCCGTTCCGCAGCAGCACCTGCTCCACCCGGCAGTGATAGTGCACGTCATTGCCGAGGTGGGTGATCACGTGCACCAGCCATTCGGGGAGGACCTGGCTTCCACCAACCGGAGGCAGTTGATAGTCGCCGAAATAGGCCCAGCCGATTGGCACCAGGCAGCTCAGCAGGTCCATCTCCGAGGCGAAGACGCGCTGCAGGCGTTCGTCCTTGAAGTACTTCGACAGGCCGCGGCGCACGCCCTCTCTGCCGGTATACCGGAGGTGGGGCAGGAAGGGGCGGGCGAACTTCAGTTTGGTCAGCAGGTGGAGCACCCTGCCCACGGGTCCCTTGGATTCCTCCGTGCGCATGAAGGTGCCCAGGCCGTCGAAGGCCCGACCGATGCGCAGGGCATCGCGGAAGAAGCGCTCGATGCCGGCGCGTTCGTGGGGGAAGTCGCGGATCCACTGCTCCTTGAGGTCATCGGGCCGGTCGGTGAGCAGGTAGTCGAAGCTGTCGCCCTTGTACCGCTTGATGCGCTTCTGCGGGGCCGCCGTGGGGTGGTCGGGACCGATCAGGTCGAACACGCGCGTGACCAGGCCGTTCGGGCCGAGCTGGTTGAGCCAGTGGATGGCGCTGTCGAACCGGTGGTCCTTCCGGCGGAAGCCGGCGAGGTAACCGCCCGGGCGTGCATCCATCTCCAGCACGCACACGCTGAGCCCGGCGCGCGAGAGGACCGCAGCGCTCGTGAGCCCTCCGAGGCCGGCACCGATCACCACGACATCATACCGGGAACGGAAGGAGGAGGCGCGCATCACAAGGTCCACCGCACGGGTCGGGATGGTGCCGCACCACGCCCTCGCACCCCGCGAAGTACGGCAATGAACACGGTTCCCCGTGGTTCTGTTCGACCTGGGGGCCTGGGAGCGCCTCGCTCGTCGGGCCACGTCCGCCACCCGAGGCAGCGCAACACCGGGGATCGTCGTCCTTTGGGACATGGAACGAACCTCTGCCCTGTGGTCCATCCTGCTCGTCGGGACGATCGTCCTGCGGCCCACCGCGTCCGCCCAGCCCTCCAGTTCGGGCACCGAGCTGTGGGTGACCTTCATGGAGAACCTGGACCTGCAGTTCAACACGCCGCCGTACTTCGAGCTGGTGATCTCCAGCGATGTGTCCACGCAGGGCGAGGTGCAGGTGCCGTACACCGGCTACGCGATCCCGTTCTCCGTGCAGGCCCAGGACGATACGGTGATCACCCTGCCCACGAACATCTACTACCCGGAGGGCGATGAGGCGGTGTTCAACTTCGGACTGCGCGTGGTGGCCGATGATCCGGTGAGCGTGTATGCCTACCACCACCGGCTCTACTTCAGCGAGGCGTGCATGGCCCTGCCGACGACGCGTCTGGGCACGGACCATCTGGTGCTCGCGCACGAGGATGCGGTGGCCACACAGCCTTCCGCGTTCGCGGTGCTGGCCACGGTGGACAGCACGGTGGTGGAGGTGGTGCCGTCCGTGCTCACGGTGGGCTTCCGGCCGCCCGGGGTGCCGTACACCGTGCTGCTCGACGCCGGGCAGGTGTTCCAGCAGCAGGCCTTCGGCGACCTCAGCGGGTCACGCGTGCGCAGCCTGGACCCGGCCAAGCCCGTCGCGGTGTACGCCGGGGCGAAGCAGGCGCGGGTGAACTGTGCGCTGGCCGCGGACGACCACCTCTTCCAGCAGGTGGAACCGCTGAGCGGCTGGGGCCGCATCTTCCGCATCGTGCCCTTCCTGGGGCGCGGGGGCGACGAACTGCGCGTGCTCGCCTCGGTGGACGGCACCACGGTGGAGCTCATCGGACAGGCGCCGGTGGTGGTGGACAGCGGGGAGGTGGCCTCGTTCTTCGCTGCGGTGCCGCTCACGGTGCAGAGCTCCGCGCCGGTGGCGGTGGGCCAGTTCAACGACAGCCAGAGCTGCAATCCCGCGATGGGCGATCCGTGCTATCTGTGGGTGCATCCCTTCGACCGCACGGACCAGCGCGTGATCTGGACGGCCCTCACGGGTGCGGGCACCCCGTACCACTTCGTGAACATCGTGGCCCAGGGCGAGGCCGGACCGCCGGTGGTGCTGCTGGACGCGGTGGACATCAGTGCGCAGCTGCAGCCCATGGCCGGTGTGAGCGGCGTGTTCTGGGGGCAGTTCCCGGTGAGCGCGGGCGTGCACCGGGTCGAGAGCGCGCAGGGCTTCCAGGCCTGGGCGTACGGCATGGGCGACTACAACTCGTACGCCTTCCCCCTGGGGTACGGCACCGCGGACCTCACCACCTCGATCGCCGCGGTGGACGGGACCGGGCATACGCCGTCGGCATGGACGCTGTGCCCGGGGGACGAGCTGGACCGCACGCGTGCAGGCCTTCCACCGCAGGCGGTGCTGGAGCTGCGCGATGCGGCAGGGCGGCTGGTACGGCGCTTCGGCGCCCGGGAGCCGCTCATCGCGCCGCAGCAGGCGGGCAGCTATGTGCTCCACGCACCGGAGGACTTCCGCGCCCCGGTCCGTCTGCTGGTGCGGTAGGCGGTGCTCAGCGCACCTTCAGCAGGTCCTTCACCTGTTGCCGGCGGCCGTTCTGCAGGCGGCAGTGGTACAGGCCGGCCGGCAGGTCCTCCAGGTCCACGTCCACCGTGTGCGTGCCGGCGGCCATGTCCTGGTTGCGCACCAGGCGCACCACGCGGCCCTGATCGTCGAAGATGTGGATGGCCACCCGGCCGCCCTCGCTGGTGAAGCGCAGGCTGGTGCGATCGGTGAACGGATTGGGCCAGGCCTCCAGCAGGCTGGTGCCGCTGCCCTGGTTGGCCTCGTGGATGCCGATGCCGAGGCAGCCGTCGGGGTCCACCACGGCCAGGGGCTGGTAGGTGTTCAGCAGCACGGTGTCCACGTCGGCCTGGGCCATGCAGAACCAGTCGCGCAGCACGCTGGCGTACACGCTGCGGAAGTCGTACTGCATGGGCAGGTTGGTGGTGAAGTTGGTGTTGGGGCTGATGACGGGGTTGTTGCCCAGCAGCCCGGGCATCACCTGGCTTCCGAAGAGGAACATCGGGGCCGCCGCGCCGTGATCGGTGCCGCCCGAGGCGTTGCTCATCACGCGGCGCCCGAACTCGCTGAAGGTCATCCCGAGCACACGGTCCTCCAGGCCCAGCAGCTGCAGGTCGTCCTGGAAGGCCCGGATGGCGCTGCTGACGCCCTGGAGCAGGTCGGCGTGCACACCGGCGGTGGTGTCGTTGGTGAGCGTCTGCTGTGCATGCGTGTCGAAGCCCTGGTCGCTCACCCAGTAGATCTTGGTCTTGAGGCCGCCGCAGATGAGCTGCGCCACCACCTTGAGGGCCTGGGCCAGCTGCGCGCCGGGCTGGGTGCCGGTGGGGTACATCGTGCTCTGGTTGCAGCCCACCTGCGCGGCGGCGTTGATCACATCGCCGTACAGGTCCGTCTGGCGCTGCACGGTGCGCACGAAGTCCAGCTTGCCGCCCTTGCAATCGGCCGTCACCGGGTCGGTGTAGATGTTGTTGGTGAGGTTGAGCGGGTCGCTGGTGTTGTAGATGGCCGCGCCCATGCTGACGCCGAGGTGCTGCAGGCCCGGACCGATGGGGCCGCCCACGCGGATGGCGAGCGGGTCGGGCATGTCGGGGTTGGGGAAGCCCACCGGGTAGTTGGGGTACTCGAAGTGCAGGAAGCGCCCGGCCCATCCGCTGTCCAGCAGCTGGTTGGCGTCGGCGCCCGTTTCCCAGATGTCGGTGCTGCGGAAGTGGCTGAAGTTGGGGTCGGGATAGCCCACGCTCTGGATGATGGCCAGCTTGCCGTCGTCCCACAGGTCCATCAGGCCCGTCATGCGCGGGTGCAGCCCGGTGGCGCCGTTGGTGCCGCTCAGGGGCAGCACGCTGGTCTCGGGCACCAGCACGTTGCTGCGGAACTGGCTCAGCAGCTGGTACTGGTCGATGGGGATCACGGTGCTGAGGCCGTCGTTGCCGCCATAGAGCTGCACCACCACCAGCACGCGGTCCTCGCCCACGCCGTTGAGCAGGGGCGCCAGCATGGGGTTGGAGAAGCCGCGCACCGTGAAGCCGCCCACGGTGGCCATGGACATCGAGCGGAGGAAGTTCCTGCGTTGCATGGTCGGTGGGTTCAGTGGATGTGGGTCTCGGCGGCGCCCAGCATGTCGATGGTGAGCCAGAGCAGGATGGTGGGCACCAGCTGCGCGGTCATGTCCTGCGTGTTCGGGTCGGCCACGTAGGTGGCGTAGGCGAAGGTCCAGTAGTAGTCCTGCG
>JAEUSW010000340.1 GCA_016788285.1 Flavobacteriales bacterium
CGGTTGGCGATGAAGGCGGGCGTGTCCTGGCAGCGCACGGTGACCTTGCCGAGGATGCGCTGGCCGTAGTCCTCCAGGAAGTCGAGCACCGCGGGGTCGGTGTCCGGACCGGGGATCAGCTCCAGCAGGGGCAGGTCGCGCGGCGGGTTGAAGACGTGCGTGCCGCAGAAGTGCCTGCGGAAGTCGTCGCTGCGGCCCGCGCTGATCGCGTTGATCGGGATGCCGCTGGTGTTGGTGGTGATCAGCGTGCCGGGCGTGCGGTACTTCTCCACGTTGGCCAGCACCTGCTGCTTGATGTCGAGCCGCTCCACCACCACCTCGATGATCCAGTCGCAGTCCTTGATCTTGGGCAGGTCGTCATCGAAGTTGCCGGTGCTGATGCGCTTTGCGAAGCGGGCATCGTACAGCGGCGCGGGACTGCTCTTGATCGCGGCGGCGAGCGCGTCGTTGACGATCTTGTTCTTGTCGCCGCCCTCTTTCGGGGCGATGTCCAGCAGCAGCACTTCGGTGCCGGTGTTGGCGAAGTGGCAGGCGATGCGGCTGCCCATGACGCCGCTACCGAGCACGGCGACCTTGCGGATGTTGCGTTTGGTCATTGGTGAATGCGTTTAACCGCGACGACGCGGCGACGCAACGAAAGCGCAACGCTCCTGGAAATGCCTTCGTGGCGTTCCCGTCGCGTCGTTGCGTCGTTGCGGTTCATCTTAGAAAAGTTGTTCGTGTTCGAGAATATGGTCGAGCTCCGACATCACCTGTCGGAAGTTGTTCATCTGCTCCGGGGTGAAGCGGCGCTGCACCGCCTCGTTGAACTTGATCACGGTGCTGCGGCTCACGTCGCGCATCTGCTTGCCCTTCGCGGTGAGGTGGATGCGCACCACGCGCTTGTCCGCCTTGTCGGCGATGCGCTTGATGAGGCCTTCCTCCTCCATGGCCTGCAGGGTGCGCACGAGACTGCGGGCCTCCATGCCCATCTTGGGACCGAGCTTGGTGCTGGGTGTGCCCTCCGGCTCGATGTTGAGCAGGATCTGGCCCACGGCCATGCTGCCCCCGTACTTGGCTGCTTCGGTGTTGTAGATGCGCGAAATGCGGCTCCACACACGTCGTATCGGAAAGTCGATCGTCTCTTCGGGCTTCATCACAAGTTCGGCTTCGGAGCCTAAGGTAATCGGAAAAGGTATGCGTGCATACTAACAACATCGGAGGCCTGGTGGCCGTTCTTCGGGGAGCCTGATCTTCGCACCATGCGCCACACCCCCTTCATCGTGCTGCTGGCCTGCGCCACCCTGGTCGCCGCCTGCCGCAAGGAGGAGACTCCCGTTCCCGATGCGGTGCCGACCCCTTCACCCGCCGGTCCACGCCTGATCATGAAGTTCAGGTTCGACAGCACGCAGGTGCGGCTGGACAACCTGGGGCAGCCGTCCACGATGCCGGCCGGGCGGGCGGCCCAGAGCCCGCGGTTCAACCGGATGAGCGCCCACTACGTCGAGTTCGCACCTTCGGCGTGGACGCCGCTCAGTGGCGGAGAGGTGGTCTACCACGCGCCCGAAACGAGCGCGGGCGGGGCCACGGCGATCGACTTCAGCCAAAGCGTGCTGGCCGGGGACGGGCAGGTCTTCCTGGACCTTCCGCTGAGCGTGCTGGACAGTGGCAGCTACAGCTGGCTCCGCGTCTCGCTGGCCTACCAGAACTACGACATCGCGTTCCGCTACACCGATACCCAGTTCGGCACGGGCACCTACGACCTGGAGGGCACGGTGGCCTCGTTCATCGGGTACAACACCTACATCGGCACCTTTGCGGTGAACCAGCAGAGCGTGACGGTGAACGACGACCGGCCGCAGGGGTTCTGGGCCTTCGAGGTCATCGATCCCTTGATCCCCACCGCGCCGCTGACGGGGCAGGCGCCCGCCGGGGCCACCACGGTACCGAACCCGCTCTTCGCCACCTCGCAGATCCCCCCGGGCTCCTGCGTGGTGACCGGCGCCTTCGCACAGCCCTTGGTGATCACGGGGAACGAGACGGAGGACGTGGTGATCACGGTCTCGCTGAGCACCAACGACAGTTTCGAGTGGATCGACAACGGCGACGGGCTTTATGAGCCGGGGCCACCGGCCAACGACCTGGTGGTGGACATGGGCATCCGCGGGCTGATCCCTATCGTGGAGTGACCGCGCTCCGGCGCTGGTACACGCGCACGTGCTCCACATCGAAGCGGGTGCCCTCCGGCCACGGCTGCGGCCGCTTGGGGCCGTTGCAGAAGCCCTTCGGCTCGCTGACGGCCAGGTCGAGGATGAGGTTGAGCCCGTCCTCGGCGCGCGGGAAATAGGGGGCGGTATGGTGGTCGCCGGCCGGGCGGCCGCAGGCGGGCAGGGGCCGTCCGCGCCGGTCCACATAGCGGCCGCGGTACTGCACCAGCTGCCCGTCGATGAACCAGCTGATGCCATCGCGCTCCCATTCCACCACGTAGTCGTGGAAGCCCTCCGAGAGGTCGGGCAGGCGTTTCCTTCCGTTGGTGGAGAACTTGGGCCGGCCCCAGCGGTGCAGCGCGCCCTTGAACAGGCCCGGCCGCTCGCCGCAGAGCTCGAACACGTCGATCTCCGTCTCCCCGCCGAAGCCCCAGAACGCGGGCCACAGGCCGGTGCCCTTGGGGATGCGGCAGCGCACCTCGAAGCGGCCGTAGGTGAAGCGCGCATCGCCCACCGAGTGCACCATGCCGCCTTCGTGCTCCTTGCGCCGGCCGTACCACTCGCCCTCGCGCGCCCGCACGCCCAGGTGCAGCTGTCCGCCGCTCACGGTCACCAGGTCGTCGCGGAAGATGGTGTTGCTGGTGCCCATCAGGCGGCAGCCGTCGCAGCGGTCGCTGCCGTCGGCGCTGTACGGGAACCAGGTGCGCCAGGTGTCCGGGTCCAGCCGGTCGCCGTCGAACTCATCCTGGAACACGAGCTGCCACGCGCTGGTATCGCACGTGCCGCCATCATCGGCCTGCACGGGCCCCACACGTTTCTCGCGTTCCGTCTGCGCACCGGCGGTGCCGGCCAGCAGCAGGGCGGCCAGCAGGGGCAGGGCGTTCCTCATGGCGCGGGCGTCACGGCCCCCGATCCGGTGATGGTGGACGACACCTTGGGCGTGCCGCGGTAGCGCACGTTGCCGCTGCCCATGATGCGCGCGTTCAGCAGGTCCACCGCGGTGAGGGCCACGTCGCCGCTGCCCATGATCTCCACGTCCGCGCGGCCCGCGCTCAGCTCCAGGCCCTCCACATTGCCGCTTCCGGCGATGTGCAGGTCGGCCTCGCCGGCCGTTCCGCTGAGGGCCACGTCGCCACTGCCCCGGATGGACACCTTCAGCGTGCGTGCGCTCACCGGCGTGGTGATGTCGCCGCTGCCGTCGACCGTCACCTCCAACCGCTCACTGGCGAAGGCGCCCGTGCAGTACAGATCGCCGGAGCCTTCCACGCCGATGCGTTCCAGCGTCGGCACGGTGATGCGCACCACCAGGTCCACATCGCTCTTGAAGCAGGATGTGGTGCGCACATGCCACACACCGGCCTTCACCTGGGTGCTCAACAGGTCGAGCGCGGCGGCGGGGCCTTCGGCCTTCACCTGCTGCACCGGGCCCTGCACGATCTCCACGTCGATGGCGCCCTCGGTGATCACACCGGTGAAGGGTTCCACCGTCAGGTCGCGCATCACCACCGGCCCCGGCGCGTCGACGCAGTTCAGGGTCCAGCAGCCCTGCATCAGGGGCAGGGACATCAGCAGGGCAAGGTGGTGGGTCCGCATGGGTCAACGCATGAGTTGGACGCTGCCTTCGTAGCGCACGCCGTTGAGGTCGATCACATAGAAGTAGGTGCCCACCACGGCGGGCTCACCGGCGAAGGTGCGCCCGTCCCAGCGGGTGGCGTTGCCCAGGCTCTCCCACATCTTCTGGCCCCAGCGGTTGAAGATGCTCATCTGCAGGCAGCCGCCCAGCTCGGCGTCCGTGATCGGCGCGAACAGGTCGTTGTTGCCGTCGCCGTTCGGGGTGAAGATGTTGGGCACCGTGATGTCGGTGTGGTCGTCCAGCGTGCCGGCCGGGTAGTTCTGGGTGATGGAGGCGGTGCAGCCCTGCGCATCGGTGATGGTGAGGGTCACGGTGAGGTCGCCGCCATAGGGCAGCACGGGCGACGGCTGCGGTTCGGTGGAGGTGGTGCCATCGCTGAAGGTCCACTGCCAGCTCACCGCGCCCTGGCTCAGGTCGGTGATGAAGGCGCGCAGCCCGTCGCAGCGCGGCTCGAGGCGCACGGTGAAGGCGGCCTGCGCCTCACCTGCGATGGTCACCAGCACCTGGTCCTGCGCGGTGCACGTGTCGTTGGTCACCACCAGCGTGTACAGGGTGGTGGCCGTGGGCGTGGCGGACGGGTTGGCCGCCGTGGGGTCGTCCAGCCCGGCACCGGGCAGCCACAGGAAGGTGGAACCGGGGATGGAGCTCGGCGCACCGCCGATCATCACCGCGTTGCCGAAGCAGGCCGTCTGGTCCGGTCCGGCGTCCACCGGCGGGTCGTCGTTCACTGTCACGGTCACCTGGTCGGTGCCGCTGCAACCGGCCGCGTCGGTCACCGTGAGCGTGTAGATGGTGGTGCTGGACGGCGCCGCCAGCGGGCTCGCGCTCGTGGGGTCGTTCAGTCCTGCGGTGGGCGACCAGCTGAAGTCCGTGCCGCCCGATCCCTGCAGCTGCACATCGAAGCCGGGGCACACCCACACATCCGGACCGGCGTCCGCCGTGGGCAGGGAGCCGACGCTCACGGTGACATCATCGCTCGCGCTGCACTGGTTGGCGTCCGTCACCGTCAGCGTGTAGGTGATGGTGCCGGTGGGCGTGGCGATGGGGTCCTCCGCCGTGGCGTCGCTCAGGCCGGTGCCCGGGGTCCACAGGAAGCTGCCCGTGCCACTGCCATCGAGCTGCACGCTCGCACCGGTGCAGATGGTGGTGTCCGTGCCCGCGCTCACCGCAGGCAGCGGGTTCACCGTCACCGTCACGGTATCGCTGTTCACGCAGCCGTTGGGGCCCTGCACCCCCACGATGTAGGTGGTGGTGGCGCCCGGTTGTGCCGTGGGGTTGCCCACGTTGGGGTCGCTGAGGCCGGCGCCCGGGCTCCACAGGATGGTGCTGCCCGGCGGCGCGGTGGGCGAACCGCCCAGGGTGATGGTGGCGCCCGCGCAGATGGCGGCATCCGCACCGGCGTCCACCACGGGCAGCGCGTTCACCGTCACGGTCACCGCATCACTGGCCACGCAGCCCAGCGCATCGGTCACGGTGAGCGTGTAGGTCGTGGTGCCGGCGGGGAAGGCCAGCGGATCGGCGATGTCCGTGGCGCTCAGCCCGGTGCCGGGCGACCAGCTGTAGTCCGGCCCGCCACTGGCGTTCAGCTGCGCGGTATCGCCGATGCAGAGCGTGAGGTCGGCGCCCGCGTCCACCGGCGGGGCCAGCTCCGTCACGGTCACCGTGGCGCTCGTGTCCGGGCATCCCCCCTGCGCAGCGATGGTGAAGGTGTAGACCCCGGGCCCATCCACGGCCGGATCGTACACGTCGCCATGGGGGTCGCTGTTCGGATCGGACCAGGTGCCCGAAGGGTCGGGGCTGCCGGTGAGCGAATCAGTGAGGCTGAAGGCGGTGCCGCTGCTGCACAGGACGGCGCTTCCCGATCCGCCCGGATCAAGGGCCGCCGTCACCGTCACGGTCACCGTGGCGGTGTCCGC
>JAEUSW010000198.1 GCA_016788285.1 Flavobacteriales bacterium
CCGCGGTGGAACAGACCACGGACGCGATCTGCCACGGGGCGTGCGACGGATCGGCCGCGGTGGACGCCGCCGGAGGCAACGGGGCCTTCACCTTCCAATGGTCGCCCCTGGTGAACGCCACCTCCACGGCGACCGCATGCACTGCACAGGGGCTCTGCGCAGGCCTGTACACGGTGACGGTGCTCGACACGAACGCCTGCTCCACCCAGCTCTCCTTCGCCATCGGCGAACCGCCTCCGTTGGTGATCGATGCCGTCGCAACGACGCCCGAGACCTGCCCGGGCACCTGCGATGGGGCGCTGCAGGTGGTGGACCCCGAAGGCGCTTTGTACAGCTTCGATGGCGGGGCCACCTGGTCGCCGAGCCCCGCCAGCAGCGGGCTCTGCTCCGGTCCGTACACCGTGCTGATGATGAACGCGGCCGGCTGCCTGGCCGCCTCACCAGCGCTGCTGACCCCACCGGCCCCGGTGGTGGCGGCCTTTGTGGCCCAGCCGGACACCGTGCTCGTGTCCGACCCCACCGTGGTCTTCACCAACGAAAGCGACAACGCCAGTTGGTTCACCTGGGACTTCGGCGGGCTGGGCACGAGCACCCTTCACGACCCTTCATTCTCCTTCCCCGATGTGCTGGGCGGCACCTACACGGTGTGCCTCACCGCGGTGAACGGCAACGGATGCGTGGACAGCGTGTGCCATCCGGTGGTGGTGCTGGACCTGCTGACCGTCCACGTGCCCAACGCCTTCACCCCGAACGCCGACGGCATCAACGACGATTTCATGCCGGTGTTCAACGAGCCTTCGCTGCTCACCGAGTACACGTTCATGATCTTCGACCGGTGGGGCGAGCTCATCTGGGAGAGCGTGGTGCCGCATGAGCCCTGGACCGGCGACACCAACGGCGTGCCGGTGCAGCAGGAGGTGTACACCTGGCGGCTGATCTACAAGGATGGGCGTTCGTTCAGGAAGGAGGCGGTGATGGGGCACGTGACGGTGCTGCGGTGAGCTCCGGCGCCATGCACCCTCCGACAAGGGCATCAGGGAAGGACCTCCCCCATGGAGGAACATCCCGATGGAGGCGATGCGCCCGGCATGCGGACCGTCGTCAGAACCTCCGCATCCCCAGACCGAGGCTGTCGAGCAGGGCGCCCGTGGGCAAGGGCGGCCCGGTGATCAGCAGGAGGCTCGCATCGGTGGAGACTTCGGTGACCCGGATCCGCCCGGTCAACCGGCCCGCGAACGCATCGGCATCGAACCCGTCCAGGAGGATGCGATCGATCATCCGCGGCTGCAGTTCCCTCAGCTTCCACGTCCGTCTGTCCAGTTCGGGCTGAACGGTTTCCGGAAAACCGGTGATGAGGCAAGGGCACCCGTAGTTCATCATGTGTTTGGTCGGCAGCCAGCCCTGCACGATCAGATCGGCATTCGCCTGCCGGGCCACCTGATCGACATGCGCGCAACGCTGCATCAGGTCCGTCAGGCGCATGACATGTAGGTTCTTCTCCCGGGCGGGGTCCACCTCCCGGTCGACCACAGACGGAAGCAGGGCCACCTTGATGCTGAACAACACGGCCGCGGCCACCGAAATGGGGAGGACGGACCACCTCGGCCACAGGTCGGGTACGAGGGCGATGGCCGCGGCCAACACCACCGGCACTGCGATGAACATCCTGCTCCAGGAATAGAACACGGTCGGCATCCCATCATTGACCTTGTTGACACCGAGGGAAGCGATGATCAGGATGACGCCGGTGCACAGGAACAGGGACGCTCCGCGATGTCCCCGGATCCAGCACCATGCGGCGGATGCCACCAAGACCAGCACCAGGAACGCTCCATGCCCCCAGAACAGGGGCGTCACCTCACCCAACGACCGGTCCATCGCTTGCAGGGTGATCCGCTGGAATTCGAAGTCCAAGGGCCAGTCCTGATGCACCACATGCTCCGGGCGGTCCGCGTAGAAGCGCTTTGCGCCAACCTGCAGCAGCAGGGCGGGGATGCTCCCCACCACGGCGGCGGTCCATGCACGACGGTCATGACGCACCCTGAACAGGAACAGGACGAGGGCCGGAACGAGCAGCACGGCCGCGTTCGGGTTGACCACGATGCCGAGGATGGCCAGAAACGCGCAGGGTCCGATGAGCAGGAGCCCCTCAGAGAACAGCGCCAGAAGGCCCACAGCGGTCAACGCCACGCCCGGCACAAAACCCCGTGGCATGCTGGACACCAGACCGAACTCCACCGGCAGTGCGATCGGGACCAGCAGCACCAACGCGGCTTGAACAACCCGCCCCTTCCGACAGGCCAGTGCCGCGAACAGCAGGTAGGGCAGCACGGCAAGCAAGGTGGCAACGACCGGGAGGGCATACGAATGAGCCGACCCGGCCCACAGCAAGGGAACGGCCAGGAGCCCTTCCAGCATCGTATTGTAGGACTGTCCGTAGAAGCGGGGTTCGTGGAAACGACCTTGCGCCATCTCCTCCGCGCCGTACCACATGATGGTCTGGTCGTCGTCCGTATAGCGGAAGGCGAAGTGCTCCAACACGGACCATCGGTCCAGCAGCAGCAGCATCGCGCACACGGCCACGAGCAGGGTCCAACCGCTCTTGTTCCAGCGAGGTCGTTGTGCCGACGGTCCGACCAGGGTCATGGCGCAAGTTCAAGATCCCTGTGGACTCACTGAAGGATCGCGGGGGATCGGAGCGGGAACGCCCGGCGATGAGCCGGGCGTTCCCGTTCTGGGGGGCACAGGCAGGATGCCTGCGCGACGCTAGACGTCCAGCTTGGCGTACACCGCGTTCTTCTCGATGAACTCGCGACGGGGCGGCACATCGTCGCCCATGAGCATGCTGAAGACGCGATCGGCCTCGGCGCCGTTCTCAATGGTGATCTGACGCAAGGTGCGGCGGCTGGGGTCCATGGTGGTCTCCCAAAGTTGCTCGGCGTTCATTTCGCCGAGACCCTTGTAGCGTTGCACGTTCACGCTGGTGTCCTTGCCGGTGGCCTTCATGCGCTCCATCACGGCGTCGCGCTCGGCCTCGTTCCAGCAGTACACCTGCTCCTTGCCCTTCTTCACCATGTACAGCGGCGGGGTGGCGATGTACAGGCAGCCGCGCTCGATCAGGGGCTGCATGTGGCGGTAGAAGAAGGTCATGATCAGCGTCTGGATGTGGCTGCCGTCCACGTCGGCATCGCACATGATGATGATCTTGTGGTAGCGGAGCTTCTCCATGTTCAGCGCCTTGGAATCCTCCTCGGTGCCGATGTGCACGCCCAGCGCGGTGTAGATGTTCCGGATCTCCTCGTTGTCGAGGATCTTGTGCTGCATCGCCTTCTCCACGTTCAGGATCTTGCCCCGCAGGGGCAGGATGGCCTGGAACTCGCGGTTGCGCCCCTGTTTGGCGGTGCCACCGGCCGAGTCGCCCTCCACCAGGAAGAGCTCGCTCTGGCTGGCGTCCTTGCTCTGGCAGTCGGCGAGCTTGCCGGGGAGGCCGCCGCCGGTGAAGGCGCCCTTGCGCTGCACCATCTCGCGCGCCTTGCGGGCGGCGTGGCGGGCCTGGGCGGCCAGGATCACCTTGTCCACGATGCTCTTGGCGTCGCGCGGGTGCTCCTCGAGGTAGTTCTCGAGCATCTCGCTCACGGCGATGTTCACCGCGCCGCTCACCTCGTTGTTGCCGAGCTTGGTCTTCGTCTGTCCCTCGAACTGCGGTTCCTGCACCTTCACGCTGATAACGGCCGTGAGGCCCTCACGGAAGTCATCGCCGCTGATCTCGAACTTGAGCTTCTGCGTGGCGCCGCTCGCATCGGCGTACTTCTTCAGCGTCCGCGTGAGCCCGCTGCGGAAACCGGCCAGGTGCGTGCCGCCCTCGTGCGTATTGATGTTGTTCACGTACGAGTGCAGGTTCTCGTTGAACGAGTCGTTGTACACCATGGCGATCTCCACGGGGATACCCTGCTTCTCCCCCTCCATGTAGATCACGTCC
>JAEUSW010000357.1 GCA_016788285.1 Flavobacteriales bacterium
TGGGCGCCCTTCGTTCGTCCCGCCTCCTGGCCCGATCTTTGGCGGACCGCCGTCCCATGACCAGGAAACGCACCGTCCTGTCCATCGGCCTCGGCCTGGTCGGCTGCAGCGCCTTCCTGGCCATCCACCCTTCGCGCCCGCTGCTCATGCGGAGCGAGGAGGTCCGCGTGACCGCCGCGGACGGAGCGCAGCTGGCCGCCACGCTCCAATGGCCGCGCTGGCAGGAAAAGCCGATCGGCGCCGTGGTGCTGGTGCACGGGTCCGGACCATTGACGCGGGACCAGGTGCGCGGTGATGTGCGGGCGCTGGTGCGGGAAGGCTTCGCCGTGCTCTCCTACGACAAGCGCGGCTGCGGCGCCTCGCAGGGCCGCTACCGCCCGGGCAGCGAGCACCCCATGGACGTGATCATCGATGAACTGGCGCAGGACGCGCAGGCCATGATGCTCACCCTGCGTGCCCGCCCCGAACTGCAAGGCGTGCCCTGCGGCTACTTCGGCGCCAGCCAGGCCGGGTGGATCATCCCGCTCGCTTCCTCGCGCCTGGAGCCACCGGCGGACTTCCACATCATCCTCTCCGGTCCGGTGATGAGCACCGCACAGGAGGGGCACTACAGCCACCTCACCGGCGATCCACCGGCCGTGGCGCCCGATGAACAGGTGCGCGCGCGGACCCTTGCGTTCGACGGGCCGGCCGTCTTCGACCCGCTGCCGATCTGGAAGGGGCTGCAGGTGCCCACGCTGTGGCTCCTGGGCGACCGCGATGGCAGCGTGCCCACCTTCGTTTCGGTGGCGAACCTCGAGGCCCTTGCGCGCGAAGGCCATGCCGAGCACACCATCGCACGATTCCCCAACGCCGGTCACGACCTGCGCGATGCGGACACCGGCGAACCCGTTGCCGTGTGGGAACGGATGATGGACTGGTGGGCGGCAGCGAGAAGGGACCCATGACCCCTGATCGGGCAGGATAAGGGCAGCCGGGATCCGGTGTGATCGACCGCGAGCAGGAGGATCGCGGGACCTTGTCAGCGACACCGACCTCACCCCGGGAGGGGCGGCCGACGGACCCCCTTCGCACATGGCCCGCATCGCTGACCTGGGGCGGACGGTTTCTTACCATACATCAATGGAGCGCGACCGATGAGCAGCGGTCCTTTGCGGCCGAACACAACACTGAACCGGACATGGCAACGAACACAGGATCGAAGGGGCTCCACATCGCCTTGTGGGTGGCCCAGGGGCTCTTGGCCGCCGCTTTCGGCCTGGCGGGCCTGATGAAGCTCACGCAGCCCACCGAGCAGCTGGTGCAGGCGGGCATGTCGTTCGTGAACCACTATCCGCCCGGCGTGGTGCGCTTCATCGGCATCGCCGAAGTGCTGGCCGCACTGGGCCTGGTCCTTCCGTCCGCCCTGCGCATCCGGCCGATCCTCACCCCGCTGGCGGCGCTCGGGCTCGCCGCTGTCATGGTGCTTGCCACGCGCTACCACATCACCCAGGGCGAGCCGTTCGTCCCTACGGTCGTCCTGTTTGCCCTGTGCACGTTCGTGGCCTGGGGCCGGTACAGGATGGCGCCGATCGCGCCCAGGGCATGACCCGGGCCCTGCCCTTCACGCCTGCTGACCCTGACCCGCGATGCTGCGCCGGTTCCGGCTCAGCGACTCGGGAGTGATGCCCAGGTAGCTGGCGATGAGCTTCTGCGGCAGCCGTTGCAGGAGGCCTGGATCGGTCTTGATGAACCGCAGGTACCGCTCCTCGCCCGTGGAGGCCAGCAGGTCGATGATGCGGTCCTGCAGCGTGATCACGTGGTTGTGCAACTTCATGAACATCGCCGACCGCACCGTGTGATCCCGCTTCAACGCCTCGCGCGCACGTTCACTGTCCATCTCGTGCACGACGCTCGGCTCCAGCGCTGCGATGAAGATGGTGGCGGGCACATCGCGCATCATGCTCTTCATGTCGCCCAGGTACCAGTCCTCCGGCGCGAACTGCATGGTGTGCTCCTTCCCTCCACGGTCGATCACATAGGACCGCAGGCAGCCGCTGGGCACGTGGAAGGCGCGGCCCCTGGCATCGCCTGCGCGCGCAAGGGCCTCGCCCTTCGCCACCTCCAGGCGTCGCGCTCTGTCGAGCATCCGCGGTTCACCTTTCCCGCTCATGCGAGCGAAGGAACGACGGCGCGCCCAAGGCCCGCACGGTGGGAACGGCCTTGATGGTCCAGCGCATGGGATGAACCCGATCGGACCGATCTCCGGGGCCGCTTCCTCCGCCTTTCGCCGCGGCCGGACCACGGGCCATCGACGGCGAACGTGCACATCCTCGGGGTGGACCGCGGCCTGATGCCGAGCGGCTGGATCAAAGGGGATCCGGGCGGTGCCGGGAGAGAGGGGGATGCGACCGGGGCCGGGCCGGTCCCGTGCACCCTTGGCCGGCCGCGCCGATCCCCGGCCCTCGCGGGCAATTCCTTTCTTTGGGCATGCTTGCCGCCCTGCGTCACCGGACGAACGAATGGCTGATCCAGCGCGCCCTCACCCTGATGAGCCCGCGGCGGAAGCGGCTCGAGGGCATGAAGGGCGATGAGGTGTTCTGCCCCTGCTGCACCGGCTCCTTCGTGGCCTTCCTCCCCTTCGGCGTGGCCGGCCGCCGGCGCGCCCATGCCCTCTGCCCCCAGTGCGGTTCGCTGGAGCGGCACCGGCTGATGTGGCTCTTCATCCAGCAGCGCACCTCCATGCTCAAACGAAAGGAGAAGGTGCTGCACGTGGCCCCCGAGCGCTTCTTCTTCGATCGCTTCAGCAAGGACCCCCAGATCGACTACACGGCCGGTGACAAGTTCGATCCCGGGTATTCCTACCCCGCCGGCACCATCGACCTGGACATCACCCGCATCCAGTTCCCCGACCGCAGTTTCGACACCGTGATCTGCAGCCATGTGCTGGAGCATGTGCCCGACGATGCGTTGGCGATGCGGGAGCTCCTGCGCGTGCTGAAGCCGGGAGGCCACGCCATCATCCAGGTGCCGCTGAAGGACGGGCTGGAGCGCACCGACGAGGACATCACCATCACCGACCCCAAGGAACGGGAGCGGCGGTTCGGACAGCACGACCATGTGCGCTACTACGGCCTGGACGTGAAGGACCGGCTGGCCGCGGCGGGCTTCACCGTGGAGGTGGTGCCGTTCGCCGAGCAGTACCCCGCGGCCGAGCAGTTCCGCATGGGCCTGGTGACGGGCGGCGGGGCGATCTACTTCTGCCAACGCCCGGCCTGAGCTCCTGCGGCCGACGGGCGACTATCCCTGGTCCCGCTCGCGGCGCGCCAGCTCCAGGTAGACCTGGCGGATGCGATCCAGCTCGTCATCGTCCAGCTCCTCCAGGTCGAGCAGGGCGTTGTTGGCCTCGCGCTGCACCCGGATCAGCTCATCGAGCTTGATCTGCAACGCCTCGGTGTCGCGGTTCTGCGTGTTCTGGATCAGGAACACCATCAGGAAGGTGACGATGGTGGTGCCCGTGTTGATCGCCAGCTGCCAGGTGTCGCTGAAGCCGAACAGCGGCCCGGTGACGCCCCACACGACGATGATGAGCACGGCCAGCAGGAAGGTGAGCGGCCGGCCGGTGAAGGTGGAGATGCGCTTGGCGAAGCGGGTGAAGGGGCTGTTGATGCTGGCGGGCATGGTGAGCACGGTTGGCGGCGTGAAGATCGGCCGGAAGCGCCATCCGGTGCTGCGTAGCTTCACCGGCCATGAAGCACCTGCTGAACGACCCGCGCCTGGTGGTGCACGCCCCGGGCCGCTTCCGGTTGAAGGACCACGTGACCGACCTGCCCGAGGAGGCCGATAAAAAGGAACTGAAGGAGCGGCTCGAAAAGGACCGTGAGCGCATCAGCGAGCTCCAGGAGCTGCTCTACGCCGGCGGGCGCCATGCCCTGCTGCTCATCTTCCAGGCCATGGACGCCGCAGGCAAGGACTCGGCCATCCGCCACGTGATGAGCGGCGTGAACCCGCAGGGCGTGCGGGTGTGGAGCTTCAAGGCGCCCAGCAGCCTGGAGCGGAGCCACGACTTCCTCTGGCGCCATGCGCAGGCCGTGCCCGAGCGGGGGCACATCGGCATCCACAACCGCAGCCACTACGAGGAGGTGCTCGTGACGCGCGTGCACCCGGAGCACATCGTGGGGCAGAACATCCCGACGGTGCGCAGCGTGAAGGACATCGACGAGGCCTTCTGGCGTGCGCGCTACACGGCCATCGCCGCGTGGGAGGCGCACCTGGCCGCGAGCGGCACCGTGATCATGAAGTTCTTCCTGCACATGAGCAAGGCGGTGCAGAAGAAGCGCTTCCTGGAGCGCATCGACGACCCGGAGAAGCACTGGAAGTTCAACCCCGGCGACGTGGCGGAGCGGGCCCATTGGGACGACTACATGCACGCCTACGAACAGGCCATCGGCGCCACGGCCGCTCCGCACGCCCCCTGGTACGTGATCCCGGCCGATGAGCAGTGGGAGAGCCGCGCCCTGGTGGGCCGCCTGATCCGCGAACGCCTGGAGGCCCTGGACCTGCGGCCGCCCAGGGCGGACCCCAAGGCCTCCGAGGCCCTGCGCGCCTGCCGGGCCGCCCTGTCGGCCGAGTGAGCGTCCCGCTCACTCGCGCATCAGCCTTCGCACGGTGCGCCGGTCGGCCGTGCGCAGTTCCACCACCATCGCAGCGGTCGGACCCGGTGGCAGCGCCCAGCTGCGCTCGCCCGGGCGCACCCTGGTGCTGAGGAGCGCACGACCGGTGAGGTCCCAGACCCGGAGCTCCGCGCCGGCCCTGTCGGGCCCGCCCAGCAGGTGCAGGCGACCGTTGAGGATCGCCAGCTCGCCCTCCTCCTGCGGTGCAGGCCCGGGCACCGACGTCGCCAGACAACCATCCACGAAGCTGTCGAACTCGGCCAGTGTCATGCTCTCCGTGGCCCCTTCGGTGAGCAGCGGTCCGGAGACCGCCCCGTTGGCATAGGCCAGCCAGTACACCCCGCAGATCGAGAGCTGATGGTCCGTCGCCGACTCCAGGCTGCTGCCGCAGGACCCGTTGCCCGAGAGGTCGCAGTCCTGGATGGCCCACAGCACCGTGTCCCCGTCGGGCACACCATCCACATAGTGGCGGCAGAGCAGGCCGCAATCGCCCCACACGCGCACCACCGCCCCCGGCTGCAGG
>JAEUSW010000043.1 GCA_016788285.1 Flavobacteriales bacterium
GCGGTGATGGGCGGTCGGCTGCGGTCCACCTCGCGCAACGGTTCACAGGGGCGGAGCGTGGCCTGCAGCCGGGCGGGCAGTTGCTGGTAGAGGCGGGTGCCCTCCGTCTTCCACGCGAGCATCTCATCGCTCACCTCCTTCACCGCCCGCGCGGGGTTGCCCACGATCACCTGGCGTGCGTCCCACACGCTGTCGGCCGGCAGGAAGCTGAGCGCGCCCACGATGCAGCCTTCACCCAGGACCACGTTGTCCATCAGCACGGCGTTCATGCCCACCAGGCAGTTGGCACCGATGGTGGCCCCGTGGACGATCGCACCATGCCCGATGTGGGCGCCGGGATGGAGGACCACCTTCACCCCGGGGAACATGTGGATGGTGCAGTTCTCCTGCACGTTGCATCCGTCCTTCACCACGATCTCCCCCCAGTCGCCGCGAAGGGCCGCGCCCGGACCGATGTACACGTCGGCCCCGATCACCACGTTGCCGGTGACCACGGCCTGCGGATGCACGAAGGCGGAGGGATGGACCACGGGCCGATACCCGTCGAACTCGTAGATCATGACCGTGACGCGGGGCCGTTCGGTGGGCCCGCAGGGCGCAACTTAGGTCAGGTCCCGTCATCGGCCCATGTTAAGCCAGTGTTAAGCCTTTCGGTGCGCCCTTCCCGGGCGGATGCCCCGGTTACTTTTGCCGCGCCCAAACCGAACCCCATGGCCCTCGGCTCGCTGTTCCAGATCTTCCGTCCGAAGGACCGGATCTTCTTCTTCCACTTCGAGGCCTCGGCGGCGAACGTGCTGCGCATGAGCGAGGACCTGCTGGCGATCATGGCCACCGAGCCGGGCGCCCAGCGCACCGCCATCCTGGAGCGGCTGGAGATCACCGAGCGCGCCAACGACGACCTCACGCACACCATATTCACCGAGCTGGCGCGCAACTTCATCACCCCGCTGGACCGGGAGGACATCCACTACCTGGCGAGCAGCCTGGACGATGTGGCGGACTTCATCTTGGCGGCGGCGAAGAACCTGGAGCTCTTCGGCATCGGCAAGCCCGACGACACGGCCAACGAGCTGGCGCGGCTGGTGAACGAGGGTTGCAAGATCATCCAGCTGGCCGTGCAGGGCCTGCGGCAGATGCACAAGGACAACCAGCACGCCGAACTGGTCGTGCGCATCAACGCCGTGGAGAACGAGGCCGACGAGGTGCACGACCGCGGCCTTCAGCGCCTCTTCGCCCAGGAGAAGGACCCCATCACCCTCATCAAGCAGCGCGACCTGTACGGCACGCTCGAGCTGGCCACCGACAAGTGCGAGGACGTGGCCAACGTGCTGGAATCCATCATGCTGAAGTACGCCTGAGGACATGACGCTCCTGGTCGTCATCATCGTCCTGGCCCTGGTGTTCGACTACATCAACGGCTTCCACGACGCGGCGAACTCCATCGCCACCGTGGTGAGCACCAAGGTGCTGACCCCGCTGCAGGCGGTGGTGTGGGCGGCCTTCTTCAACTTCGCCGCCTTCTGGATCTTCCAGGACCATGCGGTGGCGAACACCATCAGCAAAACGGTCCATCAGGAGTTCATCACCCTCCCGGTGATCCTCGCCGGCCTCATCGCCGCCATCATCTGGAACCTGCTCACCTGGTGGTACGGCATCCCGTCCAGCAGCTCGCACACGCTCATCGGCGGCTTCGCCGGCGCGGCCCTGGCCCATGCCCTGGCCACCACCGACGGGTTCACGCTCACCGACGTCATCGAGAGCGACAAGGTGACGAAGACCGTGATGTTCATCTTCCTGGCGCCGCTCGTGGGCATGGTGATCTCCATGTTCGTCACGCTGGTGACCATCGTGCGCAACCTGTGGACACGCATCGCCTTCATCCTCGTGGCCGCGGTGGCCACCTGGTTCCTGTTCATGCACCTGCAGCAGGGCAAGCTGGAGGAGAACCTGGCCAAGTACTACAAGGTGGATGTGCTCAAGAAGGCGGCGGCGGACGACCCGGCCCGGACCGTGGACCTGGAGGCCGCGCGCGCACGATACGAGGCCGCGCTCCCGCACCTCACGGGCTTCGGCTCACGCGGGGGGGAGGGCATCGCGGAGGCCATCCGGAGCACGGCGGACCCGGAGGTGGACGTGGCCAAGCTGGCCAAGGGCCTCGACAAGGCGGACAACTCGATCATCCGGGTGGGGCTGATGTTCACCGTGCTGCTCTTCATCGGCGTGTACATCTACACCGAGAAGGTGCGCACACCCACGGCCCAGTCCGTCGCCAACATGTTCAAGCGGCTGCAGCTCTTCAGCTCGGCGGCGTTCAGCATCGGCCACGGTGGCAACGACGCCCAGAAGGTGATGGGCATCATCACCGCGGCGCTCATCGCGCACGGCACCATCACGGACATCAAGGAGATGCCGTCCTGGGTGCCGCTGGCATGCTACACGGCCATCGGCCTGGGCACGCTGAGCGGTGGATGGAAGATCGTCAAGACCATGGGCACCCGCATCACCAAGGTGACGCCGTTGGAGGGTGTCTGCGCCGAGACCTCGGGGGCCATGACGCTCTACCTCACCGAGCAGATGGGCATCCCGGTGAGCACCACGCATACCATCACCGGGTCCATCATCGGGGTGGGCGCTACCAAACGCTTGAGCGCGGTCCGCTGGGGCGTCACCATCCAGCTGCTCTGGGCCTGGATCCTCACCATTCCCGTGAGCGCGCTGCTGGCCGGTCTGGCCTATTGGGTCTGCACCCTGCTCGGGCTCTGAGCCCCGCCGCTCCGAGGGATCCCTGCCTCCGGGCTACCTTCGGCGCATGGCCATCCTGCTGCACGACGCCGGCGTCCATCGCCACCTGCTGCCGCTCACCTTCACGCGCCCCGTCGGGGCGCTTCGGCCCGGCATCCTCACCATCGCCGAGGCGTGGTGGCGCATGACCGAGCTCCCGGTGGGCCACCGCACCGAGGCCTACCTGCGTGAACGCTGGCCGGAGGTCGGCGGCGAGGTGGTGCGGGACGTCCGTGCCGGACTGCTGCCCCTGCCGGAGCTGGTGAGCGCGGTACTGGACCTGGAGCCGGGCCGCATGCTGGTGAAGGAGGGCCGTGTGCTGGCCATCTGCCGCACAGGCGCACAACCACCGGCGGAGGCGGACTGGAACGCACCGCCCACCTACCTGGTGCCGTTGCCGTTCGGCGGTGAGGTGGTGGAGATCACCCGTCCCTGGCACCTCTTCCAGCACTGCGGCCGCGCGATCATCAACGATTTCGCCCTGCTCACCGAGGGCCGCCGGTCGCAACCCTTGAGCGGCCTCAACACCGTGGTGGGCGACCCCGCCCTGGTGTTCCTGGAGGAAGGCGCCGTGGTGGAGGCCTCCATCCTCAACACGCGTGGCGGGCCCATCCACATCGGCAAAGGCGCGGAGGTGATGGAGGGGGCGATGATCCGCGGGCCTTTCGCCCTGGGCGCGCACGCCCAGTTGAAGATGGGCGCCAAGATCTACGGGCCGAGCAGCTTCGGACCGGAATGCCGGGTGGGCGGCGAGGTCAACAACAGCGTCATCCTCGGCTACAGCAACAAGGGCCATGACGGGTTCCTGGGCAACAGTGTGCTCGGCGAATGGTGCAACCTGGGCGCCGACACCAACACGAGCAACCTGAAGAACACCTACGGCCCGGTGAAGGTGTGGAGCTACGCCGACCGCGCCATGGCGGATACGGGACTGCAGTTCTGCGGGCTGATCATGGGTGACCACGGCAAGAGCGGCATCAACACCATGTTCAACACGGGCACGGTGGTGGGCGTGGCGTCGAACGTCTTCGGCGGGGGCTTTCCACCGAAGCACATCCCCAGCTTCTCGTGGGGCGGCGCCGATGGCCTCGTCGAGCACGCCCTGGACAAGGCGCTGCACACGGCCCAGCGTGTGATGGAGCGGCGGTCGATGCCGCTGGACGCGGCCGACCGTGCGGTGCTCGCCCACGTGCATGCGGCCACGGCCGGCGATCGCGCATGACCTGACGGAAGGGCAGGCGATGGATCCGGGCATGGGCCTTGAAGGGATGGCCCCGCCTTCTCTGAAAAACCCGCGTCCGGCGCAGACCGGTCGGGGGGATACCTTTGAACCTGTCATCCTGGCACCCACGTTGATGAACGACCTCTTGCACAGCGACCCCGCCCTCTTCAGTTCCGAGGCCCTTGAGAACGAGACGGAGCTCATCCCCTTGATCACGGCCGAGGACGAGGAGCAGATGAACGCGGAGACCACTCCGCCCGAGCTGCCCATCCTGCCGCTGCGCAACACGGTGCTCTTCCCGGGGGTGGTGATCCCCATCACGGTGGGGCGCGACCGCAGCATCCGCCTGATCCAGGACGTGTACCGGGGCAACCGCACCCTGGGGGTGGTGAGCCAGAAGGACAGCCAGATCGAGGAGCCCAACGCCGACGACCTGAACCGGGTGGGCACGCTGGCGCAGATCATCCGCATGCTGCGGATGCCGGACGGCAGCACCACGGCCATCATCCAGGGCAAGAAGCGCTTCGAAGTACTGGAGATGGTGCGCATGGACCCCTACTTCACGGCGCGGATCAAGGAGTTCGCGGAGGTGCGTCCGGCGAAGGACGACAAGGAGTTCCATGCCCTGGTGAGCAGCCTGAAGGACCTGGCGCTGGAGATCATCAAGCAGAGCCCCCACATCCCCACGGAGGCCCAGTTCGCCCTGCGCAACATCGATTCGCCCTCGTTCCTGGTGAACTTCATCAGCAGCAACATGAACGCCGAGGTGGCCGAGAAGCAACGCATGCTGGAGGTGGCCGACCTGCGCGAGCGGGCCAAGCTGCTGCTGGCGCACCTCACCAAGGAGCTGCAGATGCTCCAGATGAAGAACGAGATCCAGAGCAAGGTGCGCACCGAGGTGGACCGCCAGCAGCGCGAGTACTTCCTGCACCAGCAGATGAAGACCATCCAGGACGAGCTGGGCGGCAACCCCATCGAGCAGGAGCTGGAGGAGATGCGGGCGAAGGCGGCGAAGAAGAAATGGAGCGCCAAAGTGGGGGAGACCTTCGAGAAGGAGCTGGTCAAGCTGCAGCGCATGAACCCCGCCGGCGCCGAGTTCAGTGTGCAGTACAACTACGTGCAACTGCTCCTTGAGCTGCCCTGGGGCGAGTACAGCGAGGACAAGTTCGACCTGCGCAACGCGCAGAAGATCCTGGACCGCGACCACTTCGGCCTGGAGAAGGTGAAGGAGCGCATCATCGAGCACCTGGCCGTGCTGAAGCTCAAGGGCGACATGAAGGCCCCGATCATCTGCCTGTACGGTCCGCCCGGCGTGGGCAAGACGAGCCTGGGCAAGAGCATGGCCGAGGCCCTGGGCCGCAAGTACGTGCGCATGAGCCTGGGCGGCCTGCATGACGAGGCTGAGATCCGCGGCCACCGCAAGACCTACATCGGCGCCATGCCCGGCCGCCTCATCCAGAGCATGAAGAAGGCCGGCACCAGCAACCCGCTCTTCGTGCTCGACGAGATCGACAAGGTGGGCCGCAGCAACCAGGGCGACCCCGCCAGCGCGCTGCTGGAAGTGCTCGACCCGGAGCAGAACAGCGCGTTCCACGACAATTTCGTGGAGATCGAGTACGACCTCAGTCGCGTGATGTTCATCGCCACGGCCAACAGCCTCAGCACCATCCATCCGGCGCTGCGCGACCGCATGGAGATCATCGAGGTGAACGGCTACACCGAGGAGGAGAAGGTGCAGATCGCGATGCGCCACCTGCTGCCCAAGCAGTTCGCCGAGAACGGCATCAAGCCCAAGCAGCTCAAGCTGGCCCCGGGCCTCCTCGAGGCCATCATCGAGCAGTACACGGACGAGAGCGGCGTGCGCACCCTGGAGAAGCGCATCGCCAAGCTGGTGCGCCACCGCGCCAAGCAGATCGCGCTCAAGCAGAAGCACAGCGTCACCATCACCGCGGACGACCTGGTGAGGATCTACGGACCGAGCCACGCGCGCGACAAGTACCAGGGCAACGACGTGGCCGGCGTGGTCACCGGCCTGGCGTGGACGCCCACCGGCGGCGACATCCTCTTCATCGAGACCAGCATCACCAAGGGCGA
>JAEUSW010000044.1 GCA_016788285.1 Flavobacteriales bacterium
GTCCTCGCACGAGCCCAGCAAGGCGTCACCACGTTCGGCATGCAGGTGAAGCCGGTGGTGCCCCTCTCCTTCTTCGACCCGCGCGTGGAGCTGCAGGGGGGGGCCTTGCGCGGAAGCGTGGAGCTCACCGGCGGTTTCGGCTTCGGCATGCAGGTGCGGCATGGGTTCACGCGCATGCTGTCGCTGGAGACCGGCATCCACCAGATCCGCCGCAACTACCGCTGGGAACTGGTGAACGATACGGTGGACATCGCCGGCAGCGGCCGCATCCGCTACGTGGGCTACGAGGTGCCGGTGCTGCTGCTGGTGTACATCCGGCTGGGCCAGCGCACCTGGATGAACACCGCCCTGGGCGCGAGCCTGGACATGTACCCCAGCGACGCCATCAACAACACCGACGATGCGCGGGCCTACCTCTTCCGAAGGAACTGGCTGCAGGTGGGCGCGGTGGGCAACATCGGCTTCGAATACCGCACCGAGCGCTCGGGCTACTTCTACTTCGGCGCCACCTACCACCGCGCCTTCGACGACATGGCCGTGGCCGAGCTCACCTACTTCGATGCCAATAGCGTGGGCCGCGCCATCCTCACCGGCCTCAGCGGCAGCTACCTCACGGCGGACCTGCGCTACTTCTTCCACGAGGATCCCCAACGGCGCGCCGAACGCCGCCAGCGGCGGGGCAAGGGGAATTGAGGCGAAAAGGGCGTGCGCGCATCCCGCCGGGGCGGGATGAGCAGATGGGCACATGCACCGAGGGCCACCCCGCGAACGCGAAGCGGCCCTCGGCCAGGGTTCAGCGCAACGTTACCGCGCCACCTTCACGGCCTTCTTCACCACGAAGCTGTCATTGAGGAACAGCGTGCAGTGGTAAATGCCCGGCGCCAGGTCGGTGGTGTTCCACGCATGGCTGTAGCTGCCCACCTCGCGCACGGCCTCCTCCAGCACCTCCAGCCGCTTGCCGCTGGCATCGCTGACCTCCAGGCGCGTGCGGCCCGGCGCGGCCACGGTGTAGCGCAGCTGCGTGAGGTCCGCCACCGGGTTGGGGATGATGTGCAGATCGGTGCGTAGGGCCTCGCTTGCCCCTGCCCCTGCCCCTGCGCCTGAGCTCATGCTGCGTTGATCGGCATCGCCGTGTGCGGCGCAACACGACGCAAGGTCTTGTTGAAGGGTGCTGATCTGGGCTTGTTGCTCCTGGATGGCCCCGATAAGCAAGGGGATGAGCTTGATGTAGTCGACACCCAAGACAGGGAAGGCCGCGCTGGTCTGGTTCCCCAAGCTGTCGAACTGCGCTGGGTACACGGTGCTTTTCACCGCCTCTGGCACCACTTGCTGAACCTGTTGCGCAAGGAGTCCGATCTGAGGTTCGCTGCTCAACTCCATCGTGGGGTAGTCGGAGGTCCGGAAGTCGTATGACTTGGGCTGCAACTGGGTCACCTTGGAAAGTGCATCCGTAATGTCACTGATGTTGGTCTTCAGGTTCTCATCCGAGGTGATGAGAATGCCATTGTTGACGAAGCCGTTGCCCGTGATCCACGCATTGCCTTGTACCCAAAGCGCCCACGGGTTCGTACCGCCGCTCGCTGTGGTCCATACGCCGTAGTTGTTCGCGGAGCTGCTGTTCGTCCATGCGTCGAAGTAGCCACCATGGTTCTTCTTCACATTGGCCCCATAGTTCCACATCACGGAGTGCACACCGTAGTTGTGGTCCGTATCGCCGGCGATCCCGCAAGAGGCACGGACGGCGATGTTATGCTCAACCGCCGCACCTGAAGCCACGCTGGTCACTCCTTCCACTCCTACGTTGACAGGGAAGGAGCTGGCATCTGTCAGCTCACCCCAAAAGGTCCCTCCGGTATTCACCTCTGTACCATTGTAGGCCCGTGATTGAACACCATAGTGCTCTATTCCCGTTCCGTCGGTGAAGAACCCGCCGCCGATCTTCAGGTCCGCGCCTCCGCTGGCGTCGCCCCGGACCGTGGTCATGCCCGTTCCGCTTGCCGGGCATACCGCACATCGAGCTTCGCGGATGGGGCATTGGTCCCGATCCCGACGAACTCATCCTCGTCGGGGCAATCCGGATCCGCAGGCCCCACGGCCGTCCACACGTGTTGCACGCCAGGGCTCATCTGCCACTCGCAGTTGTCCGGCAGGTTCACGATCGGCCTGTGCTCCAGCACACCCGTGGTCATGTTCACCGTGACCATTTCATCACTGGTGCTCACCGGGTCCGCGGGCAACTGGCGGACGCGGACCTTTCCATCCACCACATCAAGCCGCTCCTCGGGTTCAGTGATCGTCGGATCGATCAAGTTGGCCGCGTAGAAGTCGCCGATGCCGACGTTCACTTCATCCGGGGTCACCGGGTACAGCCGCATGCCCTCAAGCCCCTCTTCGCTGTAAGCCCCGGAAGAGCTGGAGCTGCTGTAACCACTGGTGAAGAGGAAACGCAGCCGGTCCGGACCGTACCAGGTGGCGGGGTTATCGCTCCAGTGGACCACCATGTCGGTCTTGTCGGTACCATAGGATTTCTGGCCGACGTAGCTGTGGTCGCTGTTGCCTGTCAGGGTCATCCCCACGTTCATCCAGGGCCGGTCGCTGCTGGTCTGGGCGTTGTTGGTGGCCGCCGCCAGGTGCAACAGGCTGTACGGCCCGTTGGCCCCGCTCAGGAAGTTGGCGATGTCCGGGCTCAGCAGCATCCAGCCGTTGGCCGTCTTGGCCCCGAAGCTGGTGTTCACCACGTAGTTCTGCGTCTTGTTCACCCGCAAGCGCCAGTCGTCATCGGTGCGAACGTTCATCGGTTGATTGTCCGTTGTTCCAATGAAGTTCGTTACCGGGTCCATACCGGTGTTCCCGGTCGTTAACCAATTCTGTGACCTCACCACGGTCACGCTCAGGCACATGGCCATGAGCCAAACTCGCTGTTTCATCGTCTTCAGGCATTTGCGCCCGAAGCTTCCTTCTCACTTGACGAACCTCGTCACGACCTGCCCGCTGGGGCCTGTACACCGTAACACGTAGAACCCGTTGGGCACGGCACGCAGATGGGCATGGCCTTCAGGGCCACTTGCATCAGGAACGGCATGATGGACCAGGCGCCCACCCGCATCGAAAAGATCCACCTGGACCACCTGTAGACCTTTCGACCACCGGACATCGACACCGTCCCCTAGCGGCACCACGACTATTTCAGGCTGCTGCTCCGTTGGGCCGGAAACCGCGTTCTCGCCGGAGACCGCTTCCACGCGAAGGTCATCCAGGTAGTAATACGCCCAGGTGTCCGGGTCGTTGGGGTCCACCACCAGACCGTTCACCGAATCGGCCTCTGCGAAATGCCCCACGACCATCCACCGTTCGCCTCCTGCGGCCAGCAGCGTATCGCGGATCTCGGTCCAGAGGTCGTCCTCGACCAAATAGCTGCTGTTGGGGTCTCGCAGTTGCACCTGTGGTGTCACGTGAAGCCAGTTCGGGTGGGCCTCGTACAGGCTGTCCAGCCCGAACCAAACCCCCAAATGGTCCACCGCCAGGCTGAAGGTCCGCTTTCGGGCGACCCACAGAGCCACCACATACCGCTGGCCACCGACCAAGGGCGT
>JAEUSW010000101.1 GCA_016788285.1 Flavobacteriales bacterium
GAGGCGCTCATGAAGCTCGCCTACGACCACGGCGTCAACTTCTTCGACAACGCCGAGATCTATGCGCGTGGCGAGAGCGAGCGCGTGATGGGCCGCATCCTGCGGAAGATGGAATGGCCGCGCGACACGTGGACCGTGAGCAGCAAGGTCTTCTTCGGGGCCGGCGGCAAGCTGCCCACGCAGGTGGGCCTGCACCGCAAGCACGTGGTGGAGGCCTGCCACGACGCCTTGAAGCGGTTGCAGGTCGAGTACCTGGACCTCTATTTCTGCCACCGGCCCGACCCCGCCACGCCCATCGGAGAAACGGTGTGGACGATGCACCAGCTGATCATGCAGGGCAAGGTGATGTACTGGGGCACCAGCGAGTGGAGCGCCGCGGAGATCAAGGAGGCCCACGCCTTCGCACAGGCGCACCACCTGATCGGACCCGCGATGGAACAACCGCAGTACAACCTCTTCCACCGCGCCAAAGTGGAGCAGGAGTTCGCCCCGCTCTACGACACCGTTGGCCTGGGCACCACCATCTGGAGCCCGCTGGCCAGCGGCATCCTCAGCGGCAAGCACTCGTTGGAGGCCGACGCCTCATCGCGCCTGCGCATGGCCGGGCTGGAGTGGCTGAAGGAGCGCGAGCTGAATGAGGCCCGCCTGAAGAAGGTGGAGGAGCTCAAGGGCATCGCACAGGAGCTCGGGCTCTCGCTGCCGGTGTTCGCCATCGCCTGGTGCCTCAAGAACCCGCGCGTGAGCACGGTGATGCTGGGCGCGAGCAAGGTGGCGCAGCTGGAAGAGAACCTCAAGGCGGTGGACGCGCAGGACCTGTTCACCCCCGAGGTGATGGCCCGCGTGGATCAGGCGCTGGCGGGGCAGAAGCTGAGCACCTGGTCCTGAACCTGATCGTTCACACGGATCCCCCGGACGTTCACCCGGAGGACGCACGGCCGTGGGACCTGTTGAGCTAGGTTGCCGATCCGATCAACCTTGTGCCCATGAGACCGTGCCTCCTCCTCGCGACCGTCGCGGTCGCCGTCCCCATCGCGATCAACGCGCAGAGCTTGGACTGGGCCCATGCGATCGGCGGCTCCTCCGCCGACCGCACCTACGCGGTGGCCGTGGATGGCGGCGGCGGTGTCATCACTGTCGGTGCCTTCAGCCTGACGATCGACCTGGACCCCGGTCCCGGCACGTTCAACGTCACCGCCGTCAATGACATGGATGTCTTCATCCGGAAGGTGGACGCCGGCGGCAACTTCCTGTGGGGGGGGGCGTTCGGCAGCGTCTCCTTGGATGAGGCCCGTGGGGTGACCACGGACGCGGCCGACAACGTGATCGTCACCGGGTTCTTCCGGGGCAGCGTCGATGTGGACCTCGGGCCCGGGGTGACCACCCTGTCCACCGGTGCGGCCACCGACGCCTTCGTGGTGAAGTACGCGGCGACCGGTGCGCTGCTCTGGGCTCGACAGCTGGGCGGCACCACGGCGGACGAAGGCCATGGCGTGGCGGTGGACGGGTCCGGCAACGTCGTGTTCACCGGCTTCTATTCCGGCACGGTGGACCTGGATCCGGGGACCGGCGTGCAGACCTCCACCGCGGCCGGACTGCAGGACGTGTTCGTGGTGAAGCTCGATCCCGCGGGCGGTCTGTTGTGGGCGCAAGCCATGGGTGGCGGGGGCACGGACCGGTGCCACGGCATCGCGGTCGACCCCCTCGGACACGTCCTGCTCACGGGTCACTTCCAGGGCACGGCGGACTTCGATCCCGGGACGGGCACCTCCGCGCTCATCGCGGACGGCGACTTCGACATGTTCATCGTGAAGCTCACCGCCGCGGGCGCGTTCCAGTGGGCGCGCCGGATCGGAGGCACCGCGTTCGAGCGTGCGAACCGCATCGCCACCGACTTCAACGGGGCCGCATTCGTGGCCGCGGAGTTCGAAGGGGCCATCGACGCCGATCCAGGACCGGGGACGGTGACGCTCGTTCCGGTGGGCTCCATCGATGCATTGATGGTGAAACTGGACAGTGCGGGCACTTATCAATGGTCACTTCAACTGGCCGCCCCGGGCAACTTCGCGGAGGCCGTCGAGGACGTGGCCGTTGACGCCAACGGGAACATCTGCCTCGTCGGTCGGTTCAGTGCGCCGATGGACGTCGACCCCGGGCCGGACACCACGCTCCTTGCCCATGTCGCTTCCTCCGATGTGTTCGCAGCGAGCTACTCCACCGCAGGCACCCTGCGCTGGTCCTTCCCGGTCGGAGGCAGTTCGATCGATCGAGGTCGGGCGATCGCCACCGGCCCGGCCGGAGCGGTGGTGGTCGGTGGGGAGTTCAACGGGAGCATCGACATGGACCCCGGCCCGGGCACCATCATCATCACCGGGGCCGGTCAACATGCCTTTACCGCCCACTACACCCAACCCCTTTGCCGCCAGGGCTTGCTGGCCCTGAAGCTGCTGCTCGAGGGCCCGTACGACATCGGCACCGGTCTGATGGCCGACCCCCTGCGGGCCCTGGGCTTCCTTCCGCTCCAGGAACCGTACACCGCGATGGGTCATGCGCCTTCCGGCGCGCTCTCCACGGCTCCAAGCGTGCTCGCTGTCACCGGTCCCGATGCGATCGTGGACTGGGTGCTGGTGGAGCTGCGCGATCCCGTGCAGCCCGCCGCGGTGGTCGACGCACGGTCGGCCCTGCTGCAACGCGACGGCGATGTGGTGGACGTGGACGGAAGCTCCCCGGTGTTGTTCTGCGACCAGGACGACGTGCCCTTCAAGGTGTCCGTGCGTCACCGCAACCACCTGGGCGTGATGACCGCGGCGGACCAGGTCCTATCGACCACGCCCGTGAGCATCGACCTCAGCCAGGGGACCACGGCGGTCTTCGGGACCGACGCCCGGCATACGGTGGGCGGAGCCGAGCTGCTCTGGCAGGGCAATGTGCGCTATGATGGGGTGGTGAAGTACACCGGATCGAACAACGACCGCGACCCTATCCTCGTGCGCATCGGCGGGCTGGTGCCCACAGCGATCCTCCAGGGCTACTGGCCCGAGGATGTGAACATGGACGGCATCGTGAAGTACGCCGGGGCCGGCAACGATCGCGATCGCGTGCTGCTCACCATTGGCGGCGCCGTGCCCACGGCCACCCGGGCCCAGCAGCTGCCGTGACCGGCCCGGCCGCTCCGGAACGTCGCTCCTGGCGAACTTGGCAACGTGCGCGCATCGCTCATCCTCCTCCTGCTCCTGATCGGTGGACCGGTCCGGGCCCAGGTGGACAGCCTCCGTACGGCGCTGAACGGGCAGACCGTGGACACGCTGCGGCTCGACCTCCTCGACCGGCTGACGAGCGCCTACCTCTTCAAGGATCCGGACTCGACCCTGCACTATGGACAGCGGATGTTCGACCTCGCGGAGGAGCTCGGTGTGGGCTGGCGAAGCGCCAGGGCGCTGAACCTCATGGGTCGGGCGCATCACTTGAAAGGCGCGTATGCCCCGGCCCTGGCCTGTTTCCATGACGCTCTGCAGCGGTTCGAGCGGTCGGGCAACCGGCGTTCGGTGGCGGCCACGCGATCGAACATCGGCAGCCTGTACACCGACGAAGGCCGCCTGGACAAGGCGGTCGAGGCCTATCGCGCTTCGATGGCGGCCTACCGCGAAGTGGGCGATGTGATCTGGGAGATGGGTTCCGCCTTCGGGTTGGCGGAGGTGTACGAGCGCATGGGGGTGACCGACAGCGCGCAGTCCCTCTATGGCCGTGCCGCGGACGTGCTCGCCGGCATCGATGCCCGCGAACATGCCGCCATGGCCCGCCTTGAACAGGCCCGCCTCGTCCTGGGCCTCCAGCGCGACTCGCTCGCGGAGGCCTTCTACAGGGATGCCCTCGCCCTGCTGGGCGCATCGGACAATGACCTCGCCCGGTGCAGCATCCTGTCCGGTCGTGCCCGCGCCCTCGTCCGCCTGGGGCGCGATGAGGAAGCACGTCCCCTCTTCCTGCTGGCGCTCCGGATCGCCGAACGCAGCGCGTTCCGCCAGGAGCTCGCCGACCTGGGCCTGGCGCTTTCAGGGCTGTACGAACGCGCCGGCGAACCGGACAGTGCCTTGTCCTATCTGCGTCTGCACATGCAGTGGAAGGACAGTCTGTTCTCCGCCGAGCGCGCACGCGCCATCGTGGAGGTCCAGGAACGCTTCGACAGCGAGCGGAAGGACGTGGCGCTCGCCCATCACCAGGCCTTGCTCGCCCGCCGCACCATGTTCATCCGCGTCGTCGTCGCCGCCGCGGTGCTGCTGCTCCTGGCCGCCCTGCTCGCCTGGCGCGCCTACCGCCTGAAGAAGCGCACGAGTGAACAGCTCGCCGACCGGAACGCGCTCATCGGAGCCGCCCTCAAGGAGAAGGAGCTGTTGCTCCACGAACTGCACCACCGGGTGAAGAACAACATGCAGACCGTGGGCAGCCTGCTGCGGCTGCAGGCCCGCGACGAGCCCGATCAGGGCACCCGGGCCGCGCTGCACGAGGCCATGATGCGGGTCAAGAGCCTGGCCCTGGTCCATCAGGACCTGTATCGTGACACGGCACTGACCGGTGTGAACATGGACGCCTACATCGGGAAGCTGGCCCGAGGGCTGCTCCGCAGCCATGCCATGGACCAGCGCATCACACTGGCCCTGGATGTACCGCCCGTGCGCCTGCAGGTGGACAGCGCCGTGCCGCTAGGCCTCATCCTGAACGAGCTCATCACCAACGCCCTCAAGCACGCCTTCCCGGCCGATGCGGGGCAGCAGGCGCACCCCGGCATGCTCACCATCGCGTTGCATGACCAAGGTGACATGCTCGTCCTGGAGGTCCGCGACAACGGTGTGGGTTACCAGGCCGGCGGCCCCGTTGGTGCGGGCGATCGGCAGCGCCTTTCGGGCACCGGCATCCTGGCCACTTTCGCCGAGACCCTGCGGGCCGAATGGACCGTCCGCAGCGACGGAGGCACCACCGTGCGCTTCGCCGTGCGCAACTTCGCCCGTGCCTGATGGACGCCGCTCGCCTGGTGATCGTGGAGGATGATGCGGTGATCGCCGCGGACCTCGGCACGCTGTTGACCGACCTGGGCCACCGCGTGGTGGCCACCTGTCCCGACGCCGCGGGGGCGCTTCAGGCCGTCGCCGTGCACAGGCCCGACCTGGTGCTGCTGGACATCAACCTCGGCCAGGGGCGCGATGGGGTCCACATCGCCGAACGGCTCAACGCCGAGGAGCAGGTGCCCTTCGTCTTCATCACCGGACATACCGACCAGCGCACCCTGGACCGCGTGAAGGCCACCCGGCCCGCCGGCTTCATCATCAAGCCGTTCGACGAGGACGACCTGCGCGCCCAGATCGGGATCGCGCTGGCCCGCCAGTCCGCGCAGGCCGATGCCGGTGAGCGGAACGCGGAGCACCGGCAACAGGGCTCCCGCGGCGCCGAAGCGCTCTTCGTGCGCGACAAGGGCCGCCTGGTGAAGGTGCCCGTGCACGACATCCGCTATGTGGAGGCCGACAACAACTACGTGTTCGTTCACACCGCGGACCGCCGCTACGTGATGGCGTGCTCCCTCAGCAGCATGGAGGAGCGCCTGGCCTCCTCCTTCTTCGTGCGCATCCACCGCCGCTACCTGGTGGACGTCAGGCGGATCACCGGACTGCGCGAACGGGAGGCGCATCTGGGCGAGCTCGTCCTGCCGGTGGGCAAGACCCACAAGGAGGAGCTCCGCCTGCGTTGGGAGCACCAGTGATCATCTCCGGATCAGGGGCCGGCCGGGTGTCCTGGTCCGGGGCGGTCCGGACCACATCCACCGGTCCCGGGGCCTTGGGAAGGCCTGCCGGTCCAGCGGTCAACCCAGCCCCACCATGCTCCTGAACCGCTGCGCGTAACTGTCGCTGATCGGCAGTGAGACCCCCCCGACGATCACGTGGTCGCGATGGGCCTTCTCAAGGGCCCCTATGCGCACCATGTGCGAGCGGTGGATGCGGCAGTAGTGCTCGGCGGGCAGGCGCGCCTCCAGGTCGCGCAGGTGCTCCAGGCTCAGGAAGCGGCCGCGCGCTCGGGTATGGACGGCCACGTAATCGCGCATGGCGGAGATGTACAGCACTTCATCATGGTCCAGGCGCACGAGCTCGTGCCCGCATTTCAGGAAGAAGTGGTCCGTGGTCGGCACGTTCGGTGGCGCTGCCCGGCGGACATGGACCTTTTCAATGGCGCGCATGAAGCGCTGGTAGCTGGCGGGCTATTGCAGGTAGTCCGCCACATCAAGTTCGAACCCGTCGATGGCGTGCTCCGGATGCGCGGAGACGATGATGAACGCGCAGCGCGGCCCGGCCAGCTTGATCAGCTGCAGGCCGCTGAGCTCCGGCATGCGGATATCCGTGAGCACGACGTCGATGCCGCCTTGCTCCAATCGGCGGAAGGCCGCGATCGGATCGGTGAACGCACCGCCCGCGACCAATCCGGGCGTGCGGTCCACATAGCCCACGAGCAGCTCCACAGCCAACGGCTCATCGTCCACGATCAAGCAGGTCAGCGGCTCAGCCATGGCGATGGAGCGGCAGTGAAAGCGCGGCCTCGAAGCGGTCGGCCTGCGGTGCGAAGGTGGTGCGGGCCTGCCCGTCGTAGAGCAGGAACAGCAAGCGTTTCAGGTCGCGCAGGCCGGTGGACGGGCCATCCTCTTCCGCGTGTTTGCCCATGCGGTTCACGCAGCGCACGGACAGGTGATCATCGGTGATCCGCACCACCAACGACAAGTGCACATCCGAATCGCACGGATCGCCGTGCTTGAAGGCGTTCTCGACCAAGGGGAGCAACACCAGGGCCGCCATCGGTTGATGAAGTGCGCGCTCATCCGCCTCCAGGTGCAGGTTCAACGGCCGATCATAGCGGAGCGCTTGCAAGGCGCAATAACGCTGCACCAGCGCCCACTCGTCAGCGAGCGGCAGGGTGCGGCCATCGCGTTTGGTGATGTGCCGCATGAGCTCGGCCATCTCGTGCAGCGGGCCGCTCACATCGG
>JAEUSW010000115.1 GCA_016788285.1 Flavobacteriales bacterium
ACGGTGACCGTGGTGGTGGATGATCCGCAGATCACCGCGTTGCCCGCCAGCCTGTGCCAATCGGCCGCCCCCTTCGCCCTGCAGGCCACCCCGCCCGGAGGCTGGTGGAGCGGCCCCGGTGTGCTGGACAGCCTGGCGGGCACGTTCGAGCCTGACACCGCCGGCCCGGGCACCCATGTGCTCACCTACACCCTGCCGGGCGGCTGCAGCGATGCGGTGACCCTGGTGGTGGACAGCATGGACGCCGGTTTCACGCATGCCGCCTGCCCGGGCACCGCACCCTTCCTGCTGCCCGACGCCACGCCGCTGGGTGGCACGTGGAGCGGGCCGTACGTGCAGCCCAACGGCCTCTTCGACCCGGCCGTCGCCGGCGCCTACCTGCTCACCTACACGGCCGGTGCGTGCAGCGACACGGTGACGGTGAACGTGGGCGACATCGTGGCGCAGACCCAGCTGGACACCGTATGCCAGAGCACCTGGCCCTTCGCCATCGCGGCCCAGCCGTTCGGTGGGCGGTGGCGTGGCCCGGGCATCGTGGACAGCATCCAGGGCGTGTTCGATCCCGATGAGGCCGGTGGTGGCGACCACGTGATCGACTACGTACTTCACGGTTGCGCGGTGCAGTTCACCATCCACGTGAAGCCGGTGGACATCGGCGACGGACGCAGCGCCTGTCCGGCTCAAGGGCTGTTCACCCTGAGCCCGGCGCCGATCCCGGCCGGCGGCCTCTGGAGCGGTGCCGGTATCGTGGACCCGGTCACGGGCAGCTACGATCCCGTGCAGGCGGGCAACGGGTGGGATGAGCTCACCTATGCGGCCCCGAACGGGTGCGTGGACACCATCGGGATCCTGGTGGGCTGGACCGCGCTGAACGACGACACGCTGTTCTTCTGCGCCGGTGATGATGCGCTCGTGCTGAACGAGCAGAGCACCGGCCGCACGCCCTGGGATGGCACCTGGTCGGGACCCGGCATCGGCACCAACGCCGATGGCGATCCGGTCTTCGATCCCGTCGTCGCGGGGACCGGGGTGCATGTGCTCCGGTACGAGGCCAACACCTGTGCGGACAGCATGCTCGCCATCGTGCACCCCGCACAGCTGCTGCCCGACCAGGTGACCGTGTGCAGCGCCGATGCGCCCTTCCTGCTGGCCGCCGTGCCGCCGGGCGCACACTGGCAGGGGACCGCGACCACGCCGGGGGGGAGCTTCGATCCGGCCGCGGCCGGCGAGGGCACGCACGTGGTGCACTACGGCACGCCGGCGGGCTGCACGGACAGCGTCACGGTCACGGTGCTGCTCTTCCAACAGGCCTCCATCACCGGGGTGGAGGACACCTACTGCTCCAACGATGTGCTGGTGGAGGTGGGGCTGTCGCCGTCCGGCGGTGTGTTCACGGGCCTGCCGGACACGCTGTTCAACCCGGCGCAGCTGGCCGATGGCACCTACACGCTTGTGTACACGGTGGGCGATGGCAACTGCCAGAGCACCGCGAGCCTCACCTTCACGGACCACCCCGCCTTGAGCACACAGGTGGACGTGAGCAACAGCACGATCTGCGAGGACGGAGGAAGCAGCATCACGGTGAACACGAGCGGCGGCCTGCCGGGCGGCTTCATCACGCACCAGTGGAGCGACGGCCTCTTCCCGGTGCCCACGCAGAGCGTGCAGCCCGATGCCACCACCACCTACGTGGTGGCCACCACCGATGGCTGCAGCGATCCGGTGGTGGACAGCATCACCATCGTGGTGCACCCGCCGTTCCAGGAGTCCTTCGCCTACAGCGCGATGCAGTGCTACGGCGAAGCGGGCCACGTGTCGGGGCAGGTCTCCGGCGAGGGCACCTACACCTTCACGTGGGCCACCGTGCCGCCGCAGACGGGCGACAGCATCGCCCTGCCCGCAGGCACGGTGGTGAACGTGGAGGTGACGAACGACCAGACCGGCTGTTCGCATGACACCCTGGTGCAGGTGCCGAGCTGGCCCGCCGTCACCGCCTTGTTCAGCCCGAACCCGGACGAGCCCTGCGTGCCCTGGAAGCAGCGGGAGGTCACCTTCATCGACCTGAGCCTGAACGCCACCGGCGGCCTTTGGGTGATCGCCGGCGACACGCTGCCGTACACCTGGGGCACCGATCCGCAGTACGACCACGGCGTGGCCGGGTACTACAGCGTGCAGTTGGTGGTGTGGAACGATGGAGGCTGCACCGACAGCCTCGGCATGGACATCTGCATCCGCGACAGCGAGGCGGTCTTCGTGCCCGACGCCTTCAGCCCGAACGGCGACGGGGTGAACGAGGTCCTCTTCGCGCGCGCTCCTTCGGCGCTCGAGCTGGAGTTCGCCGTGTACGACCGCTGGGGCGCGCAGGTGTTCCGCAGCACCACCACGCACCACGGCTGGGACGGCACGGCCGACGGTGCGCTCAGTCCCAGCGGCGTGTACCTCTACACCCTGCGCGCCCGCCTGGACGATGGTGCGGTGGAGGAGCGCACCGGCAACATCACCCTGGTCCGATGAGCAGCCGCATCCACACACCGAAGTTCATCGCGGCCCTGGGCGCGCTGCTGTTGGTCCCTGTGCGCGGTGGCGCGCAGGACGTGCACTTCAGCCAGTTCTTCGACGCGCCGCTGGTGCTGAACCCCGCCGTGGCGGGCGACATCGAGGGCGACCAGCGGGTGGCCCTCTTCCACCGCACGCAATGGCAGAGCGTGGGCAGCCCCTTCCGCACGCATGCGCTCAGCTACGACCTGCCGCTCTTCCGCGGG
>JAEUSW010000141.1 GCA_016788285.1 Flavobacteriales bacterium
CAAGAGCTGGAACAATGGACAGACCTATACCTGGACCGCCTGCACGCCGCCAACGGTGACCGTGACCCCTTCCGCCCCCTCGTATTGCCCGGGCGGCAGCGTGGCCTTGACCGCCTCCGGGGCCAACGCCTACACCTGGTCGCCGGCCACAGGCCTCAGCGGCACCACGGGAGCCAACGTCACCGCGAACCCGACCAGCACCTCCACCTACACCGTAAGCGGCACCAACACCGGGTGCGCCTTCGCCGGGACCACGAACGTGACGGTGACCCTGTTGGACGCACCGACCGGCGTCAGTGCGAACAGCTCGGCCGCTTCCGCGTGCGTGAACGGGACGGTGAACCTTACGGCAACGGGCAGCTATCCGGGCACGATCCTCTCCCAGAACTTCAACAGCGGCGCAGGCGGATGGACCACGACGAACACCTCCACCGGCGGAACCCCGGCGAACGCGGCGTGGACGCTGCGACCGAACAACTACTTCTACAACACGAGCTCGGGCCCGGACCCCACGTTCAACAGCAACGACAACAGCCAGTTCTTCCTGAGCAACAGCGACGCCCAGGGCAGCGGCGGCATCACGGCCACGACGCTGGTGTCGCCCGCCTTCAGCCTGGTGGGCTACACCACCGCCAGCCTGAACTTCTTCCACCACTACCGCTTCAACTCCGGCGCCTCGGACCGCGCCTACGTGGACGTGTCCACCGATGGCACGAACTACACCAACCTGGTGACGTACAACTCGACCCAGGGCAACTGGAACGCGTTCACACAGGCCTCCTTGAGCCTGAACAGCTACGTGGGCCAGCCCACCGTGTATGTCCGGTTCCGGTATGCGGCCACCTTCGACTGGTGGTGGGCGGTGGATAATGTGAGCGTCACGGGCGTAGGCAGCGCCCCATTGACCTGGTCCTGGACCTCGACCCCCGGCGGCTTCACCTCCAGCGTCCAGAACCCCAGCGGGGTGGTGGTGACCCAGACGCGCACCTACACGGTGACCGCCACGGCGCCGAACGGGTGCACGGCCCAGGCGACGACCGGGAGCGTAACGGCCGTCACGCCGCCGAACGCCGGCACCAATGGATCGGTGACCGTCTGCAGCATCGACGCCCCGATCAGCCTGGTCGCCCAGCTGGGCGGTTCGCCGGATGGCGGCGGCACCTGGAGCGGGCCCAGCCCCGTGGTGGGCGGCAACTACGATCCGGCCACGATGAACCCCGGCGTGTACACCTACACGGTGAGCGCGCCGCCCTGCGCCAACGCACAGGCCACGGTGACGGTCACGGAGAACACGGCCACCACCTGGTATGCGGATGCGGATGGCGACAGCTTCGGCGACCCCGGCGTGACGCAACAGGCCTGCTCGCAGCCGCCCGGGTACGTGGCCAACAGCTCGGACAACTGCCCGTCCACCTTCGGTGTGATCGGCAGCGCCTGCAACGACGGCAACGCCTGCACGATCAACGATGTGCTCGACGGCTCCTGCAATTGCGCGGGCACCTTCCAGGACACGGATGGCGACAGCGTGTGCGATGCGAACGACAACTGTCCCACGGTGCCGGGGCAGATCGGCAGCGCGTGCGACGACAACAACGACTGCACCATCAATGACGTGCTGGACGGCTCCTGCAATTGCGCGGGCACCTTCCAGGACACCGACAGCGATGGCACCTGTGACGCCGAGGACGGCTGCCCCACCGACCCGAACAAGACCTGGGAGGGCATCTGCGGGTGCGGCAACCCTGATGTGGACGGCGATGGGGACACGGTGATGGACTGCCTGGACGGCTGCCCCACCGACCCGAACAAGATCGCCCC
>JAEUSW010000153.1 GCA_016788285.1 Flavobacteriales bacterium
CCAGCCACCAGCCACTGGCCGCCAGCCTCCAGCCATCGGCTTCCGTCGCGCTGCGCTCTTCTTTCCTCTTCCTCCTTCCTCCCTGGTCCTTCCTCCGCGATCCGTTCTCCTTGCCGATCCCCCACGGGGCTGTGCATAACACAAATCCGGCGACCCCGGCCCGCCGCGGGGTTCCCTATTTTTGAGGGAACTTTGTGCCGCATGAGCGAAGGCCCCTCTCCCCTGCCCGACCGCGAGGACGACCGCACGGACCACGTGCAGCGCTTCGAGGCCATGCTGAGCCGGAACGACCACTACTTCTTCGACGTCGAGGAGTTCGAGCTGATCATCGAGCACTACCTGGACAACAACGAGCCCAAGAAGGCGCGGCAGGTGCTGGACTATGCGCACCAGCAGCACCCCGGCTCGGTGGACCTGTTGTTCTGCGAGGCGCAGGTGCTGATGGGCATGGGCCGCTTGAACCGGGCCCTGGAGGTGCTGGACAGCATCGCCAAGCTGGAGCCCTACAACGAGGACGTGCACCTGCACAAGGCCGGCATCCACAGCCAGTTGCGCAACTACCGGAAGGCCATCGAGCACTACCGCAAGGCGCTGGAGCTGGCCGAGGAGGGCTTGGACGACATCTACCTGGACCTGGCCTTCGAGCACGAGAACTGCGAGCAGTTCGACGAGGCCATCGGCTGCCTGAAGAAGGCCCTGGAGGTGAACCCGGAGAACGAGGCCGTGCTGTACGAGCTGGCCTATTGTTACGACCTGGCGGAGGCGCACGAGGCCAGCGTGGTCTTCTTCCGCCACTTCACCAACGAGCACCCGTACAGCTTCGTGGCCTGGTACAACCTGGGCAACGCGCTGGCCAAGCTGGGGCGGGTGGAGGAGAGCAACCACGCGCTGGACCTGTGCCTGGCCATCGAGGAGGAGTTCAGCTCGGCCTACTTCAGCAAGGCGCGCAACCTGCTGCAGCAGGGGGCTTACGAAGAGGCCATCGCCTGCTACCAGGAGACCCTGACCATCGATGGCCCACAGGCCGTCACCTTCAGCTACATCGGCGAGTGCTTCGAGAAGATGGAGCGGTACGAGCAGGCGCTGATCCATTACGACCAGGCGCTGGCGCTGGACCCCAACTGGGTGGACGCGTGGATCGGCCGCGGGGTGGTGAAAGACTACCAGGGCCGGTTGGTGGAGGCCATCAAGGACCTGGAGCAGGCCGTGCGGATCGCGCCGGACACCGGCGACGGCTGGTTCTACCTGGCCAATGCCCTGGCCCGCGCCGAACGCTGGGAGGCCAGCATCCAGGCGTACGAGCGGCTGAACAGCATGGAGCCGGAGAGCCTGGAGGGCTGGCTGGACCATGCCGACCTGATGATGCACCTGAAGGGTCCGGAGGCGGCGCTGGCCAAGCTGCGCGAAGGCGAGCTGGTGCACAAGCTGACCCCGCGCTACAAGTACCGCATGGCCAGCTATCTGCTGCGCTGCGGCCGTCAACAGCAGGCCCTGCTGGAGCTGGAGGAGGCGCTGATGGCCGACCACGCCGGCCACGCCCAGCTGCTGGAGCACCACCCCGAGGCGGCCGCCATGCCGCAGGTGATGCACCTCATCGAGCTCTACAAGCGATGAACTTCAGCCTGTCGCACATCCCCGCGCGCACGGCCAAACCGCGCGAGGAGGGCCTCACCATGGTGATGGACAAGGGCCTGAGCCTGCGGCAGGTGGACGACCTGATCGAGACCTCGGGCGAGCTGGTGGACCTGGTGAAGCTGGGCTTCGGCACCAGCTACCTGATGCCGCGCCTGAAGGACAAGGTGAAGCGGTACACGGACGCCGGGATCAGGGTCTACCTGGGCGGCACACTGTTCGAGGCCTTCATCGCCCGCGGCCAGTTCGATGCCTATCGCAAGCTGCTGAAGGAACTGAAGCTGGACCATGCGGAGGTGAGCGACGGCAGCATCACGCTCCCGCACGACGAGAAGTGCCGCTACATCAACCTGTTGGCGCAGGACCACACGGTGCTGAGCGAGGTGGGGAGCAAGGAGACCGGCATCCTGATCAGCCCGGCCAAGTGGGTGCGTATGATGAACACCGAACTGGAGGCCGGCAGCTGGAAGGTGATCGCCGAGGCGCGGGAGAGCGGCAACGTGGGCATCTACCGGCCCAGCGGGCACGCGCACACCACCCTGGTGAACCGGATCCTGGCCAAGGTCCCCGGCCGCGACATCCTCTGGGAGGCCCCGCAGAAGAGCCAGCAGGTGTGGTTCATCAAGCAGATCGGCGCCAACGTGAACCTGGGCAATGTGCCCGCCGAGGAGGTGATCCCGTTGGAGACCCTGCGGCTGGGCCTTCGCGGCGACACCTTCTTCCAGTACCTGCCCGAGGAGGTGGCCGAGAAGCTGCGGCAGGTGAAGCCCCCCGAACAGGAGGGCAAGGGCAAGGCCTGATCGGGTTGCCCGGGAACATCGTCCGGTGCATCTTCGCACCGCATGCCCCCACCCCCCACCGCTCCATCCATGACCACGATCGGCCCGGAGGAATTGCACCGGATGCGTCGCGACGGCGTGCCGTTCCAACTGGTCGATGTGCGTGAATCGTATGAGGCCGAACGCTGCACCCTCGGCGGCACGTTGATCCCGATGGGCGAACTGCTCGACCGGTTGCATGAGATCCGGCGCGATGTGCCCGTGGTGGTGCACTGCCGCAGCGGCAACCGCGCACTGGCCGTGATCACGGCGCTGGAACGGCGCCATGGCTTCACGAACCTGATCCAGCTGGAGGGCGGCATCCAGGCCTATGCCGCCCGCCTGGACCCCGGGATGCGCTGCGAGTAGAGGCCACCCTTCTGCACGTCACTCGTCAGGTGACGGCCGCGGACCGCTGCCGTACCTTTACCCCTGTCCTCAACGAAGGCCCGATGCCCAGTTCACTTGCCCACTCACACGTCACGTTGAGCCCGGCCCAAAAGGCCCGGAAGATCAACATGGACGCCGACCTCTACGGCACCTTCGCCGAGATCGGGGCGGGCCAGGAGACGGTGCGGCACTTTTTCCGCGCGGGCGGCGCCAGCCAGACCATCGCCAAGGCGATGAGCGCGTACGACAAGGACTTCAGCAACGCCATCTACGGCAAGGAACCGGGCAACCGTTTCGTGTGCGAGAGCCGGCTGAAGAACATGCTCCGGCACGAATACGGCCTCATGGTGGAACGCCTGTCGCGGAAGGACCATCCCACCAAGAAGTTCTTCACGTTCGCCAACACGGTGGCCACCAGCACGCTGGAGAAACCGCACAGCGGCCACGGCTGGATCGGCGTGCGGTTCCAGACCGGTCCGGACCGGCCCACCAGCGATGTCATCATCCACGTGCGCCTGCACGACCCCGACATCAGCCTGCAGCAGGAGACCCTGGGCGTGATGGGCACGAACCTGTTGTACGGCTGCCTCTTCCAGCACCACGATCCGCAGGAGATCATGACCAGCCTGTACGACAACGTGAGCCGTCACGTGATCGAGGTGGACATGATCCAGATGAACGGGCCGGACTTCGCGCAGGTGGACAATCGCCTGATGAGCCTGCAGCTCGTGAAGCGCGGGTACACCGACGCGGTGATCTTCGGCCCGGACGGCCAGAACCTGCAGGCCAGCGAGGCGCTGTACAAGAAGAACATCCTCACCATCCGCGGAAGCTTCCGCCCGGTGACGAAGGTGAACATCGATATGATCATGAACGGTTATAACATGTTCATCAAGGAGAACCGGGTCGACCGGAGCAACCTGCAGGTGCTCTTCGAGATCACCTTGAACAACCTGCAGGCGGACACGGGGAGCGTGGACGAGAAGGACTTCATCGACCGGGCGGACATCCTGTGCAGCCTGGGGCAGACCGTGCTCATCAGCAACTACCAGGAGTACTACAAGCTGGTGGAGTACTTCAGCCGGTACACCAAGGCACGCATGGGCCTGATCATGGGCGTGAACAACCTGATCGAGGTGTTCGACGAGAAGTACTACCGCAACCTGAACGGCGGCATGCTGGAGGCCTTCGGCATCCTGTTCACGCGCGACCTGAAGATCTACGTGTACCCGAGCAAGCCGACGGCGGACGTGCCGCTGATGACCACGGAGAACATGCCGGTGCACCCGCGGTTGAAGCCCCTGTACGACTACCTGCTGTACAACAAACGCATCGTGGACATCGAGAGCTTCGATCCCACGGTGCTGCACATCTTCAGCCAGAAAGTGCTGTCCATGATCCGCGAAGGAAGGGACCATTGGGAGGAGCTCGTGCCCCCGTACGTGGACAACATGATCAAGGACAACCGGCTGTTCGGCTATCGGCCGAAGAGCGAGGCCTCGGGCGTGCCCAAGGTGGAGGCGAAGGCCTGATCCGGACGATCCGACGAGGTGGCGTCAGGGCTCGACGAGCCGGGTCGCCGCGCGATGAACGCTGGCTATCTTTCCGCGCTGCGATGCATGAAGGGAACCCCCAGCTGACCCACACTGGTACCGGGCGCACGGCCCGGACGCGGCATCCCGCCGTGCGCCCTCTGCCCCACCCCTGGCGGGCCTGGCTCACCATCAGCAACGACCCGGACAACACCACCCCGGCCGGCTGGGCCGAACTGCACCGCATCATCTGGGAGGAGCTGCGGCTGCCGTTCGCCGATGCGCTCTTCCTGCGCTCGTTCAACACCCTGTTGCCCGACCAGGTGGACCTGCACAGGCACCCCGACATCCTGGCCGCCCATCCGCACGACGGTCTGCACACCTGGGGCGACTACATGTTCGCCCGCACCCGCGGATTCGACCGCAGCGACGCCGAGGAGGGGCTGGCCTGGCTGCGGCGCATCGGGTTCAGGCCACGGGTGTGGGTGGACCACAGCCAGTTCACCGGCAACATGCTGCACCTGCACCGGACCGGCTCCATCCCCGAGTTCCGGGACGCATCGGGGCATGTGTACGCCAACCCGCTGTACACGCTGGACCTGGTGCATGCCGCCGGTGTGCGCTACCTGTGGGACGGCACGGTGACCCCGGTGCTGGGCCAGGACATTCCGATGGGCGACCTGCAGTGGACGCTGGAGAGCGCCGGCGACCGCCGCACCGGGCTGGCGCTTTACGCCCGCCGGAGGATCCGGGCAGGGCTGCGTCCCGGTACCGTGGCCCCGGCCAGCGATGCGAACCGCGCCTACCGCCGCCACCGCTTCCCCGACGGGCGCAGCTTCTACATCTTCCAGCGGCACGGCCAGTGGCCGCTGGCCGACATCGACGGGCTCGGTGAACTGCTGGCCCCGGCGCGGATGGATGCGCTGGTCCGGCGCGGCGGGGTGTGCATCGCCTACACCCACCTGGGCAAACGGCCCGCCGCGCGCATGGGCGATCCCGTGCATGTGCCCCCCGCCACCCGACGGGCGTTGGAACATGCGGCCGCTCTGCACCGGCAGGGCCGGCTGATGATCAGTGGCACGGCCCGGCTGCTGGACCACTTGGTGATCCGCGACCACATCGCGGTGGATGCGGCACAACGTACCCTTCGGTTCGCCGCCGATGGCATCGCGTTCGATCGCCTCGGGGCCGCCGAGCTGGCCGGACATGCGTTCACCTTCGACCTCACCGCCGACCCCCGATGGACCGTGGTGGGAAGCGACGGCGCGCTCAACCCGCGCGTGGAAACACACGGCCGGAAGGCCTTCACCCTTCATTTCGAGGGCGCATGAGCCACCGGGTGGTCCTGCTCACCAATCGGTCCCGAGGGGCCATGGCCCTGGCCCGCGCTTTGGTGGCCGAGGGCCTCGACCTGCGGTCGGTGGTGGTGGGCCGCGAACCTGCGCCGGAGAAGTCCAAACAGATGATCCCGAGATTGCTGCGGGCCACGATCGGCGATGCGCTCGTGAACCGCATCGGCGCCCTCCGGCAGGATCCGGCCGTCACGCACGTGATGCGGGTGGAGCGGCGCTTGTTCGCCGAGGCGGACATCGTGCTGGAAGGGGGCATCAACGCGTGCGGCGTGCTCCCGGGCTGGCCTCCGGGTGTGTCCGTGGTGGAGGCGCAGAACATGAACAACGCCGGGACGGTGGGGCTCATCCGCGCCGCGGGGCCTTCGGCCCTGGTGGTGTTCGGCACGGGCATCCTGAAGCGCGCCGTGCTGGACATCGCCCCGGCGATCAATGCGCACACGAGCCTGCTTCCGCAGTACCGCGGCACCCGGAGCGAGTTCTGGCAGTGCCGCCACGACGACGCCGCCCACGTGGGCATCACCATCCACCTGGTGGATGACGGGGTGGACACCGGTCCGGTGCTGTTCCAGCGCCCCACGGCGACGCCCTGGCCCACCACCCCCTTCCACCTGCGCAGCCTGAACACGGTGGAGGTGATCCGTCACATGCCGGGCGTGGTGCGGGCCTTCCTGGAGGGACGGCTGACACCGTTCGCGCAGCCCGATGTCCCCGGCACCACCTACCGCAACCGCGACATCACGTTCGCCGACCGGCAGGCGCTGTTCGGTCACCTGGAGGCCTGACCGCGATGCACCCCGCGATGGTCCACCGCCTTTCCGGGCACCGCGGTCCGGTCTACGCCCTGGCCGTTCGCGGGGATCGGGTGTTGAGCGGGAGCGGCGACGGGATGGTGGCGGCCTGGGGCCCGGACGGGGTCGCCGGCGAAGCGCTCGCACAGGTCGGCCAGGCCGTGTTCGCCCTGGCCGTGCTCGACCGCCACGAGGCCCTGTTGATCGGCACCGAGGGCGGCGACCTGCACGTGGTGGACCTGCGTGACCGGCGGGAAGTGCAGCGCCTTGTGCTGCATCGTCGGGGCATCTTCCGGATCGCCGCCCTGGACGAGCACCGGGTGGCGTGCGCGGGTGGCGATGGCACCTTGAGCGTGTGGTCGGTGCTGCGCCGTGAGGACGGCCCGCGGTTGACGCTCCAGCGGCAGATCCCGCTGGTGGAGGAGAAACTTCGTGACCTTGCCGTGAACGCGGTGGAAGGCCTGGTGGCGGTGGCCTGCGGGGACGGCTCGGTGCGCGTGCTCGATCGGGACGACCTCAACGAACGGCAAACGCTCACCGGCCATGCCGGAGGTGCCACCAGCGTGGCCTGGCACCCCCGCAAGCCAGTGCTGCTCTCCGGCGGCAAGGACGGTCATCTGCGCGCCTGGCACGCCGGACATGGCGCTCCCTTGCTCGCCCAGGCGGCTCATCGGGCAGGCATCTACGCGCTGGCCTTCGATCCCCAGGGGCTTGTGCTGGCCAGCGCCAGCCGCGACAAGACGGCCAAGCTGTGGCGGGCGGACGACCTGGAAGCGGAAGGGCGCCTGGACCGCGCCGCCGGCGGGCACACGCACAGCGTGAACCACCTCTGCTGGCGGGGCGGCCGCCTGTTCACCGGCGGTGATGACCGCCTGGTGATCGAGTGGTCCTTGTCCGGCGGCGGCATCGATGGCCGCTAACTTGCCCGCATGGCCACGGCTCCACGGACGCGCACCTCACGCCGGGTGCTCTGGGCCCTGGCCGCCGTGCTGCTGGCGGTGACGAACAACATCAACTGGGGAGGCGAGCACTGGCGCACGGTGCTGCAGGCCGACGCCAAGGGTTACCACGCCTACCTGCCCGCCCTGGTGGTGCACCACGACCTGCATTTCGGCTTCCTGGAGATGGCGGACAGCCTGTCGAGCACACCCGCGCTGCGGTATGAGTACCGCACCGCACCGACGGGCGACACCATCAACAAGTACTGGTGCGGTACCGCCCTGTTGCAGGCCCCCTTCTACCTCGCGGCCCATGGGCTGCTGAAGGTCGCCGGCCGGCCGGCCCCCGGTCATGGCAAGCCCTATGTGATGGCGGTTTGCCTGGCGGCCATCGCCTACGCCCTGATCGGGCTCTGGGCCGTGGGCCGCTTGTTGGCCGGATGGGGAGTGGACGCCCCCTGGCGCGGGCTCTCGTTGGCCGCCCTGATGCTTGGCACCCACCTCTTCTATTACACCATCGTGGCCCCGGGCATGAGCCATGTGTACAGCTTCGCCCTGGTATCGCTGTTGCTGCTGGCCGGGCACCGCTACGCCGCGGATGGTCGAGCGCAGTGGCTGCCGCTGATGGGCGCGCTCGCCGGCCTGCTCGTGCTGGTCCGTCCGGTGAACGGGCTCGCCGTGCTGGCGCTCCCCATCGTGGCGGGTGGCTGGACCGTGCTTCTGCATCGCGTCCGAGGCCTCCGTCAGCAAGGACCTGCGCTGCTCGCAGCTGTCGCCCTGGGTGCGCTCCTGGCCGGCCTTCAACCGGTGATCCACTGGATCAGCACGGGCCATTGGTGGGTGGACAGCTATCCCGGCGAGCATTTCCGCTGGGGCGACCCGCACATGGTGGACATCCTGCTCAGCTACCGCAAGGGCCTGTTCGTGTACACGCCGCTCTGCGCCGTGGCCCTGCCGGGCCTGGTGCCGCTGTGGCGTCGATCGCGCGTTTCGGCACTGGGGTGGATGGCGTTCATGACGCTGCTCACCTACGTGCTGTCCAGCTGGTGGAATTGGTGGTACGGCGGCAGCTTCAGCGCCCGTCCGTACGTGGAATACCTGCCCCTGTTCGCCCTGCTGCTGGGGCTGGCGTGGCAGGATGCCCAGGGTGCGCGGCGGACGGTGTGGCTGTCGGTCGTGGCGGCGCTCGTGCTGCTGTGCCAGCTTCAGACCTACCAGGCCCGCTACTACCAGATCCATTACGAGGACATGGACCGGCAGCGGTACTGGGAGGTGTTCCTGCGGCTTGACCGCCTGCCGTGAGCGGCTACAGCGGATAGAACAACGGGAGCAGGAGCGTGGCGAGCACCCAGAAAAGCAAGTGGAGCGGGGCGCCCACCTTGAGGAAATCCGTGTATCGGTATCGGCCCGCGCTGTATACCATCGCGTTGGTCTGATAACCGATGGGCGTCATGAAGCTGGCGCTGGCGGCGAAGGCCACGGCCATGAGGTAGGGCGTTGGGCTGGACTCCATGCGCTCGGCGACCTGGACGGCGATGGGCGTGATGAGCGCGGCGGTGGCGGTGTTGCTCATCAGTTCGGTGAGCAGGCTGGTGAAGAGGTAGAGGCCGCTAAGGACCGCCACGGGACCCAGGTCGCGCAGGAGGTCCACCACGGCACCGGCCAGCCGGGCATCCAGACCGCTGGTGTGCATGCCGATGCCCAGACTGAAGGAGCCGGCCATCAGGAAGACGATCTTCCATTCGATGGCCTCATAGACGTCCTTCATGGTGAGGCATCCAGTGAGGACGACGAAGACCACCGCGGCCAGGGCGGCCACCATCACGGGCATCACGTTCAGGCTGGCCAGCACGACCACGGACGCCACGGCGGCGGAGACCAGGGCGAAGCGTCGGCGATCGAAGGCGGCGATGCCGTCCTGCCGGGCCAGGATGGCGAACGGGGCATCGGGACCGCGTTGCAGGCGTTGCAGCGTGCCCACATAGTGGCTGCGGACCTCGGCGAGGACCACATCACCGCTGCGCAGCACCACATCGTGCAGGCGGTCGTGCACCACCTCCTCGCGATGGCGGACGGCGAGAGGCACGGCGCGGTAGGCGCGGATCAGGTCGGCCTCACGAAGGGTCTTGCCCTCCAGCGGACTGCTCGCCGTGATCACCAGTTCCACCAGCGTGGTGCCCCGGGCCCGAAGGTCATCGTCGGCCAGGCGCACGCTGGGCCGCACGCTCACCTGGGCCCGGTCCTTCATGGCACGGATCCTGGCCACATCGCATCGCACCTTGAGCAGGTCGCCCGCTTCAAGTACCGTATCCCCGCTGGGCAGATTGAACCGTTGGTCGCCGCGTTGGATGGCGATGATGTCCATCTCGAGGTCGCGGACCAACGGACTGTCCATGATGCGCTTGCCCACGCTGCTTCCACCGGAGAGGAGTTCCACCTCAGTGAGGTATCCGCCCATACCGAACTGATCGCCCAGGTCATCCCCCACGGGCCTGTCCCCTGGCAGCAGATGACGGCCCAGCAACACCATGTACGCCACCCCGGCCACCAGGAACACGAGGCCCATTGGCGCCATCTGGAACATGGTGATGGCCGGTGCCCCGAGCTTCTCCGCCAGGCCGCTGACCACGATGTTGGTGCTGGTGCCGATGAGCGTGCACGTACCGCCCAGGATGGTGCCAAAGCTGAGCGGGATGAGCAGCTTGCCAGGGTGGATCCGCGCCGAGCGGGCCATCTGCACCGCCACCGGGATGAAGACCGCGACGATCGGCGTGTTGTTGATGAAGGCGGAGATGGCCCCGATGGACAGCATGAACACGCCCAGGCCGCGGGCCTCCCCTTCCTTGAAGAGCGGTCCTAGCCGGGGGCCGATGGTGCTGAGCGCCCCAGTGCGCAGTAGGGCGGCGCTGAGCACGAACATGAATGCCACGGTGAGCGTGGCCGCATCGCTGAAACCCGAAACAGCCTCCTGCGGCGTGATGACGCCACTGAGCGTCAGGACCAGGGCGATGAGCAGGGCCACCAGGTCGATGCTGAGCTTCTCGGAGATGAACAGCACCAGCGCACCGATCACGGTGGCAAGGACGATCCATTCGGAGGGCGACATCGGCGGTGGCGGCCTGCGAAGTAAGTCAACCCGGGGCTGGGTGAACGCGTCGATCGCAGCACGG
>JAEUSW010000194.1 GCA_016788285.1 Flavobacteriales bacterium
TCGCCCTCGGTGACCAGCCGGCCGTAGCGGCGCTCCACGGCCTCCTCCATGCTGGCGAAGTCGTCCGGCCCCTCCACCGTGCGGATGTTGAAGTGGCGGTAGTCCTTCTTGCTGGGCTTGGCGTCCTTGAACACCACGCAGGCGCTCACGGGGTCGGTGCCCTGGGTGTTGCTGTTGTCGAAGCACTCGATGTGGCGCGGCAGCTCGCTGAGCCGCAGGTCCTGCTGCAGCTGCTCCAGGACGCGGGTGGTGGCGCCCTCCGGGTCGGTGAGCTTCTCCTGCTTCTGCTTGTCCAGCATGAAGTAGCGGGCGTTGCGTTCGCAGAGGTCGAGCAGCTGCTTCTTGTCGCCGCGCTGCGGCACGGTGATGCGCACGCCGGGCACCTCGATCTCGGGGTCGAAGGGCACGATGGCCTCCGGGGCGGGGCTCTTGTAGCGCTGGCGCAGCTCGGCGATGGCGGCCTGCAGCATCTCCACATCGCGCTCATCGAGCTTGCGCTTGAGCTCGATGGTGATGCCGTGCACCACGGCGCCGTCGATCACGCGCATGTAGTTGACGTAGGTGCTGCCGCTGTCGCTCACCAGCCCGAAGATGTCCACGTCGCCGATGTCGGGGTTCACCACGATGCTCTTGGCACGGTACTGCTCCAGCCGCTCCAGCTTCTGGCGGTAGTCCTCGGCGGCCTCGAACTCCAGCCGCTCGGCGTGCCCGTGCATCTGCTCCTTCAGCACCTTGATGAGACCGCTCACCCGGCCCTTCACGATCTGCAGCACCTGTTCCATGTTGGCGTCGTACTCGGCCTGCGCTTGCAGCCCTTCGCAGGGGGCCTTGCAGTTGCCGATGTGGTACTCCAGGCAGCGCTTGAACTTCTTCTGTTCGATGTTCCTCGGCGAGAGGTCGTAGCTGCAGGTGCGGAGCTTGTAGAGCTTGTGCACGAGGCCGAGCACGGTCTTCATGGTGCGCACACCGGCGTAGGGGCCGAAGTAAGCGCTGCCGTCCTCCTCGGGGTTGCGCATGCCCTCCACGCGGGGGAAGCGCTCGTTGCGGATGCGGATGAAGGGAAAGCTCTTGTCGTCGCGCAGCAGGATGTTGTAGCGCGGCTGGTGCTGCTTGATGAGGCTGTTCTCCAGCAGCAGCGCCTCGAACTCGGTGGGCACATGGATCACGCGCAGGTCCGCGATCTTCCGGACCAACAGGCGGGTCTTGCCGTCGGTATGGTCCTTGGCGAAGTAGCTGCCCACGCGGTGGCGCAGGTCCTTGGCCTTGCCCACGTAGAGGATGGAGCCCTCCGCGTCGAAGAACTGATACACGCCGGGGGTGTGCGGCAGCAGGCGGACCTTCTCGCGGACGTCGATGGGGTTCATCGATGGCCAAAGTTCGGGGATGGGCTGCGCCCGTGATGATCCGTCTTTTCCCTGAGCAGGGTTGAGTGGCGAGTGGCGAGTTCGGCCTGCGGCCTTCGAGTGGCGAGTAAATGCCCCTCGGCGAAGCGCGCCGGAACCGGGGCATTCACTCGCCACTCGCCAACTCGCCACTCGCCACTCTCCCCCCTACCTTGGCACCACATCATTCCCCCCATGCAGTTCACCGCCGCGCAGATCGCCCAGCTCCTCCAAGGCACCGTGGAAGGCGACCCCCACGCCACCGTCAGCCGGCTCTCGAAGATCGAGGAGGGGGGCGAGGGCTCCCTCTCCTTCCTCGCCAACCCTGCCTACACCCAGTACGTCTACGGCACCACCGCCAGCGTGGTGATCATCGGCCAGGCGTTCGAGCTGAGCGGACCGGTGAAGACCACCCTGGTGCGCGTGCCCGATGCGCAGGCCGCCTTCGCGAAGGTGCTGGCGATGTACAACACGATCAAGCTGGACAAGAAGGGCATCTCCCCGCAGGCCGTGATCGAGCCCGGCGCCACCTACGGCGACAACTGCTACATCGGCGCGCTGGCCTACATCGGCGCCCACGCGAAGCTGGGGAACAACGTGAGGATCTACCCGCAGGCCTACATCGGCGACAACGTCGTCATCGGCGACAACAGCACCGTTTTCGCCAACGTGACCATCTACTCGGACTGTGTGATCGGGGCGCGGACGATCATCCACAGCGGCACGGTGATCGGCAGCGATGGATTCCGCTTCGCCACGGGCCCCAACGCGGCCGAGAAGATCCCGCAGATCGGCAACGTGGTGATCGAGGACGATGTGGAGATCGGGGCCAACTGCGCCATCGACCGGGCCACACTGGGCAGCACCATCCTGAGGAAAGGAGTGAAGTTCGACAACCTCATCCACGTGGCGCACAACGTGGAGGTGGGGGAGAACACCTACTGGGCGGCGGGCGGCGTGGTGGCCGGCTCCACCAAGATCGGGAAGAACTGCATGTTCAGCGGGCAGGTGGGCATCATCGGCCACCTGAAGATCGGCGACGGCACCATCATCGCCGCGCAGAGCGGCATCAGCAAGGACACCAAGCCCGGCGAGGCCTACATGGGGTCGCCCGCCTTCGAGGTGCAGAAGTACCGCAAGAGCTACATCCACTTCCGCAACCTGGACCGCCTCGTGGAGCGCCTCGAGAAGCTGGAAAAGGCGGCGAAGGCCGCGGCCGACGCCCCATAGGCCCCTCAGTTCAGCCGGTGCGCCAGCGTCACCGTGCGGCGGATGCGCTCCACCTCGCCCTGCAGGTCGTAGGCCTCCAGCACCAGCACGTAGGGGCCGATGCGGGCCTTGCTGCCGTCGTCGCGGATGCCGTCCCAGCTCACCGCGCCCTCCGTGCCCAGCAGCGCGTTGTTCAGCAGCTCGCGCACGGGGCGACCGGCGAGGTCGAACACCGTGAGGGTGCCGGTGAAGCCCGCCTGCTCGAAGCGGTAGCTCACCGTCAGCAGGTCCTGGAACCCATCGTTGTCCGGGCTGAAGATGGCCGGTTCGATGGTGAGCTCGGCCGTGGGCCGCGGGGCCTCGCTGTACTGGCTGTTCAGGAAGCCCGGCGTGGCCCGGCCCGCCAGCTCCGCGGCGCTGTGCCAGTTGGTGCGGTCCTCCGCCGGCCGCGCCGGGTCCACGCGCTCCAGGCTCACGCCCTCGATGTCGTTCAGCAGCTCGAAGTGCAGGTCATCGTCATAGGCGAAACGCTCCAGCGTGTCGCCCCCGGCGGCCAGCAGCACCACCACGCCCTCGCCGTTGTTGTAGCTCGGCAGGTCGGTCTGCAGGGCGCGCTCGGCCACGGTCTGCGGATAGGCGTTCAGCAGGTCGGGCAGGTCCTCGGTGAGCACCACGTACTGGCCGGGCAGCAGCAGCACCGGCTGCGTGCTCACCGGCAGGGGGCTCCCGATCTGGCCGTCGGTCTCGTTGGCCAGCACCAGGTCGGCCAGGCTCAGCGTCTTGCTGCTGCGGTTGTACAGCTCCACGAAGTCGCTGCCTCCGGTGCGCGGATCGTAGAGCAGCTCGTTGATCACCACGTCGCCGGCGGCGGGCGCCTCGGGCAGGGCCAGCGCGGCGGTGTTGGCCGCGCCGATCGCATTGCCGGGGCAGTCCTGCACGTCGGCCACGGTCACGGTGTACAGCTGCCCCGTCACCAGCGCGGCGGCCAGGTCGAGCCGCACGGCCAGCGGGGTCTCCACCACCACCGCGTTCACCGCCACGGACGGGTCCAGCGTGTAGCTGCCGGCGGCCAGCGTGGCCACGTCCATCGGTTCGTTGAACAGCAGCCGCACCTGGTCGGGCGCCAGCACCTGCGCGGCCAGCAGCGCGGGGGCCTGCGTGTCGGGCACGATCGCGAACACGCTGTTCTGCGCGCCCGGTGTGCCGCCCTGCGGATCGGTGCTCGCCGTCCAGTTGGCCGCGCTGCTGCACGGCGTGGTGGGGTCCCGGCGCTCCAGGCTCCAGCCGCCGTCGTCCTTCACCGCATCGTTGTACCACGCCAGCGCGTAGGTCACCGTGTCGATCGGCTGGCCGTTGTCGTCGCGCAGCACCAGCGGGTCGCCGTCGTTGTTCAGCGCCGGGAAGCTGGCGATGGGCACCACGGTGCCGAAGCCGGCGAACAGCGCGGCGTTGGCGTCGTCGGTGAGGATGGCGTAGGTGCCGGGGGGCAGCAGCACGGAGGGCAGCGCGGCCGGCGTGCCGCCGTCGCTCAGGGTCCAGCCGCCCAGGTCGAAGGTCTTGCTGGTGCTGGTGTTGAGCACCTCCACGTATTCGGCCTCCGGCAGGCCCACCACGGGCGTGGGGTCGGCGAGGATCTCGGTGATCACCACCTCGCCCGGCAGCGCCTCATCGGGCACGAACCAGCTGAAGTCCGTGTTGCTCGATGCGGCCGCATTGCCGGCCGGGTCCTCGGCGCCGCTCGCCACCAGGGTGTAGGTGCTGCCGCTGGTGAGCGCGATGCCCGGCGTAAGGTGCACGAGCGCGGCATCCAGCCCGTCCTGCACCGCCGCGCTCACCCCGATGAAGGGCAGGATGTCGAAGCTGCCGAGGGCGGTGCCGTCCAGGGGTTCGCTGAAGAGGACGTCCACATTGGTGGCGCTGGTGGCGGTCACGCTCACCACGGCGGGCGGCGTCACGTCCACCGGGATCGGGCCCACGCTGATGTCGTCGAAGAAGTGGTTGTTCACCGGGCTGGCCGCGGTGCTCTGCTCGATGCGGATGCCGAAGTGGGTGCAGCCGCCGTGCGTGGCGTCGGTGGCGCTGCCCGCCAGGGCGTAGGTGCCCGTGGCGCCATCGTCGGTCTCCAGGGTCCACAGGTCACCGGCATCGCGCTTCACCCGGATCCGGAAGGGGTTGTCGCTGCTGCTGTTCACGATGCCGTCGGCGCTGGCGATCAGCGAGGTGCCCGCGCCCGCATCGCTGCGGAACAGCTCCACCCGGTCCTGGGTGCCGCCGATGCGCACGTAGTAGCCGTTCACCCCGCTGGCCAGGTCGGCGGCGCTGCTCATCAGGTACACGTCCGCGTAGTTGGCGCCGCTGGTGCTGAACTTCAGGTTGACGAAGAACTCCCATTGCGCCCCCGCGGCCTGGGTGCTGGGCGTGCTCAGGTGGTAGTTGGCCGCGCCCGGGCTGTTGCTGCGCAGCTGGCCGCCCACGCACACGAACAGCGCGGCATCCCCGCTCCACACCGGCCCGTTGGTGTAGTCGTTGTCGTCGAAGTCGTCGGTGAACTGGGCGGAGGCGACCAGGGTCGCCAGGGCGGCGAGCGAGACCGACAAGGCGCGGAAAGCGGCGCGGATCATGGACTTCAGCCTGGGAGGCAAGGTAGTACTTTCGCCCTGCGTTGAACGTGAACCGGACAACATGAAGGTCGCAGTCGTCGGTGCCACCGGACTGGTCGGTGGGGTCATGCTGAAGGTGCTCGAGGAGCGCCGTTTCCCCGTGGACGAACTGCTCGCCGTGGCCAGCGACCGCAGCGCCGGCCGCACGGTGCGGTTCCGCGGGCGCGAGGTGCCGGTGATCGGCATGGAGGCCGCCATCGCCGCCCGTCCCCAGCTCGCCCTGTTCTCCGCCGGGGGCGCCACCTCCCTGGAATGGGCCCCGCGCTTCGCCGAGGCGGGCTGCACCGTGGTGGACAACAGCAGCGCCTGGCGCATGTTCCCCGACAAGAAGCTGGTGGTGCCCGAGGTGAACGGCGACGTGCTCACCGCGGACGACCGCATCATCGCCAACCCCAACTGCAGCACCATCCAGCTGGTGATGGCACTGGCGCCGCTGCACAAGGCCTTCGGCGTGGAGCGCGTGATCGTGAGCACCTACCAGGCCGTCACCGGCACGGGCATGAAGGCCGTGCAGCAGCTGGAGAACGAGCGCAAGGGCGTCCCCGGCGACATGGCCTATCCCTTCCCGATCGACCGCAACGTGATCCCGCGCTGCGATGTGTTCACCGACAACGGGTACACCAAGGAGGAGATGAAGCTGGTGAACGAGACGCGGAAGATCCTCGATCCCGCCATCCGCGTCACCGCCACGGCCGTGCGGGTGCCCGTCACCGGCGGCCACAGCGAGGCGGTGAACATCGAGTGCGCCCGCGACTTCGAGCTGGACGCGGTGCGCCGGCTGCTGCGCGAGTCCCCGGGGGTGGTGGTGCTCGACGACCCCGCCAAGGACGAATACCCCATGCCGCTGATCGCGCACGACCGCGATGCGGTCTTCGTGGGCCGCATCCGCCGGGACGAGAGCCAGCCCCGCACCCTCAACCTGTGGATCGTGGCGGACAACCTGCGCAAGGGCGCCGCCACGAACGCCGTGCAGATCGCGGAGCTGCTGGTGCGGAAGGGGTTGATCGCACGTCCCCTGGCCCGCACCGGCGCCTGAGGTCCGTCATCGGCGCGGCGAACCGAGGACCCTACCTTGGTGTTCTTTCGTTTTCCCACCCATGATGCACCGCACCCGCACCGCCCTGCTCGCCCTGCTGATGGTCCCGTTCTCCGCCCTGGCCCAACCGGCGGACAGCACCCGCACGCCGGCGGTCGCCTATGGACAGGCCGCCATCGGCGCCTTCGGCAGCACCTTCACGCCCTTCTCCATCGCGGAGCTGCGGGGCCTCACGGAGGGGTCGCGGATCCTGGGCCAGGACCTCGGCGGCCACCAGGAGCAGTTGCTGATGCAGAGCTATGGCTCGGTGAGCATCGCCATGGACCTGGGCATCGTGCTCGGTCGCCGCGTGGTGAACGGCCAGCGTCGCGGTCCCGAGCTGCGGCTGGGCTACACCTTCGTGCCCGGCGTCACCACCAGCACCAGCTGGTCCCGCACCGACCGGGCGGCGTACGACACCCTCACCTCCGTGGTCACCGGCCAGGCCTATGCGGTGGACAGCGTGCGCACCAGCACCATCACCAGCGGGTTCCAGGCGAGCCTGCTGGCCTTCGACGCCAGCCTGCTGTTCCGCACGCGCAACACGAACCGGGTCACCTTCTTCGGGGGCATCGGGGTGTTGGGCGGGGCCGCCTTCAACAGCGAGATCACCGTGGAGGAGCGCATCGACCGCACGCTGGAGAGCGCCTCCGGGAACGGCGAGCTCGCCTACCAGGAACTCACCGACGAAACGCGCCGTGAGCGCTACGCGCAGGGCGACGGGGCCTGGTACGGCGGCTACATCCCGCTGGGCATCGACCTGCGGCTGGGCCGCAAGCGGGGCTTCTGGCGCATGGTGCACCTCTACCACGAACTGCGGCCCATGGTCACCTTCTGGGACGTGCCCGGCGTGGGGGTGCGCAGCGGCGTGGGCATGCAGGGCCTCTTCGGCCTGCGGATCGACACCAGCTACTGAGCCGGAGGGGCGGCCTCGGCGGGGCCTTCAGGGGCCGGCGGCGGCTCTGCGGGCACGGCGGGGGCCGCGCGGCGCTGCTGCAGGATGAACAGGCCCATGCCCACGGTGATCGCCGCGTCCGCCAGGTTGAACACCGGCCGGAAGAACACGCAGTGCTGACCGCCCCACAGCGGCAGCCAGGCCGGCAGCCGGCCCTCCCACAGCGGGAAGTAGAACATGTCCACCACCGCCCCGTGGAGCAGCGGCGCGTAGCCGCCGCCCTCGGGCAGCAGCACCGCTTTCTGGAACGGCGTGCTGGCGCTGAACAGCACCCCGTAGAAGGTGCTGTCGATGATGTTGCCCAGCGCGCCGGCCAGGATCAGGGACAGGCTCACCACCAGCCCGGTGGGGGCGCCCTTGCGCACGGCGTTGCGGATGATGAGCGCGATCACCACCACCGCCGCGATGCGGAAGAGCGTCAACAGCAGCTTGCCGCTGTCGCCGCCGAACTCCAGCCCGAAGGCCATCCCGCGGTTCTCGATGAAGTGCAGGTAGCCCTTGCTGCCCAGGATGGGGATGGCGCTGTCGTAGTAGAAGGTGAGCTTCACCCACACCTTCAGCAC
>JAEUSW010000207.1 GCA_016788285.1 Flavobacteriales bacterium
TGGGCCACGATGTAAAGCACGCTGCCCAGCACGTTGAGCTTCTGCATGCGGTGCAGGATCTCGGCGGCATGGGGCTGGGCTGGGGGGCGTTGTGCCGAGAGCTGAAAGGTGAAAGCCGAAAGTTGAACGAGGGCGACCGCGGCGAGGCGCAGTGCCCAGGGAAGTCGGACGTGCATGCGCCGAAGGTAAACGGGCGCACGGCGTGGGGCCGATCAGCTCTTCGCCGTCTCCCACGCGGATGTATCCACCCCGAGCTTCTTCAGGCACTTGAGCGAGTTGGCTTTCACACCTTCGGGCGGGTCCATGGAGAGGCTTTTCTTGAAGCTCTTGATGGCGGCCTCCTTGTTTCCCGCCATCATGTAGCCTTCGCCCAGGCTGTCGTGCACGTTCGGGTCGTCCGGATGGCGCTTCGCGTTCAGTTGGAACATCTTCAGCGCATCCTCGACCCTGCCCTCGTTCATCAGTCCGTAGGCCAGGGTGTTCAACTGGGCATTGGTGGCCTCGTCGATCATCTTCGTGCGCAAGGCGGCGGCTTCGGCCGTACGGCCTTGGGCCTCGAGCATCCGGGCCTTCAGGGTCTGGTTCTCGAAGTTGGCGCCCCGGGCGATGCTCTTGTCCACCCACTCCATCGCGCGATCCGGTGCGATGCCTTCCTGATGACAGTAGTGCGCGGCCTCGTACCACACCTCCCAGGCGAACGACTTCAGGCCGTGCAGATGCTCATCCAGGTAGTCGAGCACGGCGGCGTGCGTGTTCACCGAGATGCGGACGGGCACTTCGAGCTTTTCCCAGCGCATCACCAAGGTGCCGCCGTCCTTGCCGACATCCACGAGGTCATAGGTGAGCTGCTCGGTCATGGTGCCGGCGCGTGGCGTCACCTCCACGCGCAGGGCTTCGTTCGCGGCCTTGTGGAAGAAGGACCCCCAGGCCGTGTGGTCGGTGCTGAAGAGGACGGTCCACTTCTCCTGGCCGGGGATGGCATGCACGCCGTACGTTCCGGCGGCAAGCGCCTGGCCTTCCACGGTGATGTCGTGCGTGCAGGAGAAGATCGTGTTCTCGTTCGCGCCCATCCGCCATACTTCCCCGTAGGGCACCACCTCACCCCAGATCACGCGACCCTTCACGCTGGGGCGGCTGTAGTTCACCGAGAGGTCGGTGACCCCGATGCGCTGCGTCACCCATGCCATCTGGCTCTCGCGGGGGAGGTCGAGCTGTGAGTATTGGGCTTCGGTGGCGAAGGGGTGCAGGACGAAGAGCAGTCCGCAGAGGCCGGGCAGGATGGTGTGGCGCATGACAAGGGGGTTGGGACCCATGAAACTAGGGCCTTCGCGGCCTGCCCGGAGGAGGGCGCGGCCGGACCGTTCGGTGCGGGACCGACGGCGTCCTCAGACCACCTGTTCCGCGAGCACCTTGGCGATCTGCTCCTTGTAGCTGCGGCCGCTCACGATGCGTTCGTTGTTCGCCATCGTGAAGATGAACTCGTTGTTGCCGCTGTACCGGCTGTTGCGGACATGGGCCATGTTGACGATGTAGCTGCGGTGGATGCGCAGGAAGCGGCCGGGGTCCAGTTCGGTCTCCACGGCGTTCATCGTCATGCGGTGCAGGAAGTGCCGGTCCTTGAGCTGCAGGCAGAGGTAGTTGCCCTCGGCGCGCATGTACACCACGTCGGCCACGTTCACCTTGTGCTCACGGCCCTTCTCCTTGATGGTGAAGTGCTCGATGAACTCGCTGTTGGCGTGCATGTGCTCGCGCACCAGGTCCATCAGCTTGCCGGTGAGGCGGCTGTTGACGTTCATGTCCAGGTGGCGCTTGGCGCGTTCGAGCGAGGTGAAGAAGCGCTCGTCGTCGTAGGGTTTCAGCAGGTAGTCCACCGCGTTGACGTCGAAGGCCTTGAGCGCGTACTGGTCGTGGGCGGTGACGAAGACCACGAAGGGTAGGCGATCGCGGGGGATCTGCTGCACCACCTCGAATCCGTTCATCTGGGGCATCTGCACGTCGAGGAAGAGGAGGTCGGGGCGGTGCTTGGCGACCGATTCCAGGGCCTCCTGGCCGTTGCGGCATTCGCCCACCACCTCGATCTCGGGGTCCTGGGCGAGCAGGCGGGCGAGGCGCGCACGGGCGATGGGTTCATCGTCCACGATGAGGGTGCGGATGTGTTTCATGTGGCGGTGTCGTTGCGCTTGAACGGGAGGGTGAGGTGCACGGTGAAGCCTTGGCCGCCGGGGGACGACACCTGCATGTCCGCCGCATCGCCATAGAGCAGCCGAAGCCGCTCACGGACGTTGCGCAGGCCGATGCCGCTGCCTGCCACCGCACGTTCGACGTCGGGACAGCCCCGGCCGTTGTCCCGAACGGCGATGTGCAGGCTGCCATTCCGGCGTTCGGCGCTGACGGCGATGTCCACGCGCTCGCTGGTGAAGCCCGGGCCGTGCTTGATCGCGTTCTCCACGAGCGGTTGAAGGATCATGCTGGGCACCTCCGCGTCCGCGCAGGAGGCGGGGATGTCGTAGTCCACGTGCAGACGGTCCTGGAAGCGCACGGCCTCGATGCCGAGGTAGTGGCCGATGTGGTCGATCTCCCTCGCCAGCGGCACCCGTTCGCGTTGTTCCTTGTCCAGCGTGATCCGGAGCAGCTGGCCCAACCGGCTCAGCACGGTGCGGGCCCGGTCGGTGTCCTGGTCCATCAGCGCGCTCACTGTGTTCAGCGTGTTGAACAGGAAATGCGGTTGCAGCTGCTTCTTCAGGGCGTTGAGCTGGCTCTTCTGCAGTTCGTTCTGCAGCTTCATCAGCTGGGTCTGTTTCTCGCGCATCATGCGCGCGTTGTCGAGCGCCACGAGCACGCCCATCAGCACCCCGTACTCCATGAAGCGGCTGAGGATGGCCGGAGGCAGGGCGCTGAGGGCCCAGCTGCGCATGCCGGGGTCGCTGAAGTCGAACTCGCCGCGCCAGTGCAGGATGGCGTAGTAGATGCAGGACGTGGAGGCCTCATGGAAGGCGGCGATCACCAGGGCCAGGCCGAGGTGCAGCAACAGCAGCGGTCCCAGGGGCCTGCCGCTGAAGGGCCAGCGCTTCAGGAAGGTGTAGATCAGGGGGGCGAGCAGGGCCCAGAAGAGGAAGTTGAGGTAGGGCACCGGTGCTTCCCGCCACCACCGGAACTCGCCCATGTCCTTGAGCTCGGCATACACATAGTGGTGCATGTAGGCCTGCAACAGGAACAGGGTGGCCATCACCAGCGCGCTCCCCAGCACGATGCGATAGCTGATCGGAGTGCGCTGGAAGTAGTTCATGAGGCGGGCCCGGTCGATGCCTCTCCGGTCGTGCGGCGGCGCATCGGAAGGCCAAGCTATCCCCGTGCCCGGGCCGCACCAACCCGAACGTGATGAACGGCGCCCGAAGGGACGGACAGGGACGAACGGTTGGATGGTCGGAGAACAAGGAAGGCCCCGAAGGGCCTTCCACACATCCGGGAGAGGTGGTGCGCTAACCGAAGGTGAAGGTGACGCCGTTCACCGTCACCGTCACGGTGCCGTCGCAGGATCCGTTGCCGAAGTCGACGTACCGGGTGGCCAGCCCCTGCGGCGTGATCTCCAGTTTGCCGCTCACCACATGCCAGCACCCCAGCTCCACGCGGAGGGCCTGGGTGATGGTGAGGGTATACGCCACGCCATTGCGGTTGGTGCCGCTGCCGTTGCCGGTGATGAGGTACACGTCGTCCCAAGGGGTGAGCGTTTCCTCCCCCTGGACCCAGGTGCGCACGCGGCTCGCCGTATGGGTGCTCGTCCACGCGTTGTTCGGCGCGGTGACGGTGCCGTTGACGGCGATGGCGAACTGGGTGTTCCCGTCGCCGTTGGGTCCGAGGTTCGTCACCGTCTTGGTGCCCTCCACGCGGTGGTCGTTCACGTAGTAGTCCTGCGGGGTGATGGTGATCACGGTGCCCACGGCGCGGTAAGGACCGGTGAAGGTCACCAGGATGCTGCCGCGGCGTGCACGGCCGTCCTGCCCGGTGCAGTTCACGGGGCCGAAATCGATCAGCATCGTGCGTGGCATCACGGTGGTGTCGATGACGATGGTATCGATGCAGGCGTCCATCATGCCGCGTACGCCGCCCTCTTCGGCGGCCTGATCGGCCTGCTTCAACATGTCATTGAACATCGATTCGGCCAGGCTGTTGTCCACGGCCGAGGTGTAGTCGTTGTTCACCGGGTCGGTGGTCTCCTTGCGGCAGGCCGTCAGGGCCAGCAGGGCAAGGGCGGATGCGGCGAGCAGGTGGCGCTTCATGTCGTTGTGGTTGGTTCGTCCTTAGGACCGTATAACGGGATCTTGGTTTGATCCGTTCATGCCGGTGGCGAGGTCCGCTCCAATCGCAGGAAGGTGAAGGCGTGGGCATGGTGGTGGTCGGCCGGGTGCTCCTCCCGCCACACCTCGTGCCAGCGGCCGTTGAGATCGGGGAAGTGGGTATCCCCGTCGAGGTCGGCATGCACCCGGGTGAGGTAGATGCGGTCCACCATGTCCTTGGCCAGGGCCTCGCGGTAAAGCTGGCCACCGCCGATGATGAAGGCCTCCGGCTCGCCCAGTCCCCGGGCGTGCTCCAGGGCGGCCTCCAGGCTGCCCACCACCACGGCGCCCGGTGCATCGTAGCCCGGGTTGCGCGTCACCACGATGTTGGTGCGGTGCTTGAGCGGGCGGAAGCGGGGTGGGATGCTCTCCCAGTTGAGCCGTCCGGTGATGACGCAGTGTCCGCGCGTGGTGCGCTGGAAGAAGGCCATGTCATCGGGCAGGCGCCAGGGCAGGTCGCCATCCCGGCCGATGACCCCGTTGGCGCTGACGGCGGCGATGGCGCTGACGATCATACGGCGACCTCGGCCTTGATGTGCGGATGCGGGTCGTAGTCCTTCAGCGTGAAGTGCTCGAAGCGGAAGGCGAAGAGGTCCGTCACGGCCGGGGCGAGCTCCATGCGGGGCAGGGCGCGCGGTTCGCGGGAGAGCTGCAGCCGGGCCTGCTCCAAGTGGTTGGTGTAGAGGTGCACGTCGCCGAAGCTGTGCACGAACTCGCCGGGCTTCAACCCGCACACCTGCGCCACCATGAGGGTCAGCAGGGCGTAGCTGGCGATGTTGAAGGGCACACCGAGGAAGACGTCGGCGCTGCGCTGGTAGAGCTGGCAGCTGAGCCGGCCTTCGGCCACGTAGAACTGGAACATGGTGTGGCAGGGCGGCAGCGCCATCCGGTCCACATCGGCGGGGTTCCAGGCGGTGACGATCAGGCGGCGGCTGTCGGGGTTGCGCTTGATCTGCTCCACCACGTTGGCGATCTGGTCGATCACCCGGCCGTCCGGGGTGTGCCAGCTGCGCCACTGGTAGCCGTACACGGGTCCGAGGTCGCCCTGGGCGTCGGCCCATTCGTCCCAGATGCGCACCCCGTTGTCGCGCAGGTACTTCACGTTGGTGTCGCCGGCCAGGAACCAGAGCAGCTCGTGGATGATGCTCTTGACGTGCAGCTTCTTGGTGGTGACGAGGGGGAAGCCGTCGGCGAGGTCGAACCGCATCTGGTGGCCGAAGCAACTGAGGGTGCCGGTGCCGGTGCGGTCGTGCTTTCGGACGCCGTGGTCCAGGATGCGCTGCAGGAGATCGTGATAGGGCTTCATCGGGTCATGGCCGGCTGGGCGGGTGGTGCGGGTCGGCGCGAAGTTAGCCCAGGCCATAGCCGGAGGTGGGTGAGGGGGTGTCCTCGTCATGCGGGTCGGGCTCCGGCGGTCGTTTGGTGCCGTTCCGTGCGGGCCCTTCGGTGGCCGCTCCTTTTCCGCTGTTGCCCGGAAGCGCCGCCAGCAGGCGCAGCTTCATGCGTTCGTAGTAGCTGCGCTTGTCGATGCCGTGGCTGATGAGGTAGGCCACCATGGCGGCGTACATCAGTTGGAAGATCACGCTGTGGCGGTCGGTCATCTCCAGCACCAGGATGGCGCTGGTGAACGGCGAGCGCGAGACGCCGGTGAGGAAGGCGGTCATGCCGGCGAGCACCAGCACGTTGAACTCGCCGCGGCTGGGATCGAACCACTGGGCGATCCAGCCGCCCACGGCCGCGCCGCTGGCCAGGCTGGGGGCGAAGATGCCCCCGGCACCGCCCGCGCTGAAGCTGAACAGGGGACCGAGGATGCGGGCCGCGATGTCGCGCCAGCCGGGATCCACCGATGCATCGAAGAGGTAGCTCTCCAGCAGGTGCTTGCCACTGCCCAGGGCGAAGGTGCCGGTGAGCTTCACGGTGACGGCGAAGGCCAGTGCGCAGCCCACGGCGAAGAGGGCCTGGGCGATGTGGCCCTTGAGGGTGCGCCGCCATTTGTCGAGCAGCAGCACCGCCTTGCAGAAGAGGGCTCCGGCGGCACCGGCGCACAGGCCGATGGCGAGCACCTTGTACATGAAGCTGAAGCCGACGGGCTCCAGCTTGGGATAACCCAGGAAGAGGTAGGGGCCCAGCAGGAGCTGGGCGGTCATGCCGGCCAGGATCACGGCGGTGAGGACGGCGGTGCGGAACTGGGCGATGTGGGTGCGGGTGAGCTCCTCGACGGCGAAGACGATGCCGCCGAGCGGGGTGTTGAAGGCGGCGCTGAGGCCGGCGGCACCGCCGGTCACCATCATCACCTTGCGGCTCACCTTGGGCCAGAAGGGGGGCAGCAGCTTGTGCACGGTGCGGTACACGCTGCCGGCGATCTGGAGGGTGGGCCCCTCGCGGCCCACGGCGCCGCCGCCCACCACCATGGCCAGGCTGCTGGCGATCTTCACCAGGATGATGCGCACGTTGAGGAAGCGCCAGCTGCGGTCGGAGGCCTTGTCGTTGGCCACCTCGATGGCGGCCATGAGCTGCGGGATGCCGCTGCCGCCCGCCATCGGGGCGAAGCGCCGCACCAGCCACCAGCTGAGCAGGAAGGCGAGCGGTGCGCTCACGAAGATCCAGTCGGGGTGGAGGCCGATGACCCAGGCGTGGACCTCCTCCACCAGTCCGAACAGCTTGGCGTAGCCCACGGCGATGAGGGCGGTGATCACCGCGGCCACCTGGTAGGGCAGCGTCAGGAGCGTGAGCTCCTTCATGCGGCTGTTCATCACCTTGCGGCCCAGCCAGGCGAGGGCGGAGGTCACCTGCCGCTGCAGGCGCTCGATCAGGCGGGACGGGGCCGGGGACGGTGTGGGCGGCACGGGGCAAAGTTGCCCTGCCGATGCGCCGCGCCGGTCCTGTGCACCGCCGCGCTACCAACAACGTGGCATGGACAGCGGCTCACTCGGCGCCCACGCGCTCCAGGTCCACGAGCACATAGCGGTAGGTGGTGCCCCGGTCGTAGGCTTTCAGCAGGGCCTGCGTGCCGCCCGCGCCGAACACCGCGGTCATCGGGCAGGCCGCCAGGCCGCCCTCGGGCATCCACGCGGTGCCCTGCCGCAGCACCTGTCCGGCGCGGTCGATGCGCGCTGCCTTCAGCACACCGGGCTCGGGCAGCGGTGAACTGCCGTCGCCTGCACCGCCGCTGGCCAGGATGCCCGCCAGGCCCTTGGGGGTGTGGCCGAACAGCAGGGTGAGCCCGTCCGCGTCCAGGAGAAGGCCTGCGGTCTCGTACGCCTGTCCGGCGGTGGTGAGGTAGGCCCGGTCGATGGTGCGTTGCCACCGCACGGTGTCCGTGGCGTCCAGGTAGCTGGCGCGCAACATGCCGCAGAAGTGGCGCATGGCGATGGCCTCGCCCACTGGCAGCTGGAACTCGTTGTCGACGAAGGCCTCGATCAGCACGGTGCCGCCGTCCCACCCGGGCAGCAGGGTCACCACCTCGTCGGGCAGCTTGGCGCGCACGGAGGCCGGTTTGTTCGGGTCCCCGTCCACGCTGCCGAAGCCGGTGAGCTTCACCCTGCGCACGCCGGCCAGGCGCTGGTCCACGAGCGGGGTGGGCTTCAGCTTGGGGTCCTGCGGATCGAAGGTGACCACCTGCCCGGGTATGCCCGTGAGGGCGCCGTAGCGCAGGGCCAGGCTGATGCGGCCGCCAGGGCGTTCGCAGAAGCGGGCGGTGCTCACGAAGTCCTTGTCCACCAGGACATCCTTCACGGTGCGGCCCTGGTCGCTGATGGTGGTGAAGTGCAGCTCATGGCAGTTCTTGTCGCCCATCTGCTCCTGTTCACAGCGGAACACGTAGGCGAGCAGCAGCACGCGGCCGTCGTTGGTGAGCTGCATCTGGTGGATGCGGGCCTGCCCGGCGGGCCAGGGCAGGGTGGCGAGGGCGCTCCACTCCTCGCGCAGGTCGCGGTCCAGGCAGGTCATCCACAGCTGCTTGCCGTCCTTGCCCTTGCTGTCGTACATGTTGAGCAGGTGGCGGCCGCCGTCGGGCGCGGTCAACAGGCGTTCGGTGTGGGCGCTGGTGAGGCCGAGGCTGAAGAGGATGGGGTCGGGCAGAGGCCGCCGGGCGAGGCTGCTGGCGGGGTCCACGGCCCAGGCATGGCCGAAGGAAGTGAGACGGCGGAAGCCGGAGAGCGCGAGCGGCGATCCGCCCACGGTGGCCATGCCGAGGTCGGCGCCTTTCTTGCCCGGGCTCACCAGCAGGACGTCCATGGTCCCGCCGCGCAGCACCGGCATCACGCCGTTCCACTTCACACCGTCCAGCAGCACGTCCTTCAGCACCACCTCCTCGGCGGGCTTCAGTTGGGCGTCCAGCCGCACCACCTTGTGCGCGGGGCCCTCCTCCACGTAGAGCAGGGCGCGGCCATCGGCGGGCAACACCCCGTCCACCACGGCGTGCTGGTCGCCCTGGGCGTTCTTGAAGCTGCGGGTGAAGGGTTCGCCGACGCGTGCGGCGGATTGACCGTGCGCGGAGGCGGCGAGCAGGGCCGCAGCGGCCAGGAGGAAGGTGCGGGTCATGGGTGGAGGAAAAAGGCGAGGGTGATGAGTGGCTTGGGCAGGAGGTCCGGCGTTCGGTCGATGGACCCGTTCCGAAGATCGGTGCGCATGGGCCATGGTCAACGCGCTGAGCGCATGAGGTGGATGCATGCCAGAAGGGGGATCATCCAGGCCACGCGGTTCTGGAACCTGACATCCGCCATCGACACGCCTGAACAGATCAATGCGTTGGCCATCAGGCCGAGGATGATGAGGAGTGCCGCGCCCACCCATGCGTCCCCACCATGTTGGGAGGTCCGCCCGATCAGGAATACGCAGAACGCAAGTGCCGACATCACACTGAAGCGTTGAAGCACATCCTCCATGGAACGGTCCCATTGGCCCCTGTACTGCCGGCCTTTCGTGCAGGCGGTGATGGTCTTGGGAAGGTGTTGCCGCAGGCTGTCGAAGCTCCAGCTCCATCCTTCCACGGGGACAAGGAGCTCACCTTCGAACATGAAGAACTGCACCACGGTGACCTCGATCGTCCGGAGAAGGAACTGACCGGTGGTCGCGGGATCCAACAAGGCGCTTGTCGCGAGGGTCCTGAACGCCGGCTCATGCTGAGACCATGTCCCGCCCGTGTTGAGTGGACTGCGGTCGTCCCAGAGGAGGTCTCCGGGCAGGTCGTCCTTATGATCGCACAAGATGTGATCTTCATTCGCACAGGCCCGGCGGAGGAAGGGGACAAGGAGCCCATGTTGATGGAGCCGGTTCACCAGGAAGATCGACGATGCACTGGACCACCTGAAACCACCATCCATCGCCATGTGGATGGTCGGGATGGCCAGATGCCCGATGGCCATGGCGATCAGCACGGCCCGCCAACGGAGCAGGCGGGGCAACGCGGCCGGCATCACCTTGCGCGCGACCACCCCGGACAACAGCAGGGTGGTCATGATCGGGGTGTGCGAGTGATGCATGGCGCAGGACAGGGTGGTGAGAACGAGACAGGACCACAGGGTGACGCGTGGAAGCCGGTCCACCGTCATGAGCAGGGTCGTGCAGATCAGCAGCACGGGGGTGAACGCATCGGGCATCATCATCCCGACCACGGTCCCCACCCGGGTGAAGAGCGTGAGCAGGAGGAGGATGCCGGCGGGCAGCAGCGGATGCGCACCGGGGGCCAGGGCGCGGCAGAGGGCATGCACGCACCAGGAGATCATCAAGGCCTGTGCGAAGACCACGGGCCACAGGCTCTCCCTCAAGGACAGATGGCGCAGCAGGAAGCCGTAGGTGGCCGGTCGGATATCGGAGACCCGACCGCTGAACCCTGCATCCAGGTAAGTGCAGGTGTCCGGATACATGAACGGGAAGCCGTTGGAAAGGACCGGGTAGCACAAGGCCAATGCGCCCAGCAACACCCCGAGGACCTTCACGTTCGGGAGGTGGGCGTCGGGTCCTGGGTTCCGTTGGGCCATGGCTCCGGATCAAGAGGAGGTCCCCGGGTCGGCCTTGTGCACGGCCGCAGCGGCCGACAGGAAGGTGCGGGTCACGGATGGAGGACGCAGGCGGGGGTGAAGGGTGGCCGCGGGCTCACATCAGGATGCCCGCGATGGTGGCGCTGAGGTAGCTGGCGAGGGTGCCGCAGAAGAGCGCTTTGAGGCCCAGCTTGGCGAGGTCGGCGCGGCGGGTGGGGGCGAGCTCGCCGATGCCGCCGATCTGCATGCCCACGCTGCTGAAGTTGGCGAAGCCGCAGATGGCGATGCTCACGATCAACAGGCCCTTCTCGGTGACGATGGGCACGCTCTTGTTGGCCAGGTTCTGGAAGGCGACGAACTCGTTGATGGTGAGCTTCTGGCCCAGCAGCGTGGCCACGCTCCCCACATCCTGGGCGGGCACGCCCATGCTCCAGGCCATGGGGTAGAAGAACTTGCCGAAGACCCAGTTGAGGCTGAGGTGCAGGTCGGGGCTGAAGAGGTGGCCGATGCGGAGCAGGCTCCAGTCGATCAGCGCGATGAGCGCGATGAAGCCGATGAGCATGGCGATCACGTTCATGGCGATCTTGAATCCATCGCCGGCACCGTGGCTGATGGCGTCGACCACGTTGATGTAGTTGCTCTTCACCTCGAGCTTCACGTTGCCCATGGTCTGGCTCTCCTCGGTCTCGGGGAACACGATCTTGCTGATCACCAGGGCGCCGGGCGCGGCCATGAGGCTGGCGGCGATGAGCTTGGGGGCCAGGTCGTAGCCGGCCTGGGCGCCCATGTTCACGTACACCACCAGGATGCCGCCCGCGATGCAGGCCAGGCTGCCGCTCATGCTGGCCAGCAGCTCGCTGCGCGTCATGCCGGCGAGGTAGGGGCGGATCATCACCTGGGCCTCCACCTGCCCCACGAAGGCGCTGGCCACGTTGCTCAGGGCCTCGGCGCCGCTCACGCGCATCACGAAGTTCATGGCGCGGGCGATCAGCTGCACCACGCGCTGCATGATGCCGAAGTGGTAGAGGATGGCCACCAGCACGCACACCAGGATGATGGTGGCGGTGACGTTGAGGGCGAACACGAAGCCTCCGGCGGCGTAGTTGGCCACGGTGCCATCGAACTGCATGGCCGCGAGCCCGCCGTACACGAAGGAGGCGCCCTGCCGGGCGAACTGCTCGATCTTCTCCATGCCGTGCCCGAGCCATTGGAAGAAGCGGGTCACGGGGGGCACCTTCAGTACCAGCACGGCGATGAGCACCTGCAGGAGGATGCCGCTGAGGATGACGCGCGGGTTGATGGCCCGGCGGTTGTTGCTGGCGGCCACGGCGAGACCGAGGATGAGGGCGATGCCGAGGAGTCCGGTCAGTCGTTCCATGGTGGAGGGGTCAGGGGGTGGCGGGGCCTTTGCCCAGGTGCAGCAGGTTGCGGCGGATCCAGCGCGGCAGCAGGACGGCGCCGGCCAGGATGTAGGGGTAATAGCTGATGAGGCGCCACAGCAGGGCCAGCGCGGGGGCCAGGCCGAGCGGGATGAACATGCCCAGCAGGTCGTTGAAGAGGAACTCCGCCAGGCCGCTGCCGCCCGGGGTGGGGCTCACCAGCACGAGGATGCCCATGACCACCTGCTTGCCGAAGAGCAGGAGGTCGTCCACCGGCTGGCCGTCGCGGAAGGCGTGCACCAGGCAGTTGACGATGCTGTAGCGGGCGGTCCAGCTGGCGAAGGTGGCCAGCAGGGCGGGCCACCAGTAGCTCCAGCGCTTGCTGCGCAGGCCGGTGGCGGCGGTGATCAGCTGGTCGCCGGTGGTCACCGCACCGCGGCGCCAGCGCTTCAGCACGGGGATGCTGAAGAGGCCCACCAGCCAGCGCTTCACGATCACCGGGTTGATGAAGAGGGCGTAGGCCACGAAGAGCTTGTAGGCCAGGATGATGACGTACACCGCCCAGAAGGCCACGAACACGCTGCTGCCCCAGAGGCTGGTGCCCACGCCCACGCCGCTGAACAGCGCGTCCTGCCCGACCAGCAGCACCATCAGCGGCGCCATCACCGCCAGGAAGATGCCGTCCAGGAAGCTGGTGAAGGTGATGACGGTGATGCTGCGACCGGCATCGACGCCTTCGCGGCTGAGGATGAAGATGGCGAAGAGGAAGCCGCCGCCGATGAGCCCGGGGGCCAGTGCCGAACTGAACTCCCAGAGCATGATCACCACGAAACTGCGCCACCAGCTCAGCGAGCGCTCGGTGAGGTGGCGGATGCGCACCATGTAGGCATAGTCGCGCACCACCACGCTGCCGAAGGCCAGGCCGATCCACAGGGTGCTGGCCCAGGTCCAGCGCACGCCGTCCAGGGCGCTGAGGTCGCTGCTGCGGAAGATGAGGACCGCGGTGATGCCCAGGCCGATGAACACCGGCAGCAGCACCTTGCCCAGGCTGAAGGAGCGGAGGAAGGAGCGGACGTCGTCCGACATGCTGCGGGCTTGGGGACGGCGATGGTCGGCCTACGGCTCGGGGTCGTTGTCGCTGAAGCTGTCCGGCTCGGGCTTCGGAGGCGTGGTCAGCACGCGGTAGAAGAAGTACAGCGTGAAGCCTGTCACGGTGAGCACGGAGGCCAGCATCAGCACAAGGGCGGAGGTGTTCATGGTGCGTGCGGATCAGACCATGCCGTGGGCGTGGCGTTTGCGTTTCAGATAGGCCTTGCGCACCAGCAGCGCGATGCCGGCGTACACGGCCAGCAACAGCAGCCGGGAGGCGTGCAGGTAGGGGCTGGCCGGTGCGGTGATCTTCTCCCAGATGCCGGGCAGGGAGGCCAGGAAGACCACGGCCAGGATCACCGGGGTGACGTACTTGATGATGAAGCGGTAGACCGTCGGCGGGCGCAGATCGGCGCCCATGTTGATCTCCGCCCAGCCTTTGTCCATGCCGAACACCCACGCGAAGAGGATCACCTCCAGGAGCGCGAAGATCACGAGGCTCACGGTGCCGGCCCAGTAGTCGTACTCGTCGAACACGCCGTGCTCGAAGAAGAGCACCGTGGGCAGGCCCAGCAGCAGCACCACCAGGCCGAACATCCAGGCGGAAGGTCCCCGCTTCCAGCCGAACTCGTCCTGCAGGAAGCCCATCACCGGTGTGCCCATGGCCAGGCTGCTGGTGATGCCGGCGAAGAACAGCAGTCCGAACCAGCACACCCCGGCGATCGCCGACAACCAGGGGCCCCACTGCGTGAACAGGTAGGGCAGCGTCTTGAAGCCGAGGCCCAGTCCACCGGTGGCGGTGAGCTCCTTCACCTTGTCGATGCCCAGGTAGCCGATGGCGATGGGGATGATGATGGCGCCGCCCAGCACCACCTCCACGAACTCGTTCATCCACCCCGCGCTCATGGCGTTGAGGGCGATGTCGTCCTTCTTGCGGACATAGCTGGCGTAGCACTGGATGCTGCCCATGCCCACGCTGAGGGTGAAGAAGATCTGCCCTGCGGCGGCGAGCCACACGCTGGGTTTCCAGATGCTGCTGTAGTCCGGCGTCCACAGGAAGTTGAGGCCCACCGTGCCGTCGTACACCGCTCCGTGCTCACCGGCCTTCAGGGTGACGCCGCGGATGGCCAGGAAGAGGCCGAAGACGATCAGGAGCGGCATGCCGATCATGGCCACCTTCTCCACGCCGCCGCTGAGGCCCTTGCTCAGGATCCAGGTGTTCAACAGCAGGCAGAGGAGCCAGAACCAGATGGCCTCATACGGGATGCCCGTGGTGCTGACGCTGATGTCGATGTAGCTGTTGAAGAAGCTCGCGACCCCCTCGGCGCCCATGTCCATGAAGGTGCCCGCCACGCTGTGCCAGATGTAGCTCAGGGTCCAGCTCTCGAGGTAGCAGTAATAGGCCGCCACCGCGATGTTGGTGAAGATGCCGAACACGCCCACATACTTCCACAAGGCCCGCTTGGGGTCCATGTTGTGGAGGATGAAGGGGGTGCTGTGGTGGCCCGAACGGCCGCCGAATCGGCCCATGCTCCACTCCACCCAGAGCAGGGGGATGCCCATCAGGAGGAAGCAGACCAGGTAAGGGATGATGAAGGCGCCCCCACCGTTCTGGATGGCCTGCACGGGAAAACGGAGGAAGTTCCCCAGGCCCACGGCGTTGCCCGCCATGGCCAGGATGAGCCCCACGCGCGATCCCCACGATTCGGTCTTGGACATGCGGTCGTGTTTCGTGGGCGACAAGATAGAAGTTCGGTCGTACGGCGCAGGGTGGCGGCCGGAGGCCGAACACTCGGCCCCGGTGCCTTCGTCCGGTCCTGGTCTAGTTCGTCTGCTCGCGCCGCTTGATCTCGTCGCGGATCTTGCTGGCGCGCTCGTAGTCCTCGTCGTGCAGCGCCTTCTCAAGCAGTTCCTTGAGCTCCTCGATGCTGCTGCCCTTGATGCCCTTGGCGGGCTTGCCGCGCTCCACGGGTTCGGCCGCGCCCTCCTCCTTGCCTTCCTCGCCCTCCTCCACCTTGAGCCCGGCCGCACCCATGATGAACTCG
>JAEUSW010000213.1 GCA_016788285.1 Flavobacteriales bacterium
CCGGCCGGGTACTTCACCACCTACGGGGGCGCCTTCCAGAACCTGATCGAGGCGAAGCAGCGCTTGAGCGTGGTGGTGCCCATCGCACTGCTGTTGATCCTGTTGCTCCTCTACTTCGCGTTCGGCAGCCTGAAGCTGAGCCTGCTGGTGTTCAGCGCGGTGCCGCTCAGCGCCATCGGCGGCGTGTTCGCCCTGGCCGGACGCGGCATGCCCTTCAGCATCTCGGCCGGCGTGGGCTTCATCGCCCTCTTCGGCGTGGCGGTGCTCAACGGCATCGTGCTCATCAGCGAGTTCGAGCACCTGCGCAAGGAGGGCCTGGCCGACCTGGCCGAACGCATCCGCACCGGCACCGCCAACCGCCTGCGCCCCGTGCTCATGACCGCCAGCGTGGCCTCGCTCGGCTTCCTCCCCATGGCCCTGAGCCACGGCAGCGGCGCCGAAGTGCAGCGGCCCCTCGCCACCGTGGTGATCGGCGGCCTCCTCACCGCCACGGTCCTCACGCTCTTCGTGCTGCCCTCACTGTACATGCTCGCCTTCCGCCAGCGGAACAAGGGCGGTAATGGCGGGAACGCCGTCGCTCCTGCCGCGATGCTCTTGCTCCTGCTCATGCCCGCGATGGCCCACGCGCAAGCGCCGGAACGCGCGCTCACCGTGGAACAGGCCGTGGACAGCGCACTGCGCAACAACCTGACCTTGCGCGGGGCCGCCTTGCGCACCGAGGCCGGCGAAGCGCTCATCGGCGAGGCGTGGGACCTGCCCCGCGCCCAGGTGACCTACGAGTACGGCCAGCTGAACACCAACGCCAACGACGACCGCATCGGCATCGACCAGAGCCTGGCCTTCCCCACCGTGTACGGCCAGCGTCGGAAGATGCTGAAGCACAGCGCGGCCGGTTTGCGCTGGGAGCAGGCGCTGCGCGAACGGGAGCTGCGCACGCACGTGCGTCAGGCCTACCACGAAGTGCAGGTCCTCGAACGCATGCGCGCAGGACTGGTCGAGGCCGACAGCATCCACCGCGCGGCCGTGGAAGGCGAGCAGCAGCGCTTCGACCTGGGGGCGTCCAACGCCTTGCAACGCGCCACCGCCCGCTCGCAGGCCATGATGATCCGCGCGCGGCTGCAGGAGGTGGAGGCCGCCCTGGCCCAGGCGCGTGCACGGCTGCAACAGCTGGTGAACAGCCCCGTGCCGGTGGGCACCGTGCCCGGCGAGCTGAAGCTGCTGCTGGTGACGATCCCCGGCGACAGCGCCGTGAAGCGCCATCCGCTCATGCGCGCCGCGCAGGAACAGGAGCTTGCCGCCGAAGCACGCTGGCGGTCCGAACGGGCGAGCATGCTCCCCGGCATCACCGTCGGCGTGTCGTCCATGACCCTGAACGGGTCGCCCTCGGTGCCCGACGGCGCCGTGATCTACGACCGCGGCGACCGCTTCACCACGGTGAAGGCCGGGCTGGGCGTACCGCTCGCCTTCGGTGCGCAGGACGCCCGCAACAAGGCCGCGCGCATCGACCACGACCGCGCCGTGAACGAGGTGGCCGCGCTGGAGCTGGAGCTGCGCACGCACCTGCAGCAGCTGCGCGACCGCTACGCCGCGCAGCTGGGCCGCGTGGAAGCCCTGGAGATGGGCGGTGCCCAGGAGGCCGCACAACTTCGAAAAGCCTCGGAGGACGCCTTCGTCAACGGGCAGATCGACCGCTTGGAATGGAGCCTGCTCAACGGGCAGGCCATCAACCTCACGCTGGAGCACCTCGATGCGCTCCTGGCCCTGGGCCGCATCAGCATCGAGCTCGACCGCTACAACGAACAATGACCCCCACGCAGACCTTGCGCACCCCTATCCAACGTTCCTCGACCACCGCGGTGCATGCCGCGTCCGTGGTCCTTTTCACCTTCCTCCTCTCCTGCTCCGGTGCGCCGGAACCCAACCCCACCGACGCAGCGACCAAGGCGGAGAACACCGTGCACCTCACCCCCGAACAGATGAAGAACGCCGGCATCGCCAAGGGCCGCCTCGAGCAACGCTCGCTCGGCGTGACACTGCCCGTGCAGGGCGTGATCGAGGTGCCGCCGCAGAACCTGGTGAGCGTGAGCGCGCCGCTCGGCGGCTACCTCCGCAGCACCGACC
>JAEUSW010000327.1 GCA_016788285.1 Flavobacteriales bacterium
ATCGGCCATCAGCACGTGGAAGCTGTTCTGCGCCCCTGCATAGAATAGGTCGGGCCGGCCGTTGTTGTCGACGTCGCCGGCGGCGAGGCCTTGCGAGGCCGGGTTGGCGATCAGCCCATGCGGGGTCACCTGTGGCACGAAGGTGCCGCCGGCCTGCTGATGATGGACGGTGAGCGCGAACTCCCCCGGTACCACAAGGTCGTCCAGCCCGTCGTCGTTCAGGTCCACAACACCGAGGATGGGCTGCGGGTCGCTCAGGCCGAAGCCGCTGAAGGAGACCATGTCCACCGGAGCGGATGGATTGGCGAACTCGGAGAGCTCGAAGGCGCACCCCTGGTTGCCGTTCTGGTTCTCGATGATGATGCGGTAGGTGGTGCCCTGTTCGGCGCGGAAGCTGAAGGCCGAGGTGAGGTTGGGGCCCGAATCGTCATCGCCCGTCAGGCAGCCCAGGGCGGTGCACAGGCCGATGGCCACGCTGACGCGGGTGTCCTGGTCGGGCTGGCCCTGCACATGCGTGACGATGCGCACGTTGGTGTCCTGCACCGGCGTGTAGGCGTACCATGCACTGGCCGCGGCCATCACGGCGTTCTCGCTGCAGACCAGGGTGGCCGGTGTGCCGGTGATGGCGGGCACCAAGTGGATGCCGGGGCCGATGGGGAGAGCGGTGCTGCACGAGCTCTGGGCGGCCATGGACGAGCTCAGCACGATGGTGGCGAGGAAGAGGTGGTGGCGCATGGGAAGGACTGGTGGGAACATGACCGACAAGGACGCTTCCAGGTTGTCCGGCAGCGGCGAGGAGCGCCCCATCTTTGCGGTATCACCCCCGACCATGCCCCAGAAGAGCAGACAGAACCGCAACCGGAAGCGCAAAGCCACCCTCAAGCTGGTGAAGCGCATGATCGCCAAGGACGAGGAGCAGGCACAGGGGCAGGGGCAGGTGCAGGAGCAGGTAGCGAGGAAGGGGCAGGAGCGGTGAACGGATGCCCGCCCGCAGTGGGCGGGTTGTGCACATTCCGCCGTGAACAAGCCGCGTGGACCGCGACATCGCTTGAAGGCCAAGCGGATAGCCATCGGAACCCCGTTCCTTCAAACGGGACCTGTTGATGAACGCCCGGTGAGCGGGCCTCGGACAGGGCGGTGCCGGCCTTCACTTTGGCACCATGAGCTCGGCCGTGTTCGACATCCGCTGGAACAGGATCCTCCGTGCCCGTGAACAGGGACAGGAGGAACTGACCGATTTCCTCGGCCCCCGGGCCGACCTGGGTCCTTTGGTCCGCCTGGGGCTCATCCGCCGCCGGGAGGTCAACGGCGAGTTCCAACGCTACCACGGCTACGTGCCCACCCCCAAGGGCAGCGAATACCTGCTGCACATCCCCGAGAAGGAGCTGATCCTGGTCCGGCAACAGCGGGGGGCGGCCCTGATGGCCGAGCTGCGGAAGGACCCCGCCACGGACGCGGTGTTCAAGCCCACCTATGCCGAGCCTACGCACGAACAGTTCGAGCTGGTGCGGCAGATGCGCGAGCAGGCCGGCCGCGACGTGTGGAGGGTGCAACGCGCCGATCACCTGCGCGACCGCTTGATGGAGGGTTACATGGACTTCCGCTCCTTCACCAAGCGTACCGGCATCGGCGAAGGCGCGTTGATGCGGCATATGCTCTGCACGCCGCGCAACGAGCGTGCCCATGACCGCGCTCTCCACCTGGAGCTCACCCCATCGGGCGCGCGTTTCCTGGCCGTGGCCGATCCGTGGGAACTGCTGCTGGTGCGTCCGGGGATGGAGTTGCCGTTGTTCGAGCGGTGCGACCCCATGGCCGCGGCCTACCACTGCGCGCTTCCGTGAGCGCGACCGATGATGCTCCGGTCCTGCCGGGCGGCCTCCACCGCGTGGAAGTGCTCGGTGCGGTCTTCCTCAACGCCACCGTCAAGCGGTTCACTCTCAGCCGGCCGAAGGGGTTCCGGTTCACCCCCGGACAAGGGTGCATGGTGTCCATCGACCGCGACGGTTGGCGCGACCGGGCAAGGCCCTTCACGTTCACCGCGCTGCCCCGCGCGCGCACCCTGGAGCTCATCGTCAAGATCTACGACGCGCACGAGGGGGTCACGCGGCAGCTGCGGACCTTGGGCAAGGGCGAGCACCTGTTGCTGGGCGAGGCCTTCGGGACCATCACCTACCAGGGGCCGGGGGTCTTCCTCGCCGGTGGGGCCGGCATCACCCCCTTCCTGGCCATTCTTCGGCAACTGCATCAGGACAAGGCCCTGAAGGGGCACACGCTCATCTGGTCCAACCGTCGTGCGGACGACCTGTTCCTCGATGATGAGCTGGGCCGGATGCTGGGCCGGCACTATCTGAAGACCTTCACCCGCGAGAACGTCATCGGGTTCCGCGACCGCCGGATCGACCGGGACGACCTGGTGAGCGTGGTGCACGACTTCGACCAGCGGTTCTACCTCTGTGGGCCGGAGCACTTCGTGACCGACCTCAAGGCCCTGCTGCTGGAGCTCGGCGCCGCGGCGGAGAGCATGGTGTTCGAGGCCTGATCGGCGGTGTACACGGCGGGTTGTTCGTCGCTTGTGGGGAGCGGGCCGCATGAGCGGAGGAGGCCCCGCTATGTTTGACCGCGACCAACGCGCACACCTTCGATCGCCCACCCGCCATGAGCATGGACAACGCCTTCATCGCCACCACCTTCGACTGGGATCACCGGACGCCGACCGCGTGGCAGTTGTTCATGAACAAGGCCTTCCGCAAGTTGCGCCTGCCCATGCGCCTCACACCCGCTCCGAGCGACATGGCCAATGTGGAGGCCCGCATGAACCTCTTCCACCTCCTGGAGCAGGTGATCGCCTACAAGGTGCCCGGCGACGTGGTGGACCTGGGATGCAACGCAGGGGACAGTACGATCGTGATGCAGAAGGTGGTCAGTACGCTCTCCCCGGAGCGGCAGGTCCATGCGTACGATAGTTTCGAGGGCCTGCCCGAGCTCACTGGCACGGACGTGGCCGATGGGGTCTATGGCAAGGGGTATATGGCGGCGCCGCTCGACCTCTTCAAGCGGAAGTTCGACGCTTTGGGCCTAAGGCATCCGCACATCCACAAGGGTTGGTTCCAGGACACCGTGCCGCAAGGGCTGCCCGAGCGCATCGCCTTCGCGCTGATCGACGGGGACCTGTACGAGAGCACGAAGCACGTGCTGCCCCATGTGTATGCGCGCATGGCACCCGGTGCCATCGGCATGATCGCGGTGTACTACGATGAAAAGGTACTGTCACGCCGCGGCCTTTCCGGTGGCTACCGTTCACCCGGGGTGAAACGGGCCTGCGACGAGTTCTTCGCCGACAAGCCGGAAAAGGTGCACGTGCTCTATGCGAACGAATACTCCAACGGGTACTTCCGCAAACAATGACGGCTCACCGCACCGCGATGCTGTCGAGCACCGCCGGCGTGCCCTTGTTGCATCCGCC
>JAEUSW010000011.1 GCA_016788285.1 Flavobacteriales bacterium
CAGGATGCGCGCGGCACCACCACACCGCCCCCCTTCGCGCCCCGCACCATGGCCGAATGGGAGGAGGTGCAGACGTTGTGCGTGGCCTGGGTGTCCTTTCCCAGCATCCTCAAGCAGATCGTGCGGCACGCCAAGGCCGAATGCCAGGTGCTCATCCTGTGCGGCAACCCCGGGACCACCAACTCGCAGACCAACATCACCAACTACCTGCTGGCGAACAACGCGGGCGGGGCTCCGCTGCCGGACCTCACCAACATCAGCTTCCTGAACACGCCCTACAACAGCATCTGGATGCGCGACTACGGTCCGGAGTGCATCTACCAGAACGAGGTGGACTCGCTGTTCCTGCTGGATTGGATCTACAACCGGCCGCGGCCGGCGGACGACGCCACCCCCGATGCCATCGGCGCCTTCAAGAACATCGCCGTGTACAGCACCACCACCGCGCCGAACGACCTGGTGCACACCGGGGGCAACTTCATGAGCGACGGCTTCGGCACGGGCTTCAGCAGCGACCTGGTGGTCGAGGAGAACGGCCCTTCCGGGGCGTACAACCAGACCGACAAGACCCCCGCGCAGGTGGACGCGCTGATGACCACCTGGATGGGCATCCAGCCGGGCCGGTACGTGCGTATGACGCAGCTGCCCTTCGACGGCATCAACCACATCGACATGCACATGAAGCTGCTCGATGAGCGGACGCTGTTGATCGGGCAGTTCCCCAACGGCGTCAGCGACGGTCCGCAGATCGAGGCCAACATCCAGGCCATCCAGCAGAACGTCTCCAGTGTGTTCGGCACACCGTACCGCATCATCCGGGTGCCCATGCCACCGAGCACCGGCGGGGCCTACCCGCCGAGCAGCAGCTACCGCACCTACACCAACAGCATCTTCATCAACCGCACCATCCTGGTGCCCACCTACCGCGAGCAGTACGACACCACCGCGTTGCGCATTTATCGCGAAGCGCTCCCGGGATACAAGGTCGTTCCGATCGATTGTGACGATGCGAGCGGCAACATCATCGCCCAGAGCGGGGCGCTGCACTGCATCACCAAGGCCATCGGGGTGTCCAAGCCGCTGTTGATCCGGCATGAACCGCTCGCCGACCGGACCAACACGGGCGTCGGCTATCCGGTGGAGGCCTACATCCGGCACCAGACCGGGATCGCCTCGGCGCAGGTGTATTGGACCGCGGACACGACCCAGGGCTACACCGCGCTGGCCATGACGCCCGCAGGCGGGAACATCTGGTCCGCTGTGATCCCGGAACAGCCGGGCGGCGGCACGATCTACTACCACATCCGGGCGGTGGCCAACAGCGGCAAGGTGCAGGTGAGGCCCATCACGGCCCCGCAGGGCTGGTGGCGCTTCCGCATCACCCCGGCACCGGGCCTCGCCCTGGCCGTGCGCGCCTACCTCGAGGGGGCCTTCGATGCCAATGCGGGCCTGATGCGCGACGACCTGCGCACGCAAGGCCTGATCCCTCTCACCGAGCCGTACACGGCCGCGGGCATCGCCCTGTTGGGCAACAGCACGCCCACGACCACGGCGCCCGTGCTGGCCGTCACCGGGCCGAACGCCATCGTGGACTGGGTGGTGGTGGAGCTGCGCGATGCCACGGTGCCGACCACGGTGCTCCGGAGCCGCACGGCGCTGGTGCAGCGCGACGGCGACATCGTGGCGGTGGACGGTACCTCGCCGGTGACCTTCGACCTCCCACCGGGCACCTACCACGTCGCGGCGTGCCACCGGAACCACCTGGGGGTGATGACGGCCACGGCCCTGACGCTGGGGGGCGGCACCACGGCGCTCGACCTCACCGCGGCGGCCACGCCCACCTGGGGCACGGACGCGCGCAAGACGATCGGGAACGTGCGCGTGCTGTGGGCCGGCAACGTCCTGCGCGATGACCGGCTGAAGTACGCCGGCTCCGCCAACGACCGCGACCCGGTGCTGACCGCGATCGGCGGCACGGTGCCCACGGCCACGCTGAACGGGCAGTACCGGCCGGAGGACGTGAACCTGGACGGGGTGGTGAAGTACGCCGGCGGCGCCAATGACCGCGACCCCGTCCTGGTGAACATCGGCGGCACGGTGCCCACGGCCACGCGGCTGGAGCAACTGCCCTGAGCGTCTGCTTTCCAAGTCCCTCCGTCGCACGGGTTGATGCCCGTGGGCAAGCCGCGCTACCTTGGCGCCGAACGAACGCCCCATGTTGCGCCGCATCCCCTTCCTCGCCCTCCTCATCGTTCCCTCTTTCGCCCTGCACGCCCAGGAGCGTGCACCGCTGCCCCATGTGCTCGCCCCCCATGAGCACGCCCTGATCCGTGACTACCGCGACAGCCGGGCGAACACCGCACGGGGCATCACCACGCCTCCACCTGGCCCCGTCCGCACCATGGCCGAGTGGGAGGAGATCCAGAGCCTGGTGATCTGCTGGGCGCAGTACGAGGGCATCCTCAAGCAGATCGTGAGGCACGCCAAGGAGGAGTGCGAAGTGATCATCGTGTGCGACAACGCCGCCGATGTCACCAGCTACCTGAACAACGCGCAGTACGGCGGTCCATTGAACAACCTTAACAACGTGACACTGCTGGAGAGCGCCTTCAACAGTGTGTGGTCGCGGGACTACTTCGCCGAGAGCATCTACCTGAACGAGGTGGACTCGCTGCTGCTGCTGGACTGGATCTACAACCGGCCCCGGCCGCTGGACGACGCCATGCCCGATGCGGTGGGCGCGTTCAAGAACATCCCCGTCTACAGCACGAGCCAGGCGCCGAACGACCTGGTGCACACGGGCGGCAACTTCATGAGCGATGGCTTCGGCACGGCCTTCAGCAGCGAGCTCGTCCTGGAGGAGAACGGCCCCAACGGGCAGTTCAACCAGACGGTGAAGACCGAGGCCCAGGTGGACGCCATCATGACCGCCTGGATGGGCATCCAGCCCGGGCGCTACATCAAGATGACCCCGCTGCCCTTCGACAACATCAACCACATCGACATGCACATGAAGCTGCTCGATGAGGAGCACCTCCTGGTGGGCGAGTTCCCGCTGGGGCTGAGCGATGGACCGCAGATCGAGACCAACCTGGATTACGTCACCAGCACGTTCAACAGCGTGTTCGGCACGCCGTACGGGACGATCCGGGTGCCCATGCCCCCCAGCACCGGGGGCAACTTCGCGCCCAACGCCAGCTACCGCACCTATGCGAACAACGTGTTCGTGAACGGCACCGTGCTGGTGCCCACCTACAGGACGGAATACGACACGGTTGGCCTGCGGATCCTGCGCGAGAGCCTGCCCGGTTACAATGTGGTGGGCATCGACTGCGACGACCAGGGGATGAACATCATCAGCGCGAGCGGCGCCATCCACTGCATCACCAAGGGCATCGGCGTCAGCGATCCGCTGCTGATCCGCCACCAGCGCCTGGACGACACCTTCGACGCGGTGAACCCCTACCCGGTGGAGGCCTACATCCGCCATCGCACGGGGATCTCCGGCGCGCAGCTGTACTGGACCACGGACACCGCCGCCGGCTTCGCCGCGCTGCCCATGACCGACCAGGGCGGCAACACGTGGGCCGGGGCCATCCCCGCGCAGCCCGTCGGCACCCGCATCTTCTACTACATCGAGGCCACGGCCAACAGCGGCAAGGTGCAGGTGCGCCCCCTGGTGGCGCCCGACGGCTGGTGGGACTTCCGCGTGCTCGATGCCAACACGGCGGTGTCGCCCGTGGAGGCGCCGGCGTTCGTGTCGCTCTTTCCCAACCCCGCCACCTCCATCGTGGTGGTGGGGGTGGAGCCGGGACGCACCGACCGCGTGGAGCTGCGTCTGCTCGACGCCACCGGCCGCCTGGTGCACACGGTGTTCCGCGGCGTCCCGCCCGCCGACGGCCGGCTCTTCGTGGACATCGCCACCCTGCCCGTGGGCGTGTACCAGCTGGAGCTGCGCGGCCCGGCAGGACGAAGCGCCCGCACGCTCCTCAAGCAGTGAGGTGCACGGATCGGCACGCCCTTCGCGTTCACCGGACGTGAACATGTCCCCGCTCCGCCCGGCATTGACCTGGGCCTTGTGCCTGACGGCCGCTTGGCTGCAGGCGCCGCTGCGTGCACAGACCAACATCCCCTGGAGCGCTCAGCGGCCGCTCACCTGGGCCGATTTCCAAGGGACACCACCGCGGGGCATCGACCGTGACGCCTACACCTACTACGGCATCTCGGCGAGCTTCGAGCGCGACGGGGAGGGCCGCATCACCGCCGAGGTGAGCTGCGTCTTCATGCCGGCGGAGAGCTGGGTGCGACCGCCCGCCAAGGCCAGCGCCCAGTTGCTGGCGCACGAGCAGCTCCACTTCGACCTGGCCGAGATGCACGCACGCCGCTTCGCCCTGGAGCTTCCGGCCCAGCTGGGCGGCGCAGCGCCCGAGGCCTCGTTCCAGCGTGCCCACGATCGCATGATGGCACGCCTGCGCGAGGAGCAGGACCGGTACGACCGCGACACGGATCACGGTCGGGACGCGGCCGCACAGGCCCGTTGGGCCGCGGACGTTCGTCGTCGCCTCGCACAGGACGAACGGTGATCAGCGCGCCACCACGAAGCGCACCGATCCGTTCACGCCGCCATCGAGCCGCAGCAGGTAGGTCCCGTTCGCCAGGTCGCCCACGGCAAGCTCGGCCCTTCCACCGGCGGCGCGCAGCGCCATGGACCGCACCATGCGCCCTTGCAGGTCGAGCACCTCGGCACCACGCGCCATGGCGGGCACGCCGGTCACCTGCAGCACATCGCTCACCGGGACGGGGAAGGCGCCCAGCGCGGGCCGGTCCCGTACGGCCACGGCGGTGGGCAGTGCGGCCTGATCGCAGAGCGTGAAGGTGCCCGCGTCGGCACCGCCTCCGTTCCACACGCGCACCAGCAGGTCGGTGTTCAAGGGCAGGCCGTTCAGCGTCACGGGCGCCGCCACCTCCGTGAAGCAGGCGATGTAGTCGGGCGAGGCGCAATCGGTGTACACGGCCATGTTGAGCGCGGCGGCGCTCTGCTCCTCCAACGTCAGCACATGCGTTCCGGTGTCGCCCGTGTTGAAGCTGTACCACACGTCGATGATGTTGGCCCACGGGTCGCACGGTGGGTTGGGCAGCGGCGAACCATAGGCGCACACGTTGGTGCCCGCGGTGGGCGTGGCGCAGGTGCCCAAGGGCAGCGTCGGCACGGGCGTGGCCCCCGGGCAGGCGTCGTTGGACGGGATGTCCGCGCACGGCGGGGCGCAGGACAGCGTGAGCAGGAAGGTGCCCGTGGCGCCATCATAACCGTGCACCAGCACCAGGTACTCCACACCGTTCTGGGCGAAGAAGGTGACGCTGCTGGTGTTGCCGGGGCAGTCCACGGCGTCGTCGTTGCCGGCCACGCACACCGGGCTGCCGCAGCTGCCCTCGAACACGCTGATCCGTGTGTCGAACGAGGCCTGGTCACAGGTGAAGAGCGTCGCGTCCTCGCCGGTGCCGATGAAGATGTACCAGAGCCCCGGTGCGCTCACCGCCGCGCTGGCGCAGGTGGGCGCCGGTGCGAACAGGCCCTCGTTCGTATCGCCGAGCAGCGTGTCGCCGCAGTTGATGGCCGCGGCCTGGTTGCAGAACGCGTTCATGGCCACCGGGTCCAGCAGGGTGGTGAAGGCCACGGGGCCCACCGTCGGGCTCACGTCGCCGCCGCCGCAGTCCTCCTGCACGTACAGGTCCAGGTCGGTGCCCGGCGTCAGCCCGTTCAGCGTCACCGGCGGACCGTTGATGCCGATCGTGCCGCTCACCACCGTGCCGGTGCCGGGGGTGAAGCCTGCGGGCCCGAACTCCACGTTGAAGGTGGCGCCACCGTTCGCGCTGGTCCAGTAGACGTTGGCCTGCGTGTCGCTGGGGCTCACCACCACGTCCTGCGGGGGCGCGCAGCTGTTGCAGCTCAGCGCCAGGGTGAAGTCGCCCGTCTCCCCGTCGTAACCCTGCACCAGCACGAAGTAGGTGACACCCGCATCCGTCAGCACCGTCACTTCCGAGGTGAGGCCGGTGCACAAGGGGCTGTCGTCGTTGCCGCCCACGCACACCAGGTTGCCGCAGCTGCCGGTGTACACGTTGATGCGCGTGTCGTAGGTGGCCGTGTTGCAGGTGCTGAGCGTGGCGCTGCCCTGCACGCCGGTGAAGCTGTACCAGATGCCCGGAGCCTCGATGCCCGTGCCGCAACCCGCCACCGCATCGGCGAAGGCGTCGGTGGTGGACCCCTGCACGGTGTCGCCGCAGACCAGCGGCAGCGCGTCGATGCAGTCGTCGTTCGGCACCAGCGGATTGCCCGCCGTGGTCACCGGCCACGGTCCGATGCTCATCCCTTGCCCGCAGTTCACGTCCAGGTACAGCGCGTACGCTGTTCCTTCGGAAAGCCCGCTAAAGGTCACCGGAGGCCCGTCCACGCCCATCGTTCCGGTGATCAGTGTGCCGGTGCCGGGGGTGAAGCCGGCGGGGCCCAATTCCGCACTGAACAGCGTGCCGGGCGGCTGTGCGGGCCAGTTCACGGTGATGCTGCTGTCCGTGCTGGAAAAGGCGGGCGGGTAGGGGCCGGGGCAATCGTGCAGCATCAGGTCCCAGGTGAAGCCGTCGGTGCTCCAGCGGTCGTCCCATTCGATGTAGTAGGTGACGCCGGGCACCACGGCCAGGCCCGCCACCAGCGAATTCCCGGGCGGGTAGCCGCCGGGGCAGCCGTCGTCGTCGATGACCAGTTGGGTCAGGTTGGAGCAGGTGCCCGTGTGGATGATCACCCGCGTATCGGTGACCCCGTCCACGCAGCTGTTCACCGTTATGTAGCCGGGTTGATTGGTCTCGAAGGCGTACCAATCGGCGTTGGTGGCGTTGCCCTGGGTGGCGCCGGCACCGGTGCTGGGACCGTCCGCGGTGTGCCCGCCCGGACCGATCAGGACGGCGCTCGTGCACAGGTCGCCTTGGGAGTGGGCCGTAGCGGTGACAAGGAGGAGCGAGAGCGTGGAAAGGTGTCGCATGCGAAGGGGCTGGGCGGGAAAGGTACCGGCTGGGGGGATCCGAGGTGAGCGAGTGTAAGGGTTGCGTGGAACCGAGAGGACGACCGACGTCCTGTGGACGACGGTTCATGTAGGATGTCGACCGCTGTGATGATCGGGATCTGCACCCGTCACCTTCCTGCCGTCACTGCGAGGCGCACGTGTGGTGGGTTGAGCGCTGGGCGCCGTGGCAGTCTCCCCTGAGCGGACCGGAACTCCATTGCCCCCACCGTGTGAAGCCCGGATGAAGTTTTCAACCGGCAGCACCAAGTGGTACGATGTCGACTATTTTCGACCTGCCATGCCTGCCGCGAACCCCATCTCCAGTGAACGCGGAGGCCTGCTGGAGGCGGGGGGCTGGAAGTTGGCGGCCGGTCGGCCGGTCGGCCAGTCGGCCCGCTAATGATCAGTCCAGCACGATCGGCAAGCTCTGCGCATGGCGCGCAGGGTGCTTCCGCATTTCCCTCAACTCCCCAAGACCGCTGCACCATGGAGCAGGCTCCGCCATTCCATAGATAGGTGCGAGCTTCCGACTCGCGGGCATCGGATCGGTTACACGGAGAGCGGACGAAGTGTCCGATCAACTGATCCGCCCCGGCTACTCCCGGCCGCCGCAAGGGAAGGCACGCTGGCGTGCAACATGCACCTAGCGTTGTATTTTCACACCAGAGGACCGGCCCTCTGCCGGTCATCACGAACTTCATGCCATGCCAAGGCAAGCGAAAATGCACCTGCTACACAAGCGCAGCAGCGCGGTGTTCGCTCTGTGGGCCATGGCATGCCTTTTCTTCTTTGCCCTGCCGCGCTGCAAAGCCCAGAACCTGGCGCCCAACTCCAGCTTTGAGTTGCACGACACCTGCCCGGAGATCTTCGGCTTCGCCAGTAGACCGCTCTATTGGGACCGCTGGGACCAAAGCCCGGATTACTTCCATGCGTGTGCCGGTTCGCTCGGGGGCGTTGACACCCTGCTGGATGTGCCATGGAATGGCTTCACTTGGCAGTACGCTCATGATGGGGATGCCTATGTGGGAATGGGCTTGTACACTGTGGATGATTTTCGGGAGTTGGTCGGAGCCCCTTTGATCGAACCGCTGGTGGTGGGGCAGACCTACTACGTGAGCTATTGGGTGAACCTGGCCACCGAAGGTTCTTACTGGGAAACGCGCTGGGCCAGCAATAACCAGGGGGTGCTCTTCACCATGGATGAACACATTTGGAGCGGCCAGACCGGTTCCGGTCCCGAGTTCGCACCCCGCAATTACGCCCATGTGAACAACCCCACCATCATCACCGACACGGCCAACTGGACCCTGGTGAGCGGCAGTTTTGTGGCCGACAGTGCATACCGCTACATCGTGTTGGGCAACTTCTTCAACGATGCCCTCACCGATACGGTCCATTTCACACCGGGGCAGCCCTCGTTGGCGGCGTACTATCTCTACGATGCCATTTGCGTGTCGCCCACACCGGGTGAGTGCCCAACAGCCGTTGGGTTGCCGGAGTCAGGGCAGGCGGCGCTTGAGGTGCGCATATGGGGGGGCGGGCAGTGGTTGCAGGTGGATGGGGCGAGTGCGGGTAGCACGGCCTGGGTGTTCGATGCCGGGGGGCGCCTGGTGGCACAGTTCGCCATCACTGGAAGTACCACACAGCCCATCGGGCATTGGCCGGAAGGGGTCTGTGTGCTGCGCGTGCAGGGGCGCACAGGAAGCATTTGGCATGAGAAGTTCGTGGTGATGCGGTAAGGCCGGTTCCTCGCAACACGCGAGAACCATGAAGACAAGAACACTGGCATGCGCCCTGTTGTTGGGGGCATGCGGCGCGGTGAACGCGCAGGATTGGAATACGGGTGGCAACTTCATCAACCTGCCCGCCCAATACCTCGGTCGCCCGTGTCCAGGTCAACCGAGGCGAATTGGACGGTCCTTTCAATGAACACCACGATCGATGCGACCCCAAAGCGGATGCAGCCGTTATCCTCGCCACGCGGGGCGTATGCCAAAGCACAGTAGGCAGCGCCCACCGGCCCCCGACCAGTCTAACTTCGGGATGCCTTGACGGAACCCGCGCCGGAACGAAGGCATTAGCACCAGCGGAAGAAGGACCGGAACGATGCTTCCGGTCAATACGAACGAAAGATGACTCCCACAGGCATCTGGTACTTGGCCCTTAGGCAAGCCTTGCAACGTGCTGGACTGTTGATGTACCTCGGGCCATGTGCTGTGCCCCTTGCTGCCCAAAACCTCGTGCCCAACCCGAGCTTCGAGGACACCACGGACTGTGAGACCCCTACGCAGTGCACCTTGTTGAAAGCGACCGACTGGCACAACCCGAACACCGCCACACCGGATGTGTGGGACTGTGACCTGAACCGCAGTTGCGGTGCCGACATGGAACCCAACGGACCCAACGGACCCGCATTCCAATACGCTCGCACGGGCACACGCCTGGCCGGTGTGTACGCGTGGTATGGTGCAGGTAGCTCGAACACACGGGAGTATGTGATGTGCCGGTTGACAACGCCCTTGGTCGGTGGCCAGCGGTATGTGGTGGCTCTGTGGGTCGCCCGAAAGCGGACCTTCAGCCTGGCGGTGGACCATTTGGGGGTTTGGTTCGGGCTGGACAGCCTGTACGAGGCCCACCCGAACTGGCTTCACGTG
>JAEUSW010000017.1 GCA_016788285.1 Flavobacteriales bacterium
CGGCGGCAGGTCGCGCTTCAGCTCCTCCAGCAACGGACCGTCACCCGCCAGCTGGAAGCGCACCAGGTCCTTTCGCCCCTCGGACACCAACCGCCGCGCCACGACGAGCAGCACATCGAGCCCCTTGTTGAACGCGAAACGTCCCACGAACAACAGCGGCAGCGGCCCTGAGCTGACACTTGACCCTGGTCCCTTGTCATTAGATACTTGGGGCACCTCCGTCGCGTTCGGGATCACCACCACACGGCAGCGGCTGCCTTGGGCGAGGCCCTGCAGGATGCCGGTGAGCCTGCCGCCCAGGCTGATCGCCACCGCACTGTGCCGCACCATGTACCGCAGTCCCGCGCGGAACGGCCAGCCCAGCAGGCGCTCCTTGTGCGTGAGCATCTGGAACATCTCCAGCCCGTGCGGATGCACGATCAGGCGGTCACTGAAGCGGTCGATGCCCTGCCACACGCAGAAGCCCTGGGACAGGATCACATCCGGCTTGATCCGCTCGAGCTCTTTCCCCACCCGCTCGCTATAGCGCCAGAGCTCGCGGATGTAAAGCCGGCCCTTGTCGATGTCAGGCACGTGCACCTCCTGGATGCCGAGCGTCGGATCGAAGATGCCCACGGGGTGCGGGTGGAGCACCGTGAGCTTCACCTTCCCGCTGCGCGCCAGATGCTCCGCCAGCAGCCGCGAATGGCGTTGCATGCCGCCCATGGCCCGGGGGAAGACACCGTCGGTGCAGAGAGCGACGTGCATGGCCGATCAATGAAGAATGTAAAATGTAGAATGTAGAATGATCAATGATGAATGCACTACGGCCAGACCGTTCGACATTCTACATTCCACATTCTTCATTCTACATTCTCCTTCAATAACGTGGCCACGCCTTCATCGATCTCCCACTGCGGCTCCCAGCCGGTGGCCTGCTTCAGCTTGCGCACGTCGGCGAGCAGGTGCATGCGCTCCACCTTGCGCACCCGGGCGGGATCCACCTCGATGGTGAGCTTCTCGCCGAGCTGGCGCTCGAAGGCCTCCACGATCTCGCGCACGCTGTACTCGATGCCGCGGCCGATGTTGAAGGTGTCGTAACCCGGGATGCCCGCATTGAGCAGGGCGCTCATGGCGCGGCTCATGTCGGCGGTGTGGATGTAGTCGCGCTTGGGGTCGAGGTTGCCAAGCTTCAGCGTACGTGCGCCATCGAGGATCTGCCGCTGGATGGTGGGGAACAGGTGCGGGTTGGTCTCGTTCGGCCCGAAGGCGTTGAAGAAGCGGCCCACCACCGTGGGGATCCGCGTGCGCAGGTGGAACTCGCTCGCGAGCTTCTCCGTGGCCAATTTGGTGGTGCCGTAGATGTCCATCGGCCCCAGCGCTCCGTCCTCGGGCATGGCACCTTCGGCGATGGGGTACACCGCGGCCGTGCTGGCCACGAACACCTGCTCCACACTGCCCTTGGTCTCCGCCGCATCCAGCACGCTGATGGTGCCGTTGATGTTGATGTCGGCCGCCACCACCGGATGCTCATTGCAGTAGGGGATGAAGTGCACGGCGGCCAGGTGCAACACCCAGTTGGGGCGCGTGGCGTCGAAGACGGCCTGGGTGGCCTTGCGGTCGCGGATGTCGGCCTGGAAGAAGCGCGCGTCGGGCACACCGGCCAGCGGTCTGCGGCCGAAGCTCAGGTCGTCCTGCACGAACACCTCATGGCCCAGCTCCTGCAGGTGCTTGCTGAGCGCGGAACCGATGAAGCCCGCGCCACCGGTGATCAGGACCTTCTTGGACATCGACCGCGAAAGTAGGGGGAAGACCACAGCGGGTCGGCTGACCGACCGATGCGCACCTCCTGATCCGCATGTTCAACCACGGATGAACGCAGATGGACACGGATAACGGCCGTCTCAGAGGGGCTCAACATCACCATGCGAGGGAGCAGTG
>JAEUSW010000027.1 GCA_016788285.1 Flavobacteriales bacterium
GGCGTCATCAGCGTCACCAGCGGGTCGTCCGTGCGCGGGGTGTAGCGCAGCACCTCGAGGCGTTGCAGTTCGCGGAGCCCCTCGCGCACGGCGGTGGTGGACCAGGAGAGCACCTGGGCCAGGCGTTCCTCCTCGATCAGGGCGGGTGCTTCGAACAGGCCGCCGTACAGGCGCAGCAGCGCTTCCACCAACGGGCCGAGGCGCGCATCGTTCAACCGCAGGCCGTGCACGGTGGAGGGGCCGCAGGTGAGCAGCACGCGCGACGGGGTGTGCACGCCTTCGCTGAGGACCAGGTCCTCGTTCAGCTCCAGCGCCTTCAACGCGCCGAGGGCGGTGGCGGGCCGCAGGCCGCTGCGGCGGCCGAGGTCGCGCAGATCGAGGCTGTACGACTCGTGCAGGCCGCTGCCCAGGGCGATGCGGTGCGTGTCGGCGAAGGCCTGGTAGGTGCGGCGCACATCCGCCGTGCTGGGAAAGCCGCCTGCCACGCGTTCGCGCAGGCGGTGCGCGTCGCCATCGTCCACCAGCAGGAAGGCGTACGAGGGCCGTCCATCCCGGCCCGCGCGGCCGGCCTCCTGATAGTAGCTCTCCAGGTCGGGCGGTGGGGCGAGGTGCACCACGGCGCGCACATCGCCCTTGTCGATGCCCATGCCGAAGGCGTTGGTGGCGGCCACATAGCGCAGGCGGCCCTCCTGCCAGTCGCGTTGCACACGCTCGCGCTCGGCATGCGGCAGTCCGGCATGGTAGGCCCCGGCCGTCACGCCCATGCGCTGCAGCACGCCCGCCAGCTCCACGGTCCCCCGCCGGTCGCGCATGTACACGATGCCGCTGCCGGGCACATGCTCCACGATCCGCTGGAGGCGCGCCAGCTTGTCCTCGCCACGGCTGCACCAGAAGGTGAGCTCGGGGCGGTGGAAGGCGGACCGCAGCACGTTCGGCGCGCGGAACGCCAGGCGCTGCTGGATGTCGTCCACCACGGCCGGGGTGGCGGTGGCGGTGAGGGCCACCACGGGTGCGTCGGGGAACACGGCACGGAGCTCGGGGATCCGCATGTACGCCGGCCGGAAGTCGTAGCCCCATTGCGCGATGCAGTGGGCCTCGTCCACGGCGATGAGCTTCACGGGCATGCGGGGCAGCCTTCCGCGGAAGGCATCGGTGCCGAGGCGTTCGGGCGACACATAGAGCAGGCGAAGCCGGCCCAGGGCGGCATCCTCCAGGGCGTTGTCAATCTCGTACCCGGCCATACCGCTCATCACGGCCATGGCGGGGATGCCGCGACGACGGGCCTGGTCCACCTGGTCGCGCATCAGGGCGATGAGCGGGCTGACGACGATGGTGAGCCCGCCGAAGGCCAGTGCGGGCAGCTGGTAGCAGAGGCTCTTGCCCCCCCCGGTGGGCAGCAGGGCCAGCGTGTCGCGGCCGCTCAGGACGGACCGGATGACCTCCTCCTGCATGGGGCGGAAGGTGCCGTGCCCCCAATGGCGCTGCAACAGTTCGAGGGGCCCGGGCGTTACAGGAGACACGCCCGAAGCGGGAAGCCCACCGGGGGCGATGGTTACATTTGGGCGCACCAACGGATCCTGCTGCATGATCACCACCGGGCAAAAGATAGCCATCCACCGCACCGAGCGCTCGCGGCTGCCGGGAACGGACCTGGCCCACGTGAAGTTCGGTCGCGTGTTCAGCGACCACATGTTCGTGATGGAGTTCCAGGACGGTCGCTGGCAGGATGCGCGCATCACGCCGTTCGCCGACCTGGTGATGAGCCCGGCCGCGCTGGTGCTGCACTACAGCCAGACCATCTTCGAGGGGCTGAAGGCGTACCGCACCCCCGAGGGCGGCGTCAACCTCTTCCGTCCGCAGGCCAACATCGCGCGCATGAACCACAGCGCGCACCGCATGTGCATGCCGCAGTTGCCCGAGGAGCTCTTCCTGGAAGCCCTCGTGGAGCTCGTACGGCTCGACCGCGACTGGCTGCCCACCGACAAGGAGGGCTCGCTGTACATCCGGCCCTTCATGTTCGCCAGCGATGAGTACATCGGGGTGAAGCCGAGCGACAGCTACAAGTTCATCATCTTCACCTGTCCGGTGCAGGCCTACTACCAGGAGCCGGTGCGCGTGAAGATCGAGACCACCTACAGCAGGGCCTTCCCGGGCGGCACCGGCGAAACGAAGTGCGGCGGCAACTACGCCGGAGGCCTCTATCCCGCCAAGCTCGGCCAGGACAAGGGCTTCCACCAGCTGGTGTGGACCGACGGGCTCACCCACCGGTACATCGAGGAGAGCGGCACCATGAACGTGTTCTTCAACATCGATGGCACCCTGGTGACGCCCTCGTTGGACGGCACCATCCTGAAGGGCGTGACGCGGGACAGCATCCTGCGCATCGCCCGCGACCAGGGCGTGCCGGTGGAGGAGCGGCGCGTGAGCGTGGAGGAGGTGGTGGCAGCGGCCCGAGGGGGCCGGCTGCGCTCGGCCTTCGGTGCCGGCACGGCGGCCACCATCGCGCACATCGCCACCCTGGCGCACGGCGACGAGGTGTTCGAGCTGCCCGCCCTCGACCAGCGTTCGGTGGCCAACGACATCGGCCGCGCGCTTGACGACATCCGCCGCGGCCGCGTGAGCGACCCCTACGGGTGGATGGTGCCGGTGGCCTGAGCGCTCAGTGCAGTTTCGGGAAGTCCTCCCACAGGAGGCGCGCCGTTCCGCGACCCACATCGGCCCAGCGGTCCACATCCAGCTGCAGGCACACGGTGTGGCACGTGGCCATCTCGCCGGTGGCCCCGCATAGCGCGTAGGCGAAGCCGCTGATGCCCGGGTTGTGGCCGAAGAGCATCACGGTGGCGGCATCGTCCGGCAGCGTGTTCACGATGTCCAGCAGCGTGTCCTCGACGGCGTGGTACGCCTTGGGCATGGCCACGATGGCCCGTTCGGGGATCCCCAGTGCGTTGGCGAAGGCCTGCGCGGTCCGCCAGGCGCGTCGGGCGGTGCTGCTCACCAACAGGGGCGGGGGCAGACCGCGCCGCACGAAGCGCTCCGCCATCGCCGGCGCGTCGCGTTCGCCGCGCGCGTTCAGCGGGCGGTCGAAGTCGCTCTGCCGCGGATCGTCCCAGCTGCTCTTGGCGTGCCGGGTGAGCAGGAGCGTGCGCATGGCGGCGCGGGGATCAGTGCGCGTGGAAGCGCTTCAGGCCCTCCACCAGCCCGTTCAGCAGCAGCGTGTGGTCCATGCTGGGGCGCAGGGTCACCTGCACGGCGTGGGCGTCGCTGAACTGCGTCAGGCGGCGGCCCGCCTTGGAGATGGTGAGGTGCAGCGTGTCCGGGTAGGCGCCGGTGAAGTGCAGGTCCAGCGGTTCGCCGCCGGCCATGCGCAGCACGTAGTGCGGGTAGTGGTTCACGGCGTCCTTCCAGCTGTCGTCCTCCTCCAGCACGTGGCCCTGCTCGCGTAGGTCGGCGGCCCATTGGTCCATGACGAAGAGCAGCACATCCTCCACGAAGACCTCGGGGTCGGTGGGGAGCTGGTGTTGGCGGTGGTCGATCGGGGCCAGCAGGCGCGAACGCGTGCGGCGCAGGGTGGTGGACAGGTCGTCCAGTTGGGCGGTGAAGGTCATTGCGGTCGTCTCTCGCTCGGTCTTCGGGGGGCAAACTAGTCCCGTCGGGGATCGCGCGGCCCGTTGGATGTTCCGTTTTTTTGCACGATCGATCGCGCGATCCGCTGATCCTCAACCGGTGGACCTGTGGATGATCGATGTGGAGCACGACGGGAGGCGGCGCTGCGCGAAGAGCGTGGGGCGGGTACGCGAGCGGTCGCGGTCCACGCGATCCTGACCGCGGTCATGGACAAGGCCTCGAACGGACTTCACCTTCGGGCTGCAGTTCAACCATAAACCGATCGACGCCATGTCAACCCTCGTTCCCTCCCGTCGCTCCCTGCTGTCCCGGTTCCTGGATGATGATGCCTTCGGCTTCCCGGAAGGGTTCCTGGACGATGCCGGACTGATGCCGTCCCGTCTCTTCGACCGCCCCTTCTTCAAGGAGATGAAGATGCCGGCCGTGAACATCAAGGACAACACCGATCACTTCGCCATCGAACTGGCCGCACCCGGCTACAAGAAGGACGACCTGAAGGTGACGGTGAAGGACGGCCTGCTCACCATCGCCAGCGAGAAGAAGCACGAGAGCGAGGAGGAGAAGCAGGGCTATACCCGCAAGGAGTTCAGCTACGCCTCCTTCAGCCGGTCGTTCGTGCTGCCGGAGCACACCGATGCGGACAGCCTCAAGGCCAGCTTCACCGACGGCGTATTGAAGCTGACGCTGAAGAAGACCAAGGCTTCGGCCGAGAGCAAGGCCAGGCAGATCGCGATCGACTGAGGTCCGGTCCCAGGACATGGAGCGGGGCGCCCACGGTGCCCCGCTTCGCGTTGGGGCGTGACGCTGGCCACCTGTTCAGCGCCGGCCGCCCTGGTGCAGGTCGGCCGATCGCACCCTTAACCTTGTGCATGCGCACCGCCTACACGGTGTACGTCATTGAGCTCAGCCGGAAGGTGTACACGGAGCACTGGAAGTTCCGGGCGGTCAACCCGCAGTACAACGGCGTGCTGGAGTGCCTCTATGTGGGCATGACCAGCAAGACCCCGCAGGAGCGCTTCGCGCAGCACAAGACCGGCGCGCTCAGCAGGAAGGGCCACGACCTCAGCAGCGCCATCGTGAAGAAGTACGGACGC
>JAEUSW010000094.1 GCA_016788285.1 Flavobacteriales bacterium
GGAGTTCAGCGACGATCTGGAGCGCGTGAAGGCCGACCCGGTGGTGGACCTGCGCGCCGAACCCCTACCGGTCGCCTTTTCCCTGGGCTACCACTTCGGCCTCTGAGCCGGGCCGGGACAGGCGCCGGGCGGTGAGGCCATGGGCCGTGGCCTGCACCAGCAGCGCGCGCGTTGCGCCCAGTTCGTGGAGCACCTGGAGCGCCTCAGCTTCATCGGCCACGGGGCGGGTGTTGCGGCGGGCGTACCACTGCAGCTGCGGCTCCGAGGGGAGGCCTTGCAGCAGCACCACCTCATCCGGCCGCGCGAGGTGGGCGATCACGCGGCCCTGCTCCCAGGCCAACGCGTACGGGGCGCCGGTGGACCGGCCATCGCCGGGGCGGTTGAGCCGGGTGTAGGCCAGCACGCCCAACAGCACGGTGGCGGCCAGGGGCCACAGGAGCCGTGCCGGTCGCTCGCGGGCGAAGGCCACCAGCGCCCATGCCGCGGCGGTGCACAGCGCGAAGCCCGGCTTCAGCAGGGCGAACTCGTGGATGGCGTAGCGCGTGAACACCAGCAGGTACAGCGCCGCGGGCACGAGGGTCGATACAAGTACGGTCCGCAGGGGCCGCCAGCGCGGCCGGGCGAGCAGGACGGTGCCCGCCAGCAGCAACAGCAGCGGCCCCCAGGCGGTGAGGAGGTTGCGGCCCATGTGGGCCAGGCCGTCGCCCACACCGGCCGAGGCCTCCCCCGGCATCACGCCCCGCTCAGCGTAGCGGTGGAGGTAGTAGGCCCAGAGGTCGTCCGCACCCACCACCGCCGCGTAGAGGCCCAGGCACAGCCCGGTGACCACGGCGGCCACGGCGACCAGGCCCAGGGCGGCGCGCCCCCATGCAGGCTCGCCCTCCTTGCTCCAGCGCCGGAGCAGCAGGCCGGCCAGGACGGGCACCACGAAGGCGGCCACCCACTCGGTGGCGGCCAGGGTGGCGGTGGCGGCGAGCAGCGGCACGATGTTCCGCCAGGTCGGCCGTGGAGCGCGCCACAGGCCGGCGAAGGCGTGCAGGCACCAGGCCCAGGGCAGCTGCGCGGCCATGTCGCTCATGTACACGTTGCCGTGGTACCACAGCGGCGCTGGCATCAGCAGGTAGAGGGTGGCGGCCACCACGCCAAGCGTCCACCGCCGCGGATCGGGGGCCTGCATGCGCGCGAGGAAGGCCGCCAGCAGCCAGGCGGTGAGGGCGTGCAGGAGCAGGTTGACGAGCTGCAGGGCCAGGGCGGTGGGCGCGGTGCCCGTCAGCGCGAACACGGCGGCCGGGGCCCAGTAGGCCAGGGGCAGGTGCGAGAGGTAGTAGTAGATGCCGTCGGCCTCGGTGAGGTCGTAGTGCAGGCCGGTGACCCCGCGGTCGCATGGGTTGGGCCAGGTGACCGCCGGGCAGCCGTGGTGGCGCAGGAAACCGTCCTGCCGCCAGACCTCCTGCACGATGAGGACCAGGGCGGTGCAGAACTCGTGGTTCTTGCTCAGCGGCCGGTCCAGCTGCGGCAGGCGCACCAGCACGCTAAGGGCGAAGGCGGCGAGCAGCGCGAACGCGGCGGTGCGAGGCACCCGCCGGAACCAGGTGTTGGCCTTGACCCTCTCCGCATCGGCATCGCCACCGGAACCGCTGTCCACCCTCATCGCGCGGCCAGCAAGGAGTTCCCTTCAGCCTTGGACCACATGGTCGCGCTGGCGGATGATGAAGTTGCCCTTGGCCTCTCCCCGTTCGTGCTCAGCGGGCGGGTTCCGCTCGATGTCGCGCAGGAAGCTCTTCAAGCGCTCCCACGGGCTCAGGGCCAGGAACTCCCGCTCGCGCCGGACGTTGCTCTCCTCCTTGGTCTCGAAGCGGATCTCGGGCTTGCCGGGCTCGGCCATGGTCCCGAAGGTAGGACGGACCGGGGGCGGGCCTCAGGGCTCCAGCCCCACGATCTTGCCGTCCTTCATCACCCACACCTTGGTGCCGTGCATCCTGGCCACGCGGCGGGCTTCCTTGGCGGCGGCTTTCATGGCCTTGCCAACGGCTTCAAGGAATGCCTCGGCTTCGGCTTTCTTCCGTGCTTTGCTCATGGATATTGTTCAAGAAGAACAGGCGTGGGTCCAGAGTTCTCGTACACCGCCCAAACATCGGCCAAGGGCCGGTAGTGCTGAGCAAAATTAAGCCATCCGCGCACGAAGCGACGGCGGACATCCTCGGCAGGCACGTGGTGGCCACCCTGTTTCACCCGATGAGCGACCCGCTTGATGGCCAGGTCCGCACTGCTCAGCTTGAGGAAGATGATCTCCAGCGAGTACCCGACGTCCTTCATCCGGCGAACGCGCTCCACATAGGTGACGCCACTGAGCGTGGATTCCAACGCGAAGGAGGTTCTGGCCGCAGCAAGCCGATCCAGTTCAGCAAGCAGCAGTCGGCCAGCCGCCCGCGCAGCGAGCTCAGGATGTAAAGGCGATAGACCGGCAGCGATGAGGTCCGCGTTCACGAAGTGCAGGATGCCCTGTTGGGCCGTCAAGATCTTGCGGGAGAACGTGGTCTTCCCCGCCCCATTGGGACCGGCGATGAGGATGCAGCGGGGGCGCGGCCTGGCGCGGGGGGCCATGCCTCAAAACTACGCGCTCACCCGAACGCCCTTCTTCACCCCTTTCTCCCCGAGCATCTCCTTCGCCGCCGCGATGAGGGCCTTGTCGTCGAAGCCGCACTCGGCGTATAGCTCCGGTTGGGTGCCGTGCTCGATCCAGCGGTCGGGGATGCCCAGGCGCTTGACGTGGGCGCTGTAGCCGTGGTCGGCCATGAACTCGAGCACCGCGCTGCCCATGCCGCCCTGGATGGCGTGGTCCTCGATGGTGATCACCTGCTTGAACTTGGCGAACACCTCGTGCAGGAGCAGCTCGTCCAGCGGCTTCACGAAGCGCATGTCGTAGTGCGCCACGCTGTGGCCCTCGGCCTCCAGGGCATCGATGCCCCTGGCGGCGATGTTGCCGATGTGGCCGATGCTGAGCACCGCGAGGTCCGTGCCCGAGCGGAGCTTTCGGCCGGTGCCGACCTTGATCGCCTTGAAGGGCGTCTTCCACTCGGTCATCACCCCTTCGCCGCGCGGGTAGCGGATGCTGAAGGGGCCCTGGTCCGGCAGCTGGGCCGTGTACATCAGGTTCCGCAGCTCCTCCTCGTTCATCGGCGCGCTCACCACCATGTTGGGGATGCAGCGGAAGTAGGCCAGGTCGAAGTTGCCGTGGTGGGTGGGGCCGTCGGCGCCGGCCAGGCCGCCGCGGTCCAGGCAGAACACCACGTTGAGCTTCTGCAGGGCCACATCGTGCACCACCTGGTCGTAGGCGCGCTGCATGAAGGAGCTGTAGATGTTGCAGAACGGCACCAGGCCCTGGGTGGCCATGCCGGCGCTGAAGGTGACGGCGTGCTGTTCGGCGATGCCCACGTCGAAGGCGCGGTCGGGCATGGCCTTCATCATGATGTTGAGCGAGCAGCCGGTGGGCATGGCGGGCGTCACGCCCACGATCTTCGGGTTCTTCTCGGCCAGCTCCACGATGGTGTGGCCGAACACGTCCTGGTACTTGGGCGGCTGGGGGCTCTTGGGCACCACCTTGATGATCTCGCCGGTCTCCTTGTTGAAGAGCCCCGGCGCGTGCCACACGGTGGCGTTGCCGGCCTCGGCGGGGGCGTAGCCCTTGCCCTTCACGGTGATGGTGTGCAGGATCTTGGGGCCGGGGATGTCGCGCAGGTCGCGCATCACCTTCACCAGGCGCTCCACATCGTGGCCGTCCACCGGGCCGAAGTAGCGGAAGTTGAGGCTCTCGAACAGGTTGCTCTGCTTGAGCAGGGCGCTCTTCACGGCGTTCTCCACCTTCTGCACGATGGCCTGGGCGTTGGGCCCGAACTTGCTGATGCGGCCCAGCAGGTTCCACACCTCGTCCTTCACCTTGTTGTAGGTGTGGCTGGTGGCGATGTCGGTGAGGTACTCCTTGAGGGCACCGACGTTGGGGTCGATGCTCATGCAGTTGTCGTTGAGCACCACCAGCATGTCGGTGCCCGCGCCGCCGGCGTGGTTGAGGGCCTCGAACGCCTGGCCGGCGGTCATGGCCCCATCGCCGATCACGGCCACCACCTGGCGGTCGGTCTCGCCTTTCAGCCGGCTGGCCACGGCCATGCCCAGGGCGCCGCCGATGGAGGTGCTGCTGTGGCCCACCCCGAAGGTGTCGTACGGGCTTTCGCTGCGCTTGGGGAAGCCGCTGAGTCCTTTGTGGATGCGGTTGGTGTGGAACACCTTGCGCCGGCCGGTGAGGATCTTGTGCCCGTAGGCCTGGTGCCCCACGTCCCACACGAGCTGGTCGTAGGGTGTGTTGAACACGTAGTGCAGGGCCACGGTGAGCTCCACCACGCCCAGGCTGGCGCCGAAGTGGCCGCCCTTGACGCTGACCACGTCGATGATGAAGCGGCGCAGCTCATCGCAGACCTGCTCCAGCTGGGGCTCGGACAGGGTGCGCAGGTCGGCCGGGAGGTCGATGCGCTCGAGCAGGGGGTAGGTGCCGGGGGGCTGTTCCACGCGGTGGGGGCGATGGGGAAGCAACAAATGTAGCGGAAGGCCTGTTCGCGGGCCGGACCATGAACGGTGGGCGGTGGGCGATCGGTATGTGGGGGGATGGTGGTGCGTGGGGCCGCTCCATACATTAGCGCCCGCTCGACGGAACCCTCCGGCGCCCCACGGATGTCGAACCCCCAGGATTACCTGCCCATCGCGCTGCAGACGCTCATCGCCGTCGGCTTCGTGGTCACCACCCTGCTGCTCACCGGCAAGATCGGCCCCAAGCGGTCGGGGAAGCACAAGGAGGAGAACTTCGAGTGCGGCATCGAGCAGTACGGCAACGCGCGCAGTCCGTTCTCGGTGAAGTACTTCCTGATCGCCATCCTGTTCGTGCTGTTCGACGTGGAGATCATCTTCCTCTATCCCTGGGCGGTGAACTTCAAGGACCTGGGGATCGTTGGCTTCGTGGAGATGGTCCTCTTCATCCTCTTCGTGGTGGCCGGCCTGTTCTACGTGATCCGCAAAGGGGCCCTGGAGTGGGACCGATGAACCTGGAACCATGAAGCAGGACGCCCTCACCCCCCGCCCGGCCCTCGGCAAGCCCACCATCGTGCCCTCCCCCGAAGGCCATTCGGGTCCGGGGTTCATGACCGTATCCCTGGAGAAGGCCGTGGGCCTGGCGCGCAAGAACAGCATCTGGCCGCTGCCCTTCGCCACCAGCTGCTGCGGCATCGAGTTCATGGCCACCATGGGCGCCAACTACGACCTGGCGCGGTTCGGCATGGAGCGCCTCAGCTTCAGCCCGCGGCAGAGCGACCTGTTGATGGTGATGGGCACCATCGCCAAGAAGATGGCGCCCATCCTGCGCGATGTCTACACGCAGATGGCCGAGCCCAAGTGGGTGCTGAGCGTGGGCGCCTGCGCCAGCAGCGGGGGCATCTTCGACACCTACAGCGTGCTGCAGGGCATCGACCGGGTGATCCCCGTGGACGTGTACGTGCCGGGCTGCCCCCCGCGCCCCGAACAGATCATCGACGGCATCCTCAAGATCCAGGAGCTCGTGGGCCAGGAGGGCATGCGCCGCCGCTACAGCAAGGAGTACGAGGAGCTGTTGAGGAAGTACAAGATCGATTGAGCGTGCCCGCCTTCACGATACAGGCCGAACGGGATCAGCTGGTGGTGGACCGGCTGCGGGCCGCCTTCCCCGACGGGGTGGTGGCCGATGAGCAGTTCCACGACATGCGCTGCATCACCGTGCGCAAGGAGGTCCTGCACCCGGCGTTGCGGCTCCTGCGCGACGAGCTGGACTTCAACTTCCTCACCACCCTGTGCGGGATGCACCATCCCGCTGGCGCGGGGGCGGAGGAGCGCCTGGGCCTGGTGGTGCACCTCAACAGTTTCCGGCACCGGCACCGCATCCGCCTGAAGGCCTACACCGCCATGAAGGACCCGGTGTTCCCCACCTTCACCGACCTGTGGCCCACCACCAACTGGATGGAGCGCGAGGCCTGGGACTTCTTCGGCATCGGCTTCACGGGCCACCCCGACCTGAAGCGGATCCTGAACATGGAGGACTTCCCCGCCTTCCCGCTGCGCAAGGACTATCCGCTGGAGGACCCCACGCGCGAGGACAAGGACAACAGCATGTTCGGCCGATGAGCACCCCGATGCGACCCGACCACTGGCAGCACGACCTGGTGAAGGCCGGCGAGCACAAGGAGCTCAACGTGCTGAACCTGGGCCCCACCCACCCGGCCACGCACGGCATCTTCCAGAACGTGCTGACGATGGACGGCGAGTACATCCAGAGCGCCGAGCAGACCATCGGGTACATCCACCGGGCCTTCGAGAAGCTGGCCGAGCGCCGGCCCTTCTACCAGATCACCACGCTCACCGACCGGTTGAACTACTGCAGCTCGCCCATCAACAACATGGGCTGGCACATGACGGTGGAGAAGCTGCTGGGGATCCAGACGCCCGAGCGCGTGGACTACCTGCGCATCATCGCCATGGAGCTGGCGCGGATCGCCGACCACATCATCTGCAACGCGGTGATCGGCGTGGACACCGGGGCGCTCACCGGCTTCACCTACATCTTCCAGGACCGCGAGCTGATCTACGACATCTACGAGGAGATCTGCGGGGCGCGGCTCACCACCAACATGGGCCGCATCGGCGGCTTCGAGCGCGACTTCAGCGAAGCGGCCTGGCGGAAGATCCGGCACTTCCTGGAGCACTTCCCCAAGAAGCTCAAGGAGTTCGAGAGCCTGCTGGTGCGCAACCGCATCTTCATGGACCGCACCATCGGCTGCGGGGCGTTCCCGCTGGACCGTGCGCTGGCTTACGGCTTCACGGGCCCCAACCTGCGGGCCTGCGGGCTGGACCACGATGTGCGGGTGATGGACCCCTACTGCAGCTACGAGAAGTTCGACTTCACCATCCCCATCGGCACCGGCGGCGACACCTACGACCGGTTCATGGTGCGTCAGCGCGAGATGTGGGAGAGCCTCTCCATCATCCGGCAGGCCGTGGAGAAGTGCGACCGCCTGGCCGACAGGACCACCTACAAGGCCGACGTGCCCGAGTGGGTGCTGCCGCCCAAGGAGGAGGTCTACAACGAGATGGAGGCCCTCATCTACCACTTCAAGATCGTGATGGGCGAGAGCGAGGTGCCGGCGGGCGAGGTGTACCACTGCGTGGAGGGCGGCAACGGCGAGCTGGGCTTCTACCTGGTGAGCGACGGCGGGCGCACCCCCTTCCGCCTGCATTTCCGCCGCCCCTGCTTCATCTACTACCAGGCCTTCCCCGAGATGGTGAAGGGCATCATGCTGAGCGACGCGATCCTCACCATGAGCAGCATGAACGTGATCGCGGGAGAACTGGACGCGTGATGGGAGCCACACTGAAAGCCGTCACCACCACCGAAGGCGTGGCCCCGTTCGCCTTCAGCGAGGCCGCGCTGGCCGAGTGCCGCGCCATCATGGCCCGCTATCCGGAGGGCCGCACCAAGAGCGCGCTGATCCCCATCCTGCACATCGCCCAGGCCGGCAACGACGGCTGGCTGAGCGTGCCCGCCATGGACGCGGTGGCCGCCCTGATGGGCATCCGCCCCATCGAGGTGTACGAGGTGGCCAGCTTCTACAGCATGTTCAACCTGCGCCCGGTGGGCCGGCACGTGCTGGAGATCTGCCGCACCACCCCGTGCATGCTGCGCGGCGGAGATGCGCTCATCGCCCATGCGGAGAAGCGGCTCGGCATCCACGTGGGGGAGACCACCAAGGACGGGCTCTTCACCCTGAAGGCCGTGGAATGCCTGGGCAGCTGCGGCACCGCGCCCATGCTGCAGTGCGGCGCGAAGTACCACGAGGACCTCACCCCGGAGGCGTTCGACGGGCTGATCGAGCAGCTGCGCTCGACCGCCCTCCGCAGCAACTACACCGACCGCTGACCATGGGCCGCAAGCTCCTGCTCGAACACGAGAACGTCCCGGGGATCGCGGGGTTGGAGGTGTACCGCGCCAAAGGCGGTTACCGCAGCGTGGAGAAGGCCCTGCGCACCATGAGCCCCGAGGCCGTGGTGGAGGAGGTGAAGAAGAGCGGCCTGCGCGGTCGCGGCGGTGCGGGGTTCCCCACGGGCATGAAGTGGAGCTTCCTGGCCAAGCCGCCCGGCGTGCCCCGCTACCTGGTGGTGAACGCCGACGAGAGCGAGCCCGGCACCTTCAAGGACCGCTACCTCATGGAGCGGATCCCGCACCTCCTGATCGAGGGCATGATCACCTCCAGCTTCGCGCTGGGGGCGAACCTGGCCTTCATCTACATCCGGGGCGAGTACTTCTACGTGAGCCGCATCCTGGAGCGGGCCATCGATGAGGCGCGCGCCGCCGGCTGGCTCGGCAGGAACATCCTGGGCACGGGCTACGACCTGGAGATCCACGTGCAGGTGGGCGCCGGCGCCTACATCTGCGGCGAGGAGACGGCCCTGCTGGAGAGCCTCGAGGGCAAGCGCGGCAACCCGCGGATCAAGCCGCCCTTCCCGGCGGTGAAGGGCCTGTACGAGTGCCCCACGGTGGTGAACAACGTGGAGACCATCGCCGCGGTGGTGCCCATCGTGAACGACGGCGGCGAGGAATACGCCAAGATCGGCGTGGGCCGCAGCACCGGCACCAAGCTCATCAGCGCGGGCGGCAACATCCGGCGGCCCGGGGTGTACGAGATCGAGCTGGGGGTGAGCTGCGACGAGTTCATCAACAGCGACCAGTGGTGCGGCGGGGTGGACGGCCGGGCCTTCAAGGCGGTGGTGCCGGGCGGCAGCAGCGTGCCCATCGTGCCCTACGAGCTCTTCCTGCGCACGGCCGCCGGCGAGCCGCGCCTGATGACCTACGAGAGCCTGAGCGACGGAGGCTTCGCCACCGGCACCATGCTGGGCTCCGGCGGGTTCTACGCCTACAACGACGCCCAGTGCATCGTGCGCAGCACCTGGAACCACACGCGCTTCTATCACCACGAGAGCTGCGGCCAGTGCAGCCCCTGCCGCGAGGGCACCGGGTGGATGGAGAAGGTGCTGCACCGGCTCGAGCACGGCGAGGGCCGACGGGAGGACATCGACCTGCTGTGGGACATCCAGCGCCGCATCGAGGGCAACACCATCTGCCCGCTGGGCGATGCCGCCGCCTGGCCCGTGGCCAGCGCCATCCGCCACTTCCGCGATGAGTTCGAGTTCCACGTGCGCCACCCCCAGAAGGTGAAGGACCCGCGGCACTTCGAGAAGGAACCGTTCGTGCGCACGCCCAAGCCCGCAGCCGTCTAAGCCATGCCGAAGGTCACCATCGACAACATCGAGATCGAGGTCCCCGAGGGCACCACGATCCTGCAGGCCGCCCGCATGATCGGCGAGCGCGACAAAGCGCACCGCCATGTGGTGCCGCCCACGATGTGCTATTACAGCAAGCTGAAGACCAGCGGCGGCTACTGCCGCACCTGCATCGTGAAGGTGACCAAGGGCAGCGAGAAGGACCCCCGCCCGATGCCCAAGCCGGTGGCCAGCTGCCGCACGGCCGTGATGGACGGCATGGTGGTGGAGAACACCACCAACCCCGACCTGCTCGACGCGCGCCGGGGCGTCACCGAGTTCCTGCTGATCAACCACCCGCTGGACTGCCCCATCTGCGACCAGGCGGGCGAGTGCCATCTGCAGGACCTCGGCTATGAGCACGGGCTGAGCAAGAGCCGCTACGCCTTCGAGCGCCGCACCTTCGAGCCGATCGACATCGGCGACACCATCAAGCTGCACATGAACCGCTGCATCCTGTGCTACCGGTGCGTGAAGGTGGGCGAGCAGCTCACCGACGGCCGGGTGCACGGGGTGATCAACCGCGGCGACGTGGCCGAGATCAGCACCTACATCCAGCAGGCGGTGGACAACGACTTCAGCGGCAACATGATCGACGTGTGCCCGGTGGGCGCGCTCACCGACCGCACGTTCCGCTTCACCAGCCGGGTGTGGTACACCAAGCCCATGGACGCGCACCGCGCCTGCCCCACCTGCAGCGGACGCGTGGTGCTGTGGATGAAGGGGGATGAGGTGCTGCGGGTGACGGGCCGCAAGGACCAGTGGGGCGAGCTGGAGGAGTTCATCTGCAACGGCTGCCGCTTCGACCACAAGGACGTGAAGCACTGGACGGTGGAGGGCCCGCGCACCGTGGACCGCCACAGCGTGATCGGCGCCAACCACTACGAGCTGCCGCAGAAGCAGAAGCTCCTCACCAAGGCCGCCCCGGACAGCACGCCCGTGGGCCGCCCCAACGAACTCCCCGGCCGATGATCGCCATCGTGATCTTCCTGGTGGCGCTGCTGCTGGTCACCCTCGGGGTGGCCGCCTACGCCACCTATGCCGAGCGCAAGGTGGCGGCCTTCATGCAGGACCGCATCGGTCCGGACCGGGCGGGCCCCTTCGGCCTGCTGCAACCCATCGCCGACGGGGTGAAGATGATCATGAAGGAGGACTTCATGCCGGCATCGGCCAACCGCTGGCTCTTCTTCCTGGGCCCGGCCATCGCCATGACCACCGCGCTGCTCACCGGGGTGGTGATCCCCTGGGGCGGCACCCTCGACCTGGGCGGCACCGCCTTCACGCTGCAGGTGGCCGACCCGGACATCGGCATCCTCTACGTGTTCGCCATGGTGAGCATCGGGGTGTACGGCATCATGCTCGGCGGCTGGGCCAGCAACAACAAGTACGCCCTGTACGGCGCCATCCGCGCCGCCAGCCAGATGGTGAGCTACGAGCTGGCCATGGGCATGAGCATCGTGGCCCTGGTGATCCTCACCGGCAGCCTGAGCCTGAACGACATCGTGGAGCAGCAGCGCGCGGGGCTGTGGAACATCGTGTACCAGCCGCTGGGCTTCCTGCTGTTCGTGATCTGCGCCTTCGCCGAGTGCAACCGCGCGCCCTTTGACCTGCCGGAGTGCGAAACGGAGCTCGTGGGCGGCTACCACACCGAGTACAGCTCCATGAAGCTCGGCTTCTACCTCTTCGCCGAGTACGTCAACATGTTCATCAGCAGCGCGGTGATCAGCACGCTGTTCTTCGGCGGCTACGATGTGCCCTTCCTGGACGGGCTGGGGCTGCCGCAGAACGTGACGGTGGTGCTGGGCACGGTGGGGCTGTTCCTGAAGATCACCTTCTTCATCTTCCTGTTCATGTGGGTGCGGTGGACGCTGCCGCGCTTCCGCTACGACCAGCTGATGGACCTGGGCTGGAAGAGCCTCATCCCGCTGGCGATCCTCAACGTGCTGCTCACCGGTGTGGGCTATTACCTGAAGAACGGCATCTGAGCCATGGCGACCCCGATCACCCAGCCGCTGACCAAGCGCTCCCAGGTGGTGAGCCAGAAGCGGATGACGCTGATGGAGCGCATCTACCTGCCGGCCATCATCAAGGGCATGGGCATCACGCTCAAGCACTTCTTCCGCCTGCGGAAGGCCACGGTGAAGTACCCCGAGCAGCTGCGTCCGATGAGCCCGGTGTACCGCGGCATGCACGTGCTGAAGCGCGACGAGCAGGGCCGCGAGCGGTGCACGGCCTGCGGCCTGTGCGCGGTGGCCTGCCCGGCGGAGGCCATCACCATGGTGGCCGCCGAGCGCAGGAAGGGCGAGGAGAAGCTCTACCGCGAGGAGAAGTACGCCGCGGTGTACGAGATCAACATGCTGCGCTGCATCTTCTGCGGCGACTGCGAGGACGCCTGCCCCAAGGAGGCCATCTTCCTCACCGACCGCCTGGTGCCCACGGACTACACGCGCGGCACCTTCGTGTACGGCAAGCAATGGCTGGTGGAGCCGCTGGACCCCGCCCTGCGCGTCGATGTGAGCAAGCGGCAGCCCAAGGCGGTGGCCGAATTCAAGAAAGACCGCAACTTCGCGCACAATCGCTGAGGCCCACGCCGGCATGCTGACCCTCTTCTACCTCTTCGCGGCGATCTCGGTGCTGAGCGCCCTGGTGGTGGTGGCCGCGCGCAGTCCGGTCAACAGCGTCATCGCCCTCATCGTCTGCTTCCTGAGCATCGCCGGCCACTACATCCTGCTGAACGCCCAGTTCCTGGCGGTGGTGCACATCATCGTGTACACCGGCGCCATCATGGTGCTGTTCCTGTTCGTCATCATGCTGCTCAACCTCAACCGGTCCTCCGAACCACAGAAATCCCTGGCCACGCGTGTGGCGGCCGTGGTGGCGGGCGGGCTGGTGCTGCTGACCCTGCTGGCGGCCGTGCGCCAAGGCATCAGCGTGGAGCCTGCGCGTGACTTCGACATCGGCACCGGCCTGGTGCGCAGCGTGGGCCGCAGCCTGTTCAACGAGTTCCTCCTGCCCTTCGAGGTGAGCAGCGTGCTGTTCCTGAGCGCCATGGTGGGCGCCGTGATGCTGGGGCGGAGGGAGAAGAACCCGCAGGCCGCATGAACGAGGTGGTGAGCGCGATCCGGCTGGTGCCCCTGGAGCACTACGTGATGCTCAGCTTCGCGCTGTTCAGCATCGGGCTGGCGGGCGTGCTGTTCCGGCGCAACACCATCATCATCCTGATGTGCCTGGAGCTGATGTTCAACAGCGTGAACCTGCTGCTGACGGCCTTCAGCGCTCACCACAGCGATCCGGGCGGACAGGTGTTCGTCTTCTTCATCATGCTGGTGGCGGCGGCGGAGGTCACCGTGGGCCTGGCCATCCTGGTGATGATGAAGCGGAACGTGGACAGCGTGGACATCGACCAACTCAACCGCCTGCGATGGTGAGCGCGCAGCTGCTGGCCCCCCTGGTGCCCGCCCTGCCGCTGGCCGGCGCGGTGATCATCGCCGCCCTGCGCCGCCGGCTCAGCGGGCATGCCGCCGGGCTGCTGGCCACGGCCCTCATCGGGGGCTCCTTCCTGTGCAGCGTGCTGCTGTTCCTGGGCTTCGACCCGGCGGGCGGGGCGCAGGTGGCGCACCTCTTCGACTGGATCCGCGTGGCCGACATGCGCGTCGGCCTGGCCTTCCAGGTGGACGCCCTGAGCCTGACGATGATGCTGATCGTGACGGGGGTGGGCACGCTCATCCACCTCTACAGCATCGGCTACATGCACGACGACCCTCGGCAGAGCACCTTCTTCGCCCTGCTGAACCTGTTCACCTTCGCCATGCTGCTGCTGGTGATGGGCGCCAACTACGCGGTGACCTTCATCGGCTGGGAGGGCGTGGGCCTGTGCAGCTACCTGCTGATCGGCTTCTGGTACACCAACCCCGCCTACAACTACGCGGCCCGCAAGGCCTTCGTGATGAACCGCATCGGGGACGTGGGCTTCGTCCTGGGCCTGGCCCTGGTGTTCCAGGTGTTCGGCACGCTGGACTACACCACGGTGATGGGGCGCGCGGACGGCTTCGCCACGGGCGCCCCGGCCCTCACGGCGATCACCCTGCTGCTCTTCGTGGGCGCCATCGGCAAGAGCGCGCAGCTGCCGCTGTTCACCTGGCTGCCGGACGCGATGGCGGGCCCCACGCCGGTGAGCGCGCTGATCCACGCGGCCACCATGGTCACCGCCGGCATCTTCCTGCTGGTGCGCAGCAGCGCGCTGTTCGTCCTGGCGCCGCTCACGCAGGACGTGGTGCTGGTCACGGGCCTGGTGACCGCCCTGTGCGCCGCCACCATCGGGGTGTTCCAGAACGACATCAAGAAGGTGCTCGCCTACTCCACGGTGAGCCAGCTGGGCTACATGTTCGTGGCGCTGGGCCTGGGGGCCTTCAGCGCGGGCCTCTTCCACGTCACCACGCACGCCTTCTTCAAGGCGCTGCTCTTCCTGGGCGCCGGCAGCGTGATCCACGCACTGGGCGGCGAACAGGACATCCGGCGCATGGGCGGACTGCGCAGCGCCACCCCGTCCACCTACCGCACCTTCCTGGTGGGCACGCTGGCCATCGCCGGCATCTTCCCCCTCAGCGGGTTCTTCAGCAAGGACGCCATCCTCGCCCACGCCTATCAGCACAGCCCGTGGATCTACGCCCTGCTGGTGGCCGGTGCGGTGCTGACCACCTACTACATGTTCCGCCTGCTCTTCCTGGTGTTCTTCGGCAGCTACCGCGGCCAGGCCCACCCGCATGAGAGCCCCGCGGTGATGACCGCACCGCTGTGGGTGCTGGCCGTGCTGAGCGTGGTGGGCGGGGCGCTGAACCTGCCCCACGTGTTCGGCGGGCACGAGCCCATGAAGCACTTCCTGGCCTCCGCCGCATCGGGCGTGGGCCTGGAGCACCTGCACCTGAGCGCCCTGCTCGAATGGTCGCTCATGGGCTTCAGCACGGCGCTGGTGCTGCTCACCATCTGGATCGCCTACGGCCGCTTCGCGAAGCAGGCGACGCTGGACCCCGAGGCCGAGGCCCTGCCCGTGCCGCAGCGCTGGGCCGCGCGCAAGTGGTACCTGGACGAGCTGTATGAACGCCTTTTCGAGAAGCCGTACGGCTGGCTCAGCACCAACCTCTCCGCCCTGTTGGAGCAGCGCGTGATGCAGCCGCTGATGGTGGGCGTGGGCGGCACCGCCGAGCGCATCGGTGAACTGCTGCGCCGCGTGCAGACCGGCAACCTGAGCACCTACCTGTTCGCCATGGTGGCGGGCCTCCTCCTCTTCCTGTTCCTCACCCTCAACGGCCTGTGATGCTGCTCGCCGCGCTGCTGCTGCTCCCCTTCGCCACCGCCACCCTGCTGCTGGTGGCGCGCCCCGAAGCGCAGGCGCGCATGCTGGCCATGGCCAGCACGCTGGTGACGGCGGTGGTGGTGCTGCTCCTCTGGGCCGGCCATCCCGGTACCGCCGTCACCGTGGTGGACCGGGACTGGGCGCCGGCGATCGGCCTGCGGCTGGTGCTGGGCTACGACGGCATCGCGCTGCTGATGCTGGTGCTCACGGGCCTGATCTTCCCCTTCATCATCGGTGCGGGCTTCAAGCAGCAGCTGGACCGTCCCGCCACGGTGAACGCGCTGTTGCTGTACGCGCAGAGCTTCCTGTTCGGCGTGTTCGCCGCGCAGAACGCCTTCCTGTTCTACATCTTCTATGAACTGGCCCTGGTGCCCGTGTTCTTCCTGCTGCTGTTCTGGGGCGGCGAGCACCGGCGCTCCATCACCGTGCGCTTCTTCCTGTACACCCTGCTGGGCGGCCTCAGCCTGCTGTTCGGCCTGGCCTGGTGCGTGCTGCAGACGCCCGCCCCGTACAGCGCCGACTTCACGGCGTTGCACGCCCTGCGCCTCGGCACCGATGTGCAGCTGTGGCTCTTCTGGGCGCTCTTCCTGGCCTTCGCCATCAAGCTGCCGATCTTCCCCTTCCACAGCTGGCAGCCGGACACCTACACGATGGCGCCGCTGCAGGGCACCATGGTGCTCGGCGGGGTGATGCTGAAGATGGGCCTGTACGGGATCCTGCGTTTCGTGATGCCGATCGTCCCCGAGGGCGTGCTGTTCTGGCGCGACCTGGTGATCTGGCTCAGCATCGGAGGCGCGCTGTACGCCGGCGCCATCGCCTTCCGCCAGCGCGAGCTGAAGCGGCTGGTGGCCTGGAGCTCGTTGAGCCACGTGGGCCTGCTGTGCGCCGGCCTGTTCGCCTGGAACAGCTACGGGGTGAGCGGGGCGCTCTATCAGGCCCTGGCCCACGCGGTGCTGCTGGTGGGCCTGCTCTACATCGTGGGCGCCGTCACCGCCCGCACCGGCACCGGCGACCTGGGGGCCATGGGCGGCCTGAAGCTGCGAACCCCGCGCCTGGCCGCGCTCTTCCTGCTGGTGCTGGTGAACGCCGTGGCCCTGCCGCTCACCCAGAGCTTCGTGGGCGAGTGGCTGATGTTCAACGGGCTGTGGCAGCACAACGGCTGGATGGCCTTCGCGGCGGCCTGCACCATCGTACTGGGCGCCATCTACATGCTGTGGGCCTATCAGCGGGTGATGCTCGGCCCCGACAGCGGCCGGCCGGCGCTGGCCGACGCCGATCGCGACGACCACCTCTACCTGGTGCCGCTGATCGCCGTCAGCCTGGTGCTGGGCGTGTACCCCGGCCCCGTGCTGGACCTGCTGGAGGCCCCCGTGCAACAGATGCTCAACACCCTCACCGCCCTGAACTGAGATGAGCGCGTTGATCCTGACCTCGGTGCTGGGCGTGCTGCTGCTCTACCTCGGCGTGTTCGGCCAAAAGCGCCTGCTGGCCCCTGTGGCCGTGCTGGGCCTGCTGGGCGCCATCGGCGTGTCGGCCACCGGCTGGTGGATGGACGTACCCCTGTTCGCCCACATGGTGCGGTTCGACAACGCCGCCGCGGCCTTCAACATGGCCATGACCGGCCTCACCATCCTGCTCTTCCTCTTCGGTGTGGACTACTACGCCCGCATGGAGCGCGACGTGGCGGAGCATTACGCGCTGATGGTCTTCTCCCTGACGGGCGCCTTCCTGCTCACCAGCTACACGAACCTGCTCGTCCTCTTCCTGGGCATCGAGGTGCTCAGCATCCCGCTGTACATCCTGGCGGGCGGCAAGAAGAGCAGTTACCGCAGCGGCGAAGCGAGCTTCAAGTACTTCCTGCTGGGCTCCTTCGCCACGGCCCTGTTCCTGATGGGCATCGCGCTGGTGTACGGCGTCACCGCCAGCTTCGACCTGGGCCGCATCCAGGAGGTGGCCATGGCGCAGGGCGCGGCTCCCACGCCCCTCTTCCTGCTGGGCCTCTTCTTCATCGCCATCGGCCTGTCCTTCAAGGTGGCCGCCGTGCCCTTCCACTTCTGGAGCCCCGACGTGTACGAAGGCGCCCCCACGCTGGTCACCGCCTTCATGGCCACGGTGGTGAAGATGGCCGCCTTCGCGGGCTTCCTCCGCCTGGTGCAGTTCACCGCCCTGCCGCCCACGCTCGCCACCGCCCTGCTGGTGATGACGGTGCTGACCCTCTTCATCGGCAACATCGTGGCGCTGCGGCAGACCAACTTCAAGCGCCTGATGGCGTACAGCAGCGTGGCCCACACCGGCTTCCTGCTGCTGGTGGTGCTGGGCAACACGGCCGCGAGCACGAGCACCCTCTTCTACTACACCTTCACCTACGGCCTGGCCACGGTGGGCCTCTTCGTGGTGATGACGCTGGTGAAGCGGGCGGCCAACGGCAGTGAGGAGGTGCGGAGCTTCCGCGGCCTCTATCAGGCCCGGCCCTGGCTGGCGATCACCGCGCTGCTGCTGTTGTTGAGCCTGGCGGGCATCCCGCTCACGGCCGGTTTCGTGGCCAAGTACCAGGTGTTCCTGCTGGCGCTGCAGGCCGGTTTCCTCAAGACCACCGTCCTCGCGGTGGCCATGGCCCTGGTGGGCATCGCGTACTACATCGTGGTGGTGCGCGAGGCCTTCACGGCGGACGAGCAGCCGCTGGAGGTGCAGGTGACCCCGCTCAACGGCCTGGTGGTGCTGCTCTGCGGCATCGCCGTGGTGGCGCTGGGGGTGTGGCCGATCCAGTTGCCGTAGGGGGAGAGCCGGCCGGGCCACGGATCTGCCGGTCGCCGGCCCTGGGCCCTACCCCCGCCCGAAGCGTTCCCGGTAGGCCTTCTCCAGCTCCTCCCGGTGCTCCGGCGCGGCGATGCCGATCAACGCCTGGGCCCGCTGTTGCAGGTTCCGGCCATAGAGGTAGGCCACGCCGTGCTCGGTGACCACGTAGTGCACATGGGCCCGGGTGGTGACCACACCGGCGCCCTCCTTGAGGAAGGGTACGATCTTGCTGGCGCCCTTGCCCGTGGTGCTGCACAGGGCGATGATGGGTTTTCCGCCCTCGCTGAGCGCTGCACCGCGCATGAAGTCCATCTGGCCGCCCACGCCGCTGTACTGGTAGGTGCCGATGCTGTCCGCGCACACCTGGCCGGTGAGGTCCACCTCGATGGCGCTGTTGATGGCCACCACCTGGGGGTTCTCCCGGATCACCTTGCCATCATTGACGTATTGCGCGTCCAGGAAGGCGAAGAAGGGGTTGTCGTCCACCAGGTCATAGAGCCGTCGCGTGCCGAAGGCGAAGGCGGTGGCCACCTTGCCGCGGTGCTTCTTCTTGTACTTGTTGGTGACGACGCCGCGCTCCACCAGCTCGATGATGCCGTTGGAGCACATCTCGGTGTGGATGCCGAGGTCCTTGTGGCCGCCGAGCGCGCCGAGGATGGCGTCAGGGATGGCACCGATGCCCAGTTGCAGGGTGCTGCCGTCCTCCACCAGGGCGCTCACCAGCTCGGCGATGCGACGTTCCTTGGGACCGATCTGCGCGGCGTAGTCCACCTCGGGCAACGCGTCGTTCACCTCCACCAGCGCCGCGAAACGGGAGATGTGCACGTGGCCGTCACCGAGGGTCCGGGGCATGTTCGGATTGACCTGCGCGATCAGGGTGCGGGCGTTGCGCACCGCGCTGCGGGCCACGTCCACGCTGACCCCCAGGGAGCAGAAGCCATGTCTGTCGGGCGGAGACACGTGCACCAGGGCCACGTCCAGCGGCAGGATGCCCTTTTCGAACAGGCGCGGGATCTCGCTGAGGAAGACCGGCACATAATCGCCATGGGGGCCGGCGACGGCGCTCCGCATGTTGGCACTGACGAACAGTGCGTTGAGGAAGAAGGGCCCCTGCACCTCGGGCCGATCGAAGCCAAGGTCGCCGAAGGTGCTGATGGCGGTGAGCTCCACGCCGTGCAGCTCCGTATGCCGCTCGAGCAGGGCCTGCACCAACCGCACGGGCGTGGCGGCGCTGCCGTGGATGAAGACACGGTCGCCGCTGTTCACGAGGCGCACGGCCTCGGCGGCGGACATCCAAGGAAGGGTCATGCCTGCACCGCCTGAGCGTTGGGGCCGGGCGGTGGGCGAAGGTCGGAGGTGGCCGCAGTGCGCCGGTCATGCATCTGGGATACCGCGTCCGACCCCCGCTCAACCCCCTCGTTCACAAGATGTTCCCTGATCAAGAGCCCGGTCGCACGGGCACCGGCCCTCCAAGGATCGACGTCGCCGTCCTCGCCGATTTATTTTCCATGGAATATTTTTGCAGCGTCATTCAGACCCATCCGGTCCTCAACATCCCGACCATGGCCCACACCGTTCTGCACAAAGCCGCCACCCGTGGGCATGCGGACCACGGCTGGTTGAACACCTGGCACACCTTCAGCTTCGCCCATTACCACGACCCCGAGCGGATGCACTTCGGGGCCCTGCGGGTGCTGAACGACGACACGGTGGCGCCTGGCATGGGCTTCAGCACGCACCCGCACGCCAACATGGAGATCATCTCCATTCCGCTGGAGGGCGACCTGGAGCACCGGGACAGCATGGGCAACACCCAGGTGATCCGCCAGGGCGACATCCAGGTGATGAGCGCCGGCAGCGGGATCACGCACAGTGAGAAGAACCGCAACCACGATCGGCTCACGCGATTCCTGCAGATCTGGGTGTTCCCCAACAAGCGGGACGTGCCTCCGCGCTACGACCAGATCACCCTGGACCCGGCGAAGCTGCGCGACCGCTTCCAGCAAATCCTCTCCCCGAGCCCCGACGACGAGGGCGTGTGGATCCATCAGGACGCCTGGTTCCACCTGGGCCGGTTCGGTCCGGGGCGGGAAGCGACCTACGCGGTGAAGCGCCCCGGCAACGGGGTGTACGCCTTTGTGATCGAAGGGGAGGCCACCATCAACGGTCAGGCCTTGGAGCGACGCGACGGCCTTGGCCTGTGGGAGGTGACCGGCCTGGAGATCAAGGCCGGGAACAACGGCGCCGACGTGTTGTTGATGGACGTACCGATGCACCTGAACTGAACCACCGATCACCATGGACCGCAAGGACTTCCTCCGCAAAAGCCTTCTGGGCACGGGCATGCTGGTGGGCGGCACCGCCGCCGCGCAGCTGATGCAGAATGACATCGACGAACTGAAACCCCTGGAGCCGGTCGGTTTCGACCACCTGCCCCCCACACCCCCCGAACGCATGGGCAACATGGTCCTGCACCGCGCCAGCGAGCGCGGCACCGCCGACCACGGCTGGCTGAAGGCCAACTTCAGCTTCAGCTTCGCCAACTGGTACGACCCCACCCGCATGCACTTCGGCGTGCTGCGCGTGATGAACGACGACATCATCGCGGCGGGCAAGGGTTTCAGCACGCACCCGCACGACAACATGGAGATCATCACGATCCCCCTGAAGGGCGCGCTGCAGCACAAGGACAGCATGGGCAACAGCAGCATCATCCACGCGGGCGAAGTGCAGGTGATGAGCGCCGGCACGGGGATCCTGCACAGCGAGTTCAACCCTTACGGAGACCGTGATGCGAACACGCTGCAGATCTGGCTCTTCCCGAAGAGGCGGCAGGTGACCCCGCGCTACCAGCAGATGGCGCTGGACCCGAAGGACCGCGTGAACCAGTGGCAGCAGGTGCTGAGCCCCGACCCGGATGATGCGGGCGTGTGGATCCACCAGGACGCCTGGTTCCACATCGGCCGGTTCGATGCGGCGAAGAAGACCACCTACGACGTGAAGCGCACCGGCAACGGCGTGTACGCCTTCGTGATCGAGGGCAGCGCCACCATCAACGGGCAGCAGCTCGGCAAGCGCGACGCGCTCGGCGTGTGGGACACCGCTTCGCTGAACATCGAGGCGGGCCCCAGCGGCGCGGAGATCCTGCTGCAGGACGTGCCGATGCAGTTATCCTGACGCGATCGCTACGGGAGCGCACGGGCGCATCATGATGCGCCCTCTACAACCAAGAAACAACCACCTCAACAACCATGGAAACAGCCACTGCGACCACCACCAAGTGGGCCATCGACCCCAGCCACTCCGAGATCCAGTTCAAGGTGAAGCACCTCATGATCAGCACGGTCACCGGGAGCTTCAAGGAGTTCGGCGCCGAGGCGGAGCTCGAAGGCGATGACCTCCGCAACGCCCGCGTGAGCTTCTGGGCCGACACGGCCAGCATCTTCACCAACGACGAGAAGCGCGACGGCCACCTGCGCAGCGCCGATTTCTTCGAGAGCGACACCTTCCCCAAGCTGAGCTTCACGAGCACCCGCTTCGAAGGCAGCGGCAGCACGTGGAAACTGACGGGCGACCTCACCATCCGGAACGTGACCCGGCCGGTGACGCTGGATGTGGAATGGAGCGGGCAGGCGAAGGACCCCTGGGGCAACACCAAGGCCGGCCTGAACCTGAGCGGCACGCTCGATCGCAAGGCGTTCGGCCTCACCTGGAACGCGGCGCTGGAGGCCGGCGGTGTGCTGGTGAGCGACGAGGTTCGCATCCTGGCCGAGGTGCAACTGGCCAAGCAGGGCTGAGCCCGGCGCACGACCACAGGATGAAGGGCCTGCTCCGCAAGGGGCGGGCCTTTCGCGTGGAACGCCCGATCGATCCGCATCTTGCGGCATGGCCGCCCCCTTGACCACCCCGGAGATCCTCGAGCTGCGTCGTGCACTGTCCCGCACCACGGGCCCGGAGCGAGGCCGGATGCTGGAGGCCGCGATGGGCCGTCCCCTGCGTTCCTCCAAAGCCCTCAAGGAATGGCATGACCTGCTGCTCTTCGTGCTGGCCCACCCGGCGGACGCGGCGGAGCATGACAAGGCCGCGACCGCCCTGGCGCGCATGATGGAGCGCGCACGGTCCGGCGGCGCAGGCCCCGGCCTCACGAACAGTGGCGTGGCGGGCACCCCCATCCAGGGCACCTACAGCCTGTCGCTGGTGCGGTGGATGCTCACGCGGTGGGGCACGCACATGCGCCTGGTCGCCGTGGACGCAGCGCTGGACGACCTGCGCGAGACGGTGCGCCCCCTGCTGCCCCAGGCCGAGCAGGAGTCGGTGGACCGGCCGGCGGAGGACGGCGCCGACCTGATGCGGGCGCTCTTCGGACCCGATCCCCGCGCGCAGCTCACGGCCCTGGTCAGCCTCCTCGATGGGCTTCCGGCCACCGAGGCCCTGCGCGAGTCGCTGTGGGCGCGCCTGTGGATCACGGTGGCCGTGGACGGCGCACCGGGCTGCGACCTGACCTCGGCCCGCGCACCGGCGGCGGCGCCCTTCTGCCATCCCCACGGACTGAGCAAAGGGGTGGACCTCCGCGCCGTGCTGGACAGCCCGGTGGCATCGCCGCTCCGGCTCACCGCTTCGCAGCAGAAGGACCTGGTGAACACGGCGCGCACCGTGCTGGCCGTGCAGGAGCGCGAGACCGACCCGGTGACCTGGGCCGGCGCGGTGGAGCTCTTCGACCTCGGCCGGGGGTTGCGGATCGCGCTCTTCCACCTGGACGCCGTGCATCGGCTGCCCTTCGACAGCTACGTGGGCTTCATGGCCTTCCGCAATGGCGTGGCCCTCGCCTACGGGGGCGCCTGGATCTTCCCCGGCCGCAGCAAGGTGGGCATCAACGTGTTCCCCGCCGTGCGCGGGGGCGAGAGCGCGTGGTTCTTCGCCCAGCTGCTTCGACTCTACCACCAGCGTTTCGGCGTGGCCTGCTTCGAGGCCGAGAACTACCAGCTGGGGCACGACAACCCGGACGGGCTGAAGAGCGGGGCCTACTGGTTCTACTACCGGCTCGGCTTCCGTCCGATGACACGGCCGCTGCAACGCCTGGCGGAACGGGAGTTCAGGAAGCTCTCCACCCGCAAGGACCACCGCGTTCCGCTGAAGCTGCTGAAGGACCTGGTGGCGGAAGGGCTGGAACTGCCGGTGGGCGCACAGGACGGACCCGTGCTGGACACCGCCTCCCTGTCCGCTGCCCTGCCGGTCCACGTGGCCGTGCAGCACGGCGGCGATCGCCCACGGGCGATGCGGCGTGCGCTGGAACGGCTGTGCCGCTGCCTGCCCGTGGGCGACCTGAGCACCTGGAACGCGGATGAGCGGACGGCGTTCCACCTGTGGGCGCTGCCCCTGGACCTGATCGACGACCTGGAGGACTGGAGCGCCGCGGAGCGGAAGGCCCTGGTGGCGCTGGTGAAGGCCAAGGGCGAAGCCACCGAGACCCGCCACCAGCTGCTGCTGCGGACGCACGCGCGCCTCCGTGCCGCCTGGGCGAAGGTGGCCCGGTGACCGATGTCACTGTTCCGGCGGTGCCCTCGTGCCCAGCTTCGTGGTCGCAAACCCCAAGGGCCATGGCGAACGCTCACTACGACGTGCTGATCATCGGCGGTGGCACGGCCGGCATCATGACGGCGGCGCAACTGCGGCGCAAGGACCGGACGCTGCGCATCGCCATCCTGGACCCCGCCCGGGACCACTGGTACCAGCCGGCCTGGACCCTGGTGGCGGCGGGCACCTTCGACATGAAGGACACACGCCGCGACGAAGCCTTGGTGGTGCCCGAGGGCGTGGACCTGATCCGCGAGGCGGCCGCCACCATGGAGCCGGAAGCGAACACGGTGCGGACCACCAATGGCAAGGCATACCGCTATGGCCACCTCGTGGTGTGCCCGGGCATCAAGCTGGACCTGGACGCGCTGCCCGGGCTGCGCGAGGCCCTGGCCACGGAAACGGTGTGCAGCAACTACATCGACCCGGAGAAGACGCGGCGCGTGATGGAGCGGTTCACGGGCGGCGTGGCCGTGTTCACCCAGCCTGCCACGCCGATCAAGTGCGGCGGCGCCCCGCAGAAGGCCGCCTACCTCGCCGACGAGTTCTTCCGCAAGCGCAGCGTGCGCGACCGGACCAAGCTCGTCTTCGCCACACCGGGCTCGGTGATCTTCGGCGTGCAGCCCTTCCGCGCGGCGCTGGAGGACGTGGTGCGCAAGAAGGAGATCATCCTCAAGACCTTCTACAACCCGATCCGCATCGATCCGGAGAAGCGGGAGATCCACTTCAAGTGGAGCAAGCCCGGCGACAACCACTGCGTGCTCACCGAGGAGCAAGGCCTGCCGGAGAAGATCGAGGGCGAGAGCACCATCGTGATGAAGTACGACATGCTGCACCTGGCGCCACCGCAGAGCGCGCCCGACTTCGTGCGCCATTCGCCGCTGGCCTACGCCGACGGACCGAACAAGGGTTGGTTGGAAGTGGACATCCACACCCTGCAGCACAAGCGTTACGCGAACATCTTCGGCCTGGGCGATGCGGCCGCGCTGCCCACGGCGAAGACCGGTGCGGCCATCCGCAAGCAGGCCCCGGTGGTGGTGGCCAACATCCTGCAGCGCATCAAGGACGGCGCGTTGAGCACCGAGCGGTACAGCGGCTACAGCAGCTGTCCGCTCGTGACGGGATATGGGAAGATGCTCCTCGCCGAGTTCAAGTACGACAACGTGCGCGACAGCGACCCGCTGCTGAGCCGGCTCTTTGACACCGGCAAGCCGCTCTGGAGCATGTGGGTGCTGAAGAAGTACCTGCTGCCCTGGCTGTACTGGAACAGGATGCTGAAGGGGACGATGTGAGCAGGTGATCGGCCCTGCGGGCCGGATGTCGGACGAGGACGGCAAGGCCAACTATTTTTCCGGTCGCTTGTTCCCCGGCAGGTCATGCGTACGCTCATCCTCCTCACACTCCTCCTTTCCACCCCCGGTCTCCATGCGCAGTTCAGCGCTCCGGTGATCATCACCGAGGCCACGCCCGGCCCGCGGACCGCAGCGGCCGCCCTGGATGCGGACGGCGATGGCGACCAGGACGTGGTGTGGGCCTTGAACCAGCGCGTGCACCTGAGCCTCAACCATGGCGACGGCACCTTTGAGCGACCCGTGCGCATCCACGAGGTCCTGGGCACCCGCCTCGATCTGGTGCCCGCGGATGCGGACCTGGACGGTGACGCGGACCTGCTGATCGCCGGCAATGGAGCGCTGCTGGAAACGTACTGGCTGATGAACGATGGCACCGGACAGTTCACGCCAGGCGCCGAGCTCGATGGCATGGCGGCACAGTCCTATGCGGAGCGTGCCACCGTCGTGGACCTCAACGGCGACACGCTGCCGGATGTCTTCCTCGGAAAAGAGACCGGACGGCGGTCCGCCCTGAACCTGGGCAACGGTCTCTTCGGCCCGGTGAACACCAGCGTGAGCGGCCCATCGGGCGCTGTACCGGCGGATATGGACCTGGACGGCGACCTCGACCTGGTGGGAACGAACAACCAGTTCCGGCCCGTGCTGCGGCTGGACACCGGCCTCACCTGGAACCCGGCGGATTCGGTGATCACCACCGCGCTTGGACCGGTCCTGCGCGTGGAGGTCTTCGATGTGGACGTGGACGGCGACAGCGATCTGGTGGCCGCCGGCGACCAGTGGGTGGCCGTGCTGTTGAACGACACGGCCAACGGGTTCGCACCCCCGCTGACCATCACCACCGGCGCCATCGACCGGAACACCCTGCGCGCCGGCGACACCGATGGGGATGGGCTGCGGGACCTGGTGGTCGTGGGAGACGCGGACGTGCTGCTGCTGCGCAATGCCGGTGGCGGCCAGTTCGATGCGCCCGTGGCCCTGTGCGCGTCCAATTCCTTCATGGTGGACCTTGACCTGGCCGACCTGGACACCGACGGTGCGTCGGACCTGTTGCTGGTGCGCGGTGTGGGCAATGGCCTGGAGTGGTACCGCAACCCGGGTGCGCCACCGTGGGAGCGCGGACGTGCTGTGCTGCCGGGCAATGGCGCCGGACGTTGGCCCTATTGGGGCGACATGGACGGCGACGGCGACACCGACCTGGTGATCAACGGCACCTGGGTCGAGCAGACCTCACCGGGCGGATTCGACCGGGTGCACACCACCTGGCTCGGCGTGCAGAACCAGGCGCCCGCCGACCTGAACGGCGATGGCCTCATGGACACCTTCAGCGCCCTGGAGGAGCTGACCACTGACAGCCTGGTCTGGTGCCCCAACGCCCCGGGCGGCTTCCTGGCCCCGCAAACCTTTGCTTCCACTCCCGGCAACGACGGGGTAGTGCTGCCATGGGATGCCGATGCGGACGGCGATATGGATCTGATGTGGGCCAACAATCCCGTCATCTACGCGTATCGCAATGATGGATCCGGTCAGTTCAGCTACCAGAACCTCTTCAATTCAGGCATCCAGGTGCTGCTGCCGGCGATCGCCGACCTCGATGGCGACGGCGACCCGGACGTGGTGACCACGGGCACCGGCAACGCGAACACCGCCACCTTGGTGGTGCGGGAGAACCTGGGCAACCTGCTCTTCACCGCGGTCGGGGCATCGGACCTCATCGGCAGCTTCCAGCCACCCGTGCGGCGGGTGCGCGCGGCGGACATGGACATGGACGGCGACATCGATGTGGTGCTGCAGCAGAGCGGACCCCTCTCCTGGTACGCCAACAACGGACCGGGCAACCCGTGGACCGCGAACCCCATCGGCCAGAGCGCGCTGCAGGATGATCACGGCTGGGACCTGGGCGACGTGGACGGCGATGGGGATGTGGACCTGGCCTTCGTGGACGAGCTGACGGAGGAGCTGCTGTGGATGGCCAACGATGGCACCGGTGACCTGGGCGTGCCACAGCTCATCGAGGCGCTGGGCAGCTACCACGGGGTGCATCTTGCGGACCTGGACGCCGACCTCGACGCCGACCTTCTGGTGCTCGACCAGGCCGTGCGCACCCGCCTGATCTTCTCCGATCTCCAGCTTCCGACCCAGGTGGGCGCGATCCAGGCTTCCGATGGGCTGCACGCGTTCCCGAACCCCTGGACCGAAGCGGTCCGCATCGAGCTCGGAGCGCCGCTGGCCACAGGCGAGGCCGTGGTGCTCACGGATGCCGCAGGGCGGGAGCTCAAGCGCTGGAGCACCCCCGGCACCCAGCAGCTGTGGCTGGCCCGGGGCGACCTCGACAGCGGGCTCCTTCTGATCCGTCGGGAGGGCCTGCGTCCTGCGGCGCTGCGCGTGGTGCTGCACTGAGGCGTGGCGGGCTGGCCGCGTGGGCCGACCGGCTATCTTCGCAGCCCTTTCGAAGGCCGCGATGGACAAGCGTTTCCCGCAGTATGACGAACTCGACCTGCCCAAGGTCGCCGAGGAGGTGTTGAAGCACTGGGAGGTTGAGGACACCTTCGGCAAGAGCCTGGAGTTGCGCAAGGACGCGCCGCCCTTCGTGTTCTACGAGGGCCCGCCTAGCGCCAACGGCCTGCCCGGCATCCACCACGTGATGGCCCGCACCATCAAGGACATCTTCTGCCGCTACCAGACGCAGAAGGGCCACCGCGTGGACCGCAAGGCCGGCTGGGACACGCACGGGCTGCCCATCGAGCTCGGC
>JAEUSW010000104.1 GCA_016788285.1 Flavobacteriales bacterium
CTGCGTGGTGTAGTTGCCGATGCGGCTGGCGGTGCCGGCCGTCAGCACCACGTCCGCCGTGGTGGCGTTGATGGCGTCGGGGTTGGTGATGCTCACCGTCAGCGTCGTGCTCACCCCGGTCTCGCTCACCGAGGCCGAGGAGCCGGTGAACTGCACCGTGGTGGTCGTGCACGCGCTGGGCACGTAGAAGTTGTCGAAGCGGGCGTTCTCGGTGCCGCCGGTGGCGTGGTTCCACAGACAGCCGATTACGGGAGTGCTGACACCGGTGTATGTGGCATCCACCGTGGTGCCCGCGCTCGTGGCCGCCACGAGCGGGTCGCCGAACGGACCTGCCGCTCCGTTGTCCGTGTAGAACAGGCCCCAGGTGTCGGTGAGCGGGTTGTAGGTCACACGAACATCCAGGTAGTTGTTCCCGAAATCGCTTGCGGAAAGGATGTTCTGGATGTTCGCGTTGGTGTCTAGACCGCCAGTATAGCGTACCAATCGGAGCGGGTCTGTGGCTCCGCTGTTGCCCAGAACGACCGCATAGCCATTGCCTTGAGTGAGGTCCGAGTTGGTGCCGGCCAACACAACTGCAACGCCGTAGTTGCCGGCCGCGAAACCTGAGGGGTCCGTCCGCGATTGCCGCATGTTGAACGCCCACGTCATCGTACACGTGTTGTTCGTCAGCGTGGTGTTGTAGGTGCCGGGCGTGTTCTGCGCCACGAAATCGCGACCGGCCGTCGTTCCTCCCATCAGGAGCTCATTGCCGGAGATCTGGCAGCTGCTCGCGCCACTGCTCTCCGTCTCGGTCCACCCGCCGCCCACCGTGGTGTTGTTGGCGCGGTTGAAGTTGTCCACCAGCACCTGCGCGGACAAAGGCCCGGAGAGCAGAGCGGAGATGGAGGCGAACAGAAGGGTCGGGAGCGGAGCGTAACGCTGGGCCATGGGGCGTTGGGTTGGGCGTAAGGGCACTGGGCCGGAGGGTTTTCCGGACGTGCAAACCTACCAAAAGCCCTCGCGCGGCCAAGGGGCACGGACCGGCGACTTATCAACGTCCGTCCGGCGCCGGTGCGGCAACCTGTCCTGTGCTCGGCCGTCTCCGGACCATGCGTGCGTGCGTCCTGGCTTCCGCGATGATCCTGGGGGGCCTGTTGACCCCCGTGCCCGCCCAGATCACCACGGTGTTCACGGAGACCTTCGAGACCAACGGTCAGTTCAACCTTTCGCCGGATTGGTCGTGGGATGGTGCGGCCCCTGTCGCCCGCCCGGCCTGCACCGGGTCGGGGTGGTCGGCGCTGAAGGACGTCCACGGGATCAATGACGTCCTCTGGGGCGACTTCGGTTCGCGCTGGATGTTCCATCCGTTGCCCTATGACCCGCTCGCGTTCTACGACGTGAGCTTCCAGGCCGAACCGGTGGGCCCGCTAGGTGATCCAATGAACGTTTATGCCCGGGTGATGTGGTGGGACACGCTCCAGGGTAATCCCGGGGTCAGTGATGGAGGGTCTTTCTTCCAACCGTTCTTCTGCGATCCATTGGCCAATGGGTTCGGTCTTGTGGCGGGGCCGCCACCGGGCCTCCCCGGCGCGCGGTTCGGGGTGCTCATCTACGGCATCCAGTGGAGCAGCATGCAGGTGGCCATCGACCAGGTGGTGGTGCGCAAGAAGCCCTGGAAAGCGCAGTTCTTCGGCTCCATGATGTTGGCGGGTCCGTACGACCCCCTGACGCAGACCATGAGCGACGGTTTGCGCCAGCAGGGGCTCATCCCGCTCGTTGAACCCTACACCGCGCTCGGCCTGCCGCAGGTGAGCGGAGGCGGGGGGGAGACCACCACATCGGCCGTGTTGAACGCGCAGCACAATGGCGGCCACGTCGTGGACTGGGTCCGCTTGGAGCTGCGTGAGTTCAACGACCCCACGGTGCTGATGGCCACGCGCCAGGCCCTCTTGTTACAGAACGGATCGGTGATCACCGCGACCGGCAGCCCATCGGTGCTCTTCGACATCGCACCGGGCAACTACTTCATCGCGGTCCGGCATCGGAATCACCTCGCGGCGATGACCGCTTCGGCCTACACGGTGCCCTACCCCGGCGGAGGCACATGGATCTACCCGTTCGACCATGTCAACTGGCCGACCTATGGCAGCAACGCTCGGCAGATCCATGGGACCAAAGCGTTGCTCTGGCCGGGGAACGCCAACCCCGACGCTGCGCTCAAGTACGCAGGCAGCAGCAATGATCGCGACCGGATGCTGGTGGCCGTGGGAGGGAACACCCCTACCAACACCATTGCCGGCTACCATCTGGAGGATGTCAACCTGGACGGCATCGTGAAGTACGCTGGTGCGGTGAACGACCGCGACCGCCTGTTGCTGGCCCTGCCGGGTCAGGTGCCCACGGCCACGCGGCTGCAGCAACTGCCCTGAGCGCGAGGATGATCCCGGTCCGGAGGTCCGGCCAACTTCGTCACGCGCTGGAGCGCGGCAGCCTGCGAAGCAGGAGGAAGCCGATGGAGCCGGCCACCAGGGAGGCCAGCAGGATGCCGAGTTTGGCCTCTTCCCGCAGGACCGGGTCGGCGAAGGCCAGCTCGTTCACGAAGAGGGACATGGTGAAGCCGATGCCGGCCAGGAAGCCCATGCCCACCAGGTGGGCCCGGGTGATGCCATTCCCCAGGCGCCCCACACCGAGGCGCACCAGCAGCAGCACGGTGAGCACGATGCCCAGTGGTTTGCCCACCGCCAGGCCGACGCCCACACCGAGGGCCACCGGCGAGGTGAGGGCCCCGAGCGGATCGTCGGGCAGTTCCACCCCGGCGTTGGCGAGGGCGAACAGGGGCATCACGCCGAAGGCGACCAGCGGATGCAACGCCTTCTCGAGCCGCTGCAGCGGGGTGGCGGCCCGTTCGCAATCGACCTCGATGTGCCGGATCACGGTGAGCTGGTCCTCGCTCAAGGTGGGCTTCCCATTGGGTTCCAGGTCGGCGAAGGCGGCGATGTGCCGCTTGATCCGGGCCACGAAGGCGGGCTCGTCCATGCGCGTTTCGGCCGGGATGGTGAAGGCCGCCAGCACACCGGCGATGGTGGCGTGGATGCCGCTGAGCAGGAAGGCGGTC
>JAEUSW010000110.1 GCA_016788285.1 Flavobacteriales bacterium
ACCGACCTACTGACGCTGGTGGACCTGCTACGGACCCGACTGCAGGCTCATGACCCGCTTGTGGCGCAGGTCCCCGTCGAGCATGGCCCGGACCGCCCTGGTGATGTCAAGGCCTCCTTAGCGGACGTGGGGCGTGCCCGCGCTGTGCTGGGCTACGAACCCCGGTTCACCATCGAGGATGGACTACGGCGTGCCGTGCCGTGGTACGTGGCGCACTTGCGCTGATGCCTTAGTGGGCGTCGCCGCCGCCGAACCGCACGCTCCAGGACAGGTTGATCGTGTAGTCGGCGAACGCGGCATCACCGTGCCTCGGAGTGCCCAATTGAGCCTCCATCTCTTTGTCGGTCACGCTTTGCGTTCGGTTCCGATACAAGGCCCAGGGAATGCTGATGTTCACATCGTGACGGCCACGCATCCAGTCGATCCCCGGCTCTGCGCTCAGCACATAGCCCGGGCGCCGGAATCCACCGCTGCCTCCGATCAGGTCCTCCACGGGAATGCCCTCCACCCGGCCACCCGCGAACAGGTTCAGCCCAAGCTTCCGGCTGAGGTTCCAGTTCAGGCCGGCACGGGCCATGTACTGATCGGGCACGCTCATGATGTCCTCATTGGCCAGCACCGCACTGATCGTCTCCCGGTAGGTGCGGGTACCGTTCGTCTCCATCGGATTGATCAGGTAGAACGCGTTCAGGTAGCCATATACCGGGCCGAAGAGCTTGCGGTAGCCCTGGACCTCCACCGTGAACCCCAGGCCGCCGTCTCCGAGTTGGATGCTCTGGTCCACGGGCCGGTATTCACCCAAGGTGTCCGGTCCCACATTGTACCAGAAGTCGCGGTAGGCGAAGTTGCCGGTGGGCAGTTTCACCCCGACGCCGACCTGCACGTTGCCGTTCGACACGCTGTCCGGGTTCCAGAGCCAGCGCGTATAGCTCACCCGAATGTCGCCGATGCCCATGCTGCGCATGCTCTTCCGCGTGCGGATCGACGGGTTGCCGGTGGTGCGGTGCTCGTACTCCGAACTGCGCACATTGTAGCTGTATGGAAGGGAGAACACCACGCCGTTCCGGCGGTCCAGGTTGTACACGAGCCCCAGGTTCAACTGCGTGCTGTAGTTCCACACCTCGTTGCCGATCTCGAGCCGCTGCGTCTCCTCATGGTCGCCTTTGAAATGGCGGAAGGACTCGAAGTAGCGGTAGTTCATGCTCACCTGCCAGCCTTTGCCGATGAGTTCACCGTTGGTGAACGCGTTGGGATTGCAACTGGTGAAGCTGCGGATGGCCACGCATCCTTGAGCGCTGGCCGATCCATGGCCGAGCAGCAGGACGACCGCAATGAGGTGGGTGAGAAGGCGATGCATGGTGTGGTGTTCGGGTGAACCAAGTTGCCTGGAAGGGAGTTGACCGGCGTCAGGCTTCATGTCGAATGCTCGGATGCGTGTGTGGAACCCGCCTTCCGTGCTGCGATCGACGCGTTCACCCAGCCCCGGGTTGACTTACTTCGCAGGCCGCCACCGCCGATGTCGCCCTCCGAATGGATCGTCCTTGCCACCGTGATCGGTGCGCTGGTGCTGTTCATCTCCGAGAAGCTCAGCAT
>JAEUSW010000112.1 GCA_016788285.1 Flavobacteriales bacterium
CCGATGGTGGAGAAGATCACCGTGCTGAGCACCACGGCCGGGTAGCTGATGCTGTTGAACTGGGCCACGATGATGAGGAACACGATGAAGATGGCCACCAGGAAGGCGGACATCAGGAAGCCCATGTCCTTGGCCTGGTCCTCCTGCTCACCGGTGAAGCGCATGGCGAAACGCTCGTCGAGGCGGAAACCGGAGGCCATCTCGTCCTTCACCTGCTGCACCACCTCGTTGTTGTTGTAGCCTGCGATGACGTTGCTGCTGACGGTGACCACGCGCTTGAGGTCCTTGCGCTTGATGGCGCTGAAGCTGCTGCCGCGCTCGGCGGTGGCCACGGCGCTGATGGGCACCTGGCGGATCTGGCCGGTGAGCATGTCGCGGAAGGTGATCTTCATGTCCATCAGGCGCTGCGCGTCGTACCGGTACTCGTCCTTCAGGCGCACGTTGATCTCGTAGTCGTCATCGTCGCCGTCGATGCGGTAGGTGCTGACCTCCTTGCCGAAGAGGGCCGTGCGGATGGCGTCGGCGATGGCGTAGGTGCTCACGTTGAAGAGGCGGGCCTTGGCGCGGTCGATGGTGATGGGCATCTCCGGCTTGGCGCGGTCGATGTCGATGCGCAGGGCCTCCACGCCAGGCACGTTGCGCGAGTCGATGAAGGCCTTCACACGCTCGGCCTCGGCCAGCAGCCTTTCGATATCGTCGCCGGTGATCTCGATGTTGACGGGCTTGCCCACCGGCGGTCCGTCGGCGTTCTTCACCACGGAGACCAGCACGCCCGGGTAGCCCTCCACGCGATTCTGAAGATCCTCCAGCATGGCGTTGGTGCTGATGCCGTGCCGGTCAACGAACTTCACGAAGCTGATCTGGATACGGGCCTTGTGCGGGGTGGCGCTCAACTCCATCTCACCGCTGCCGGGATCGCTGGTGCCACGGCCCACCTGGGTGATCACCGAGTTCACCAGCTTGTTGATGCGCTCGGTGCGGCTGCTGCCGTCGGGCATGATCATGGTGTGCTCCTCCGTGTATTCCGGACCGTCGATCACCGCCATCACCTGGGCCTCCACGATGCGGGCCACGCTGTCGGTCTTCAGGATGTCGGTTCCGATGGGGGCTTCGATGAACACGTTGATGTACTGCGGTTCGTTCACCGGGAAGAAGAGGGTCTTGGGCGGCGCGATACCGATGAGCATGAATGCCGCGATCAGCAGGCCGATGGTGCCCAGAAAGAAGGTGCGCGGGTGGCGCTTGGCCAGGGCATAGCGCAGGAAGCGCTCGTAGTGGTCCTCCAGGCGGGGCAGCCAGCTGTTCTGGAACCAGTCGGTGGCGGGCACGATCCACTTGGTGAAGACCAGGGCGAGGACGCCCAGGAAGAGGGACAGGGTGCCGAGGCCGAAGACGCCGTTCATGCCGGTGCCAAGCCCCAGGGCGGCCAAGCCGGTGCCCGCGGCCATGAGGATGCCTGCGGTGCGCCAGGTGCGGCGCATGGTGGGCGGGGCTTCATTCACCCGCATGAACTTGGACGCCAGGGCGGGGTTCACCACCAGGGCCACGAAGAGCGAGCTGCCCAGGGCGATCATGAAGGTGATGGGCATCCACTTCATGAAGGCGCCCATGATTCCGGGCCAGAACAGCAGTGGCACGAAGACCATCACGGTGGCCAGG
>JAEUSW010000123.1 GCA_016788285.1 Flavobacteriales bacterium
GGCCCAAAATCGCGCAAGTGTTCGGCGTGAGCAGCAGGTGAGCGCAGGCAGGCCGGCCACTTGTGCGGAGGATCCCCCGTGCCGGGTGCTGGGCCAGTTTGCAACTGGCCACCCGTCATGGCGTCACGATCCCCGACCCGCAGGACACCAACATCGAAACGGCCTACAACTACCACTACGACGAGTTGGGCAACCTGGTGCACGATGCGGCGGCGCACATCGACGCCATCGACTGGACCGTGGCCGGCAAGGTGAAGCGGGTGGACCACGCCACGGGGCAGGGCCCCGACCTGGAATTCGCCTACGGCGCCAGCGGGCAGCGCATCAGCAAGCAGGTGGGCGGCGCGGTGGGCGACCCGGGCACCTACCGGGAGCATTACATTCGGGATGCCCAAGGCAATATCATGGCCACCTACCGCCTGCACGCCAACGGGGCCTTCCGCCTGCAGGAGCGGCCCATCTACGGCAGCATCCGGGTGGGCCTCTACGCCGCCCAGGTGGACCTGTACCCCGCCGGGCAGATCGTGCCCTAAATCGCGCAAGTCTTCGGCGTGCGATGGGCTAGGCGGGCGGGCAGGCCGGCGACTTGTGCGGAGGATCTCAACGAACAGGTCTCCGGCCAGTTTCCAACTGGCCACCGCAGAATATCTTCCGGTCCATGAGCCGCCGGTATCGCATCCTGGATCCCGAGGGGCTGTATTTCGTGTCGTTCGCCACGGTGGGCTGGGTGGATCTGTTCACTCGCCGGAGCTACAAGGACATCGTGGTCGACAGCCTGCGGCACTGCCAGGCGGAGAAGAGCCTGCTGCTGTTCGAATGGGTGATCATGACCAGCCACGTGCACCTGATGATCAAGGCCGGTGGCGGCGTGGACCTGTCCGGGATCTTGCGTGACCTGAAGAAATACACCAGCAGGCAGTTGATCCGCAGCATCCAGGAACACCCCCAGGAGAGCCGGAGGGAATGGCTGCTGAAGATGCTCCGCGAAGCCGGAAAGCGCAACAGCAACAACACGACGTATCAGGTCTGGCAGCAGCACAACAAGCCTTTGCTGCTGGAGCGGACCGAAGAGGTGGAACGTGTGGCCGACTACATCCGGCAGAACCCGGTGATGGAAGGGTTTGTGGCCAATGCCGAGGACTACCTTTACTCATCCGCTCATGATGCCGGCCTGTTGCGGTTGGAGGAAGCCTAGCGTGGCGAAGTCACAGACTTCGCGAGGCTCTTCGGTGGCTGGCCGATTGGCATCCTCCGCACAAATCGCCCCGCGCGAACTCAAGGCGCGGGAAGACTTGCGCGATATTGATGCACGATGCGGCGGCGCACATCGACGGCATCGACAGGACGGTGGCCGGCAAGGTGAAGGCCGTGACGCGCACGACAGGCAGCACCCTGCAGCCGTTGGAATTCGCCTACGGCGCCAGCGGCCAGCGCATCAGCAAGCAGGTGGGCGGCACGGTGATGCGCTATCTTTGGGCATCATGTCGCTCGACATCAAGCGCAACAAGCAGAACGACCTAGTGATCACGCTCTCCGGCGGTTGGGACGCGGAGAAGGTGGAACGTGTGCTGGACTACCTCCGGCAACTCGAGTTCCTGAAAGGCTCCAAGGCTTCGAAGCGGAGCATTGATGCCCTGGCGAACGAGGCCAAGCGCAATTGGTGGCGAACGAACAAGAAGCGCTTTCTGTCGTGACCCTCGTGGTCGATGCCAACATCCTGTTCAGCGCGATCCTCTCCAAGGACGGCACGGTGGCGGAGACCTTCCGCGAGGCGCAAGGCCGGATCCGGTTGATCGCACCCGCCTACCTCGCCGATGAGCTGGTCCGGCTGCGGCCCAGGATGGCGCGCAGTGCAAGGAAGTCGGTGGCCGAGGTGGAGGCCGCACAGCGATGGGCGCTTGCGCATGTTCGCTTGATCACCGAGAAACTGATCGCCAGCAAGCATTGGGCGAAGGCTGCGTACCTCACGGCGGACGTGGATCCAGATGACACCCCCTACGTTGCGCTCGCGTTGTCTCAACGGTGTGGACTTTGGACCGGTGATCGGAAGCTGCGCGTTGGGTTGGAGCGCAAGGGATTCGAGCTGGTCCTTTCCACTGCCGAGGTGCGATCGCGCCTTTCCATCGTCTAGCATCGGTTCCCAGCGCTATCCACCGCAGGTGCGCCACGGGGCAGGGCCCCGACCTGGATTCGCCTACGGCCCTCCATGGGGATGAGGCCCCTAAATCGCGCAAGTGTTCGGCGTGTGCAGGAGGTGAGCGCAGGCAGGCCGGCCACTTGTGCGGAGGGTCTCCCGTGCCGGGTGCTGGGCCAGTTTGCAACTGGCCACCCGTCATGGCGTCACGGTCCCCGACCCGCAGGATCCCAACATCGAAACGGCCTACAACGACCACTACGACCAGCTGGGCAACCTGATCCACGACCAGCGCGAGCAGATCAATGCCATCCAATGGACGGCAAGGTGAAGCGGGTGGACGAGGTTCTTGGAGCTGGAGAAGCAGCGCGGGCGATGGGGCTGGGTGGGATCAACGAGGGCACGGTGCCGCAGGCACGGGAGGGCGGCCCAGCCCCCTCGGGTCCATCTGCGCCCGTCTCACGAACCCAGGCTTAGCTTTACAGCACGAACCAAGAGAATATGGACATCGCAGCGATCAAGCTTGAACTGGTGCAGCGCATGCTGGCGATACGCGACATGGCCATCCTTGACCGGTTACGCGAAGTGATCGACACCGAAGTGGACGACAGCGATATCAGCGAGGAAGAACTGGCCGAACTGGAGTCCTTGCGGGCTGAACGCTTGCGCGGCGAAGGAAGTTCCTACACGTGGGAGGATGTGCAGCGCATGGCCCGCGAGATGGTCAAGAAATGAGCCATGGGATGGTCGTGCGCGGCAGCGCCGCCAAGGATGTGCTCGAGGCCTTCTTCTGGTACCACTCCATCCGTCCACAATTGGGCGAACGGTTCATGGCAGCGCTGAAAGAGTGCTATGTTTCGATCGAGGCCAACCCATACGGATATCAGTTGCGCAAAGGCAACTTCCGTCATGCGATGCTACGCAAGTTCCCGTACCGTGTGGCCTATGAGATCGAAGGTCAGGACGTGATCATCTATCGCGTTGTCCATGTGAAACGCAAGCCCAGCTCGAAGTTCGGACCGTAGCTCTACGGCAAAGGCCTGGGTTCGCCCGATGGGTGCGCATGTCCGGTGCGGACAGAGGCCGTCCTCCCCGTGCCGTGATCGGAACCGATCCACGGCGTGCGTGCGGGTGATACCTTGGGCATGTCCCCCATGGCCATCCCCACCGATCCCCGCACCGTGTACGGGCTGGCCCAACTGGCGCGCGCCGTGCAGCGGCAGATCGAAGCGGCCGCCGGGGGCCGCACCTTCTGGGTGCGCGCCGAGCTGGCCGGGCTGAAGGTGAACCGCCACGCCTACCTG
>JAEUSW010000134.1 GCA_016788285.1 Flavobacteriales bacterium
AGGTCGTAGGCCCCGCCCATGGTCTGGCAGAAGCGCTGTCGTGGGACAAAGGTGCCGGTGCCCGTGTTGGGGTACCAACCGGCGAGGTCCATGCCGCTGCATTGCATCAGGTCCGCCAAGCCGTCGCCGTTCAGGTCGGCAGCGTGGTAGCTCGTGCCCACTAGGTTGTAGCCGCTGACCTGTTCCACGAAGAAGGGGGTCCACGTGCTGCCTCCATCGTTGCGGAGGATCCGCACGTCGCAGCCGGTGCCGGTATCCATGGTGAGGTCCACGTCACCATCACCATCGAAGTCGCCGATGGCCTCGGGCATGCCGCTGGGGATGGTGTCCCCCACGGTGAAGCTTCCGCTCCCATCATTCGCGAACCACACGGTGCCATCCGGTAGACCGAACGCGATGAGGTCGTTGTCGCCGTCCGCATCCACGTCACCGCAAACGGGCGTGCTGGGCTGAGCCAGGGGGTTGATCGGCTGCTGCGGACCGAAGGCCCCGCCGCCCAGGCCCTTGTACCAGCCCATCTGTGCGTTGGTGCCGCCGATCACCAGGTCCTTCTGCCCGTCACCATCCAGATCGGCGTAGGCCACGGCCAGGCTGGTCACGGCGCCAGCTGGTCCAAGGGGTGCCCCCACCACGAAGTTGCCCCCGCCCTGGTTGATCAGCAGGTCCACGCTGTTGGCCTGTCGGATCACATCGTCCACATCACCGTCGCCGTCCAGGTCCACCAGCAGGCGTGCCGGCGTACCCACGGGGCAGTACGGGCCCACCAAGGTCACCGCACCGGTGCCGTCGTTCTGGTACCAGGTGTTGTCCACCAGCATGTCCGCATGGCCGTCCGCGTCGATATCGCGCAAAGCGACCGCAGCGGCGCCGCCGATGCTTCCTGTGAACATGATCCGCATCGGCCCGAACTCGCCCCCGCCCAGATTCTCGAACCAGCGCATCGTGTAGGTGTAGATGCTGCCCGTACCGGAGTTGTAGGTCACCGGGTCCAGGTCGCCATCCCCGTCCACGTCCCCGGCCATCACGCGGTTGGGGTATTTGGCCTCGCTCTCGAAGAGCAGCTCCACAGGGCCGAATTGGGCATGCACGAAGCCACGGGTGAGCAGTGCGGCGAGCACGAGCAGGGGACGGAGCGGGGTGCACATGGTGGGAGGTAGACGCGTCGGCGGGATAAAGGTTGCGTATTGGACGCCTCAGCGCCACTGATGGAGCACAGCGTTGGGCCGGTGGAGCACGGTGTCCATCGCCATGCGGAGGGTGGGGGCCCAGGCCCCGGCACAGGCATCGGTCGCGCCCGTGTCCGGGCCCAGCACCAGCACGGCGTCCACGAAGCGCTCCGACGGGGTCCGGGCCATGTGCCGCAGCCAATACCCGTCGCACATCCGACCGGCCAGCAGCACCCGCATGCGTTCGGCCTGCGGGGTTCCGCGCGCGTACCAGTGGTCGCCGCGACCCGCGAGCACCAGGCCATCGTGCAGGGTGCACAGGTCGGCCGCGGCGTTGTGCAGCAACCAATCGCTGCCGCGGTGCGCGACGGCCACCACACGGTTCGTCGGCAGGGACCTCGCCACGGCCTCCATGTCGTTCTGCGCCGCGGCGTATGGCGCCCAGCGGCGCTCCAGCAGCAGCAGGCGCGCGCCGTGCAGCAGGCACAGGCCGGCGAGCAGGACGAACGCGACCCGGCGGGCCGGCAGCCGGACCGCGACACCGAGCGCGAACAGCAGCAGGGCCAGCCACAAGGCCCGGTCGGGCAGGTAGAGCAGGCCGGACATGCGCGTGCGCACCAGCAGCGCCACCGCGAGCATCACCCCGGCCAGGCCCCACAGCACCACGTCGGCCCGGTGGGCCGCGGACCTTCCCGATCGCCGGGCGATCGCCCAAAGGGCCAGCAGCAACGCGGCCGTGGCGAGCAACAGCGGACGTTCGGCCTCCGCGTCGAGCAGCACCAATGGATGCAGCCCGAGCACAGCGGCCCAGGGGTCCACGGTGCGCGCGGGTTCCAGCGGGGTCCGCTGCAGGGCCTGCCACACCGGCATCGCGGCGCAGGCGAGCGACACACCCAGGCCGAGCGCCCACCATCCACGTCGGTTGCCGGGACCCCGCTGACGCAGCACTTCGCTCCAGGTCACCAGGAGCACGAGCAGCAGCGGCGCCGAACGGTGGCACCAGGCCGCGGCCAGCGCGAAGCCCAGGGCGACCATCCAGCGGCGCCCTCCTTCGCGCCAGGCGCACCACCGGTCCCAGGCCAGCACCGCGCAGGCCGTGCCCAGCAGGAAACCGAAGAAGCCGTGCAGCAGGAGCTGGCCGGTGGCCACGGGCAGCACGAGCAGGCTGGCCCACGGGTTCGTCGGGTTCAGCCGCCGCACCATGCACCAGGAGGCGAGCAGCACCAGCCCCATGGCCACCACCACCAGCGCGCGTTGCGCGGCGAAGGGGCCGGCCAGCCGCAGCACCGGCAGGGCGATCAGGTCCGTGGCGCGCGGCAGGTCGCGGGACAGGTCCACCACCAGTCCGTGGCCTCCCGGTGCATCACCGGCGAGCGTGTGCGCCAGGTGGTCGGCATGCAGCACGTGCAGCGGACCGTCGAGGGTGCGCACGTGGCGGAAGGCCAGCGGCGCCACGGCGAAGGCGAGCAACACCACCAAGACGGACCGGGAGCCGGGCATGGTGGACGAAGGTCGTTCAGGGCGTGCTGTAACTTTCAGTCCGCGCCGCCGTCCCACCAACAGCGAGGACCCCCTGCCTCCATGACCGTAGCCGACTACAACACCGCTGTGGACGCCCATTCGGACGGCATCTATCGCTTCGCGCTCAAGCACCTGCGCGATGCGGATCAGGCCAAGGACGTGGTCCAAGAGTCGTTCGCCCGGTTGTGGGTGAAGGTGGAGGAGGTGGAGGCCGCCAAGGCGAAGAGCTACCTGTTCACCACCGCCCACCACATCATGGTGGACGAAGTGCGCAAGGGAAGCCGCAGCACCCGCATGGAGGAGCACCACGAGGACCTGCACTGGAGCAGCCAGTCGCAGCCCGATCTGCAGCGGGTGCTGGAGGCCGGGCTGGCGCAGCTGCCCGAGGTGCAGCGGAGCGTGGTGCTGCTGCGCGACCTGGAAGGGTACAGCTATGAGGAGATCGCGGAGCTCACCGGGCTGAACCTCACGCAGGTGAAAGTGTACATCTACCGGGGGCGCACCGCGCTCAAGGACTACATCGGCAAACTCGAGCTCGTGCTGTGAAGCTGGACCGCACCACCTACGAAGCCTGGCTGCTGGACCGCCTGGAAGGCGCCCTCAGCCCCGCGCAACTGCGGGAGCTGGACGACTTCCTGCGCGCCAACCCCGACCTGGCGGCCGAGGCGGAGGCGATGGGCGGCGAGCTGCCGAAGCTGGTGACCGATGCACCGCACTTCCCCGCGAAGGACGCCCTGAAACGCACACTTCCTCCACAGGGGCTGCCCACCGCGGCCACCCTGCAGGACTTCCTGGTGGCCTGGGTGGAGGGTGACCTCGGCCCGGAACAACAGCAGGCCCTGGCGGCCTACCTGGATCAGCATGCTTCGGCGCGCAACGAGGCCCGGTTGATGGCCCTGGCGCGGCTCACCCCCGGCACGGCCGCCATGCCCGGGCGCCCGGACCTTCAGCGCCACTTCCCGCCCACCGGTTCGGTGGACCGCCACCGGCTGACCGACTTCCTGATCGCGGACCTGGAAGGGGAACTGGGCGCCGAGGAGCGGAAGGCCCTGCAGGCCCATCTCGCCGCACACCCCGAGGCGGCGCGTGATCAGCGTCTGGTGGCCGCCACGCGGGTGCGTTCCGATGCCGTGACCTTCCCGGGCCGGGCCGGGCTGTACAAGCGCGAAGGCCGTGTGGTGCCGCTCTTCGGGGGGGCGCCTCTACGCCGCCTTGCCGCTGCCGCCAGCGTGGCCCTGCTGCTGGGCCTCGGCATCTGGGCCCTCAACCACGGACCCCGGCCTGCCGTGGTGGAGGTCGCTGAGCTTCCCACCCCGGCGCAGCCCGCGACGCCGCAGGCTGAGCAAGGATCCTCCGCCCCCGGCTCGAAGCGGCCGAGCGCCGCTGCGATCGGGGAGCCCGGCTCGGCCGTGCGGCCGGCGGCGCGTTCCGAAGCACGGCGGGAGCCGGACGGCCCCGCCCCGACGACCGGACGACCGGGATCCCGGCCACAGGACCTCCCGGCAGCTGACCGGATGATGCTTGCGCGTGTGGAGCCCGCCCGTCCGGCGTTGCCCGCGACCGCTGCACCGACGCCCGTGTCCGTGGAGCCGGTGGTACCGGCACCCCTGACCCCCGCCCCCGAGGAGTTGTTGGCCTCGTCCCCCGGCTCGTCGCAGGCACCGCCCACCCTGGCGGGCTTGCTGGCCCAGCGCATGCGCGGTGAAGTGCTCGAGCAGCGCGAGCCGGACGCCCGCCCGCTGGACGAGGCCGATGCCGTGGCCGCCGTGGACAAAGGCCTCAAACGCTTGGGCGGCGCACAGGCCGGCCTCGACGTGCAGCGCAACGGTCGTCGCCTCACCCGGCTCGACCTTCGGTTGGGCAATGGCCTGGCCTTCACCGCCAGCCGCGGCCGCTGACCGGCCGTGCCCGGTGCCGCTCATCCCGATGCCGCTTCCGCTCATCACAAGAACCCCGCCCGGCTGTAACAGCAGGCGGTCCGGTGCCGTCCCATGAGCACAGACCACCAACACCGACCGCCATGAACGCCGCCACCTTCAAGAAGAGCCTCCTGCTGCTCGCCACCGTGTTCACCTATGGATATGCCCGCGCCGCCGAGCCCCTGCGCACCAGTGCCGGCCACGTCACCGCCCTGGAGCGCGCCGTGGAACGCCAGCTGAACCGCCACGTGGTGTTCCCCGTGCTGGAGCGCACGCACGACATGACCGGCGAGGTCACCGTGAGCTTCGTGGTGGACCGCGAAGGCCGCCTGGAGGTGCTGGAGTGCGTGTCGGCCAACGAAGCGCTGCGCCAGTACGTGCTGGCGAAGCTCGCCAAAGTGGACGTGGGGGTGAACCCCGACGGCATCTGGAAGACCAGCCGCGTGCGCTTCGTCTTCCGTCCGGAACGGGCGTGAAGTGTCAACGATGGACGAGCACGGGCGGCCGAAAGGCCGCCCGTGTCATTTCCGGCGATCCGACGATGCGCACCGTTCATCACGCGTCCAACGCCACCCGTACCGATCGGGTAACAAGCCCCCCGCCCCCACCGTCCAACGCATACCAACACCAAAGACCCATCGCCATGCGCACGCTGTTGATCCGCCCCGCCCTGCTGCTGCTGACCCTGTTCTCCTCCATCCCCGCCCTGCACGCGGCGGAGCCTGCGCGCACCGCCTCCGCGGACAAGCTGGAGCTGGCCGTGGAGCGCGCGCTCAACCGCCACGTCGTGTTCCCGTTGCTGGAGCGCAAGCACGACATGACCGGTGAGGTCACCGTGAGCTTCGTGGTGAACAGCGAGGGCCGGCTGGAGGTGCTCGAGTGCTGGTCCGCCAACGAGCCGCTGCGTCAGTACGTGCTGAGCAAGCTGGCCAAGGTGGACGTCGGGGACAACCCGGACGGCATCTGGCGCACCACACGCGTGCATTTCGTCTTCCGCCCGGAGAAGGCGTGAAGGACTTGGTAGGTAGGTTGGGAAGAGGCGCCCCGGGAGGGGCGCCTTCTTTTTTCACCGCGGGCTGTAACTCGGGCGGGGTGCGCCCGTCCTACGAACGAGCGGCGGCCAAGGCCCCGCACCGAAAACGAGAAGACCATGCGTACCACGATCATCCACACCACCCTGCTGCTGGCCGCCGGTTTCGGCCTGGCCGGCCTCGCCCAAGCGCAGGACGACAGCACCGCCACACGCCGCAACACCATCGAGCTCGGGGTCGACAGCAAGCGCGGGCCTTACGCCCAGGTGAAGGGCAAGGACGACAGCGCCCGGGAGGACAAGCCGGACACGATCACCTTCCAGACCAAGCGGAAGATCATCACCATCCTGACGGAGAACAAGGCGATGGACACCACGGGGGTGGCCGCGGCCGAGCGCCTGCGCGACCTGCGGCGGGAGCGTCGCAATGCCTTCACCTATTGGACCGGGGTGGAGATCGGGCTCAACAACTTCATGAGCCCCGACGGCGGATTCGACCTGCCCGAGAAGGCGCGGTTCATGCAGTTGGAGGACGCCAACTCCCGGTTCTTCGCCCTCAACGTGGCCGAGTACAAGGTGGAGTTCGGCAGCCACCACGCCGGGCTCTTCACCGGCCTGGGCCTGGAGTTCGTGAACTACAGGCTGAGCAACAATGTCCGCCTGGCCTATGACAGCGACTCGGTGTTCGCACAGACCGTGGTGGAGCCGGACCTGCGCAAGAACAAGCTGCGGCAGATCGGCCTGCGCGTGCCGCTGATGTTCGAGTTCAACACCAAGCGCTCGCCCCTGCCCACCGAGGACGAGCTGCGTGGCGGGGCCTGGAAGGACAAGGACTTCTCGCGCAAGAACAACTTCCACTTCGCCTTCGGGGTGGTGGGCAGCTGGTACTTCGACACCATGTACAAGGTGAAGTACCGGCAGGACGGTGACATGGAGAAGGAGCGCAGCAAGGGCACCTTCAACCTGCTGAACTACCGGTTGGCGGCGCGGGCCCAGGTGGGATGGGGCGGCCTCAACCTCTTCGCCGAGTACGCGCTCACCCCGCTGTTCGAGGAGAACAAGGGCCCCGAGCTGATCCCGGTGAACGCCGGCATCGCCCTGGTGGGCTTCAACTGAAGACCGGCCGGCCTCCAGGCGCAACAAGGGGAAGAGCCGAAGGGTGACCGGTCCGTGCGGGCCGTGCGGGCGATCGTCCCGCGCGGCCTGCGTATTTTCGCGGCCCACCGAACGAACCGCCGTAGCCATGGGCCGCATCTTCGAGAAACGCAAGCACAAGATCTTCGCCCGCAACGCGAAGCTCAGCAAGCTCTTCACCCGCATCGGCAAGGAGATCAGCATGGCCGTGAAGGCCGGCGGTCCCAGTCCGGAGGCCAACATGCGCCTGAAGATGGCCATCCAGAACGCGCGCGGGGCCAATATGCCCAAGGACAACATCGAGCGCGCCATCAAGAAGGCGGCCGGTGGCGGCGAGGCCGACTACGTGGAGATCACCTACGAAGGCTATGCGCCGGGGGGCGTTGCCGTGTTCGTGGACGCCAGCACCAACAACGTCAACCGCACGGTGGGCAACGTGCGCAGCTATTTCACCAAGTGCGACAGCAACCTGGGCACCAACGGCTCGCTGGCCCATGTGTTCGAGCGCAAAGGCGAGTTCATCATCGAGCTGGCGGCGCTGAAGGGCCGCGATGCCGATGAGTTCGAGATGGAGCTCATCGATGCCGGGGCGGACGATGTGATCCGCGACGAGGAGGGCTTCATGGTCCTGGTGCCTTTCCAGGGGTTCGGGGCCATGCAGCAGAAGCTTGACCAGCTGGGCGTGGAGAGCAAGAGCGCCGAACTGAAGCGCTTCCCCCTCACCACCATCCCGGCGGACCTCACCACGGCGCGCAACGTGATGCGTCTGGTGGACATGCTGGAGGAGGACGACGACGTCAACGCCGTCTTCCACAACATGGAGCTCACCGAGGAGGTGGAGGCCGAGCTGGCCCAGGGCTGAGGAGGTCAGCGCCTGTTCGGGATCTCTTGAATGATGGGCTCCGAGACCATTTGCTTGGTCAGGCACAGCCGAAAAATGGTCGCATAGCGGTGCCTACGTGACCATTTTTCGGCGAAGCATGGCCGGAAAAGGGGCCGGAGAGCGCATTTGAAGAGATCCCGAACAGGCTCTTAGCGCGGCCGGAAGCGGATGTGATAGCGCGTGCCCTCCGGGCCGCTCTCCACGGTGAGCAGGCCGTTCATCTGTTCCACCAGGCTCTCGATCAGGCTCACCCCCAGGGTGCTGCCGTCGCTGCTGATCTTGTGCCGGGGGATGCCCACCCCGTCGTCCGCGTAGATGAGGTCGAAGGCGTGCTCGTCCACGCGCCGCACCGTGAGGGTGATCCGCCCCGAAGGCCGGTCCTTGAAGGCGTGCTTGAACGAGTTGGTGATGAGCTCGTTGAGCACCAGGCCCAGCGGCACCATGGTCGTCAGGTCGAAGGTGATGCCCGGGTCCACTTCGGCGCTGTAGCGGATGGTGTCGCGCACGTTGTTCAGCTGCACCAGCTCGGCGAACAGCTCCTGGATGTAGAGCGCCAGGTCAAGGTGCACCAGTTCATCGCCGCGGTAGAGCTTCTCGTGGATCAGCGCCATGGAGGCCACACGGCTCTGGCTCTGGTCGAACACGTGCTGCAGGCGCTCATCGTCCACGGTGGCGCGCTGCAGGCGCAGCAGGCTGGCCACCACCTGCAGGTTGTTCTTCACCCGGTGGTGGATCTCCTTGATGAGCACGTTGATCCGGGCGTTGGCCTGCTGCAGTTTGGTCTTCTCCTCCTCCAGGGCTTTTTTCTGCTCGGCGTCCAGGTCGCGGGCGGCGCGCAGGTTCTCCTTCATGCGGCTCAGGGCCATGCCGAGCACATCGTCAGCGCCGCGCACCGGCACGGGGGTGTCGTAGTTGCCCTTGCCGATGGCCTCGGCGCTGTCGCTCAGGGCGCGCACGTTCTCGATCATGCGGTTGAAGCTGCGGGCCATGGTGCCGAACTCGTCGTTGCTGGTCACGGGCACCACCACCCGGATGTCCCCTTCGGCCAGCGCCCCGGCCGCGTGCGTCACCTCGTTCACCGTCCGGCGCATGCCGCGCAGGATGATCCAGGCCATGATGATCACCGCGGAGAGCACGCCCACCAGGGCGGCCAGGACGAGCATCAGCCGCTGCTCCGCGTCGCGCCGGTTGGCGTCGGTGGACTCCACGATCCGGCCGATCGACCGGTCGGCCAGGCCATTGAGCAGGGCCAGGGTGCGGTCACTGCTGGCGCGCCACTCGGCGGGGTCCACGTTGAGCCCCTCCAGGGCCCGTTTCTCCTGCACCGTGCCCATGATGGTGCGCACGAAGTTCACCTCAGGTCCCTGGAACTCCTGTTGGAAGGCGGCCAGCACCTCGCCGGGGGCGTCGCGTTCGAAGAGATAGAGGTTCGTGGCGTACTGGGCCATGGCATCGCTGAGCTCACCCAGCTCGGCCACCGGCAGCCAGCCGTTGGTGAACCCCCGCCCCAGGGTGGAGCGCACTCCGGCCAGCGCGTCGATGGCGTTCAGCAGGCTCAGGTGCGAGTACAGCCGGTCCTTGGTCTCGGGGTCGAGCGCCAGCTTGGCCACACGGCTCAGGTCATTGAGCAGGGTGGTGCGCATGGCGCGGTAGGCCTTGTCCACATCCGCACTGGCGATGCGGCGCTCCTGCACACGCTGGCGCAGCAGGCCCAGGCCGGCGAGCACCGAGGCGCCCTCCACGTCCTGGCCCAGCACGAGCTCGGGGTCGTTCAGCGCGTCGGCCGCGGCATCGGTGCGCACGTATTGCAGGGACAGGCGTGCCTGGTTGTCCTGCACACCGGCCAGGTAGGTCAGGGCGGCCGTGTTCTCCTCCTGCAGCTCGTGCAGCAGGCCGCTCAGGCGACCGATGTTGCGCGTCTGCAGGTTGATGTACCGCAGCACATCGCGGCGCTTGAGGCTGCCGTCCACCTGCTTGCCGATCAGCAGCACCAGCCCCACCACGGGGATGGCCAGGGTGATCAGCAGCTTGGTGCGCACCGGCAGGTCCGCGAAGCGCAGCGCCATGCCCGCAAAGTACGCGATGGACCGCGCCGGGCCCCTACCGCTGGGCCACACCCTGCCCCTCGCCGGCCACAGGCATGCACGGCGGGTGTCCAAGGCGGCCGCCCACCACGCTCCCCAAGGCATGCCCGCTCTGCGTCCGCTGCGCCTCTGCGTGAAGGCGCTCAGCGACCGCACCGCCCGTTAACTTGGCCGCCCTTCGCAGCCTCCGTCCCCGATGAACGACGCCTTCAAGACCCTCGCCGAACGCACCGAACAGGCCCTCCAGGGCGGTGGTGCCGAGCGCATCACCGCCCAGCACAAGAAGGGCAAGCTCACCGCCCGCGAACGGGTGGACATGCTGCTGGACGAGGGCAGCTTCCAGGAGATCGGCCAGCTGGTGACCCACCGCAGCACCAACTTCGGGCTCGACCGGCAGGTGTTCCTGGGCGACGGGGTGGTCACCGGCTACGGCACCATCGACGGGCGGCTGGTGTATGTGTTCAGCCAGGACTTCACCGTGCTGGGCGGCTCGCTGGCCGAGGCGCACGCCGAGAAGATCTGCCGCATCATGGACCTGGCGATGCAGAACGGCGCCCCGGTGATCGGCCTCAACGACAGCGGCGGCGCCCGCATCCAGGAGGGCGTGGTGAGCCTGGGCGGCTACGCGGACATCTTCTTCCGCAACGTGCGCAGCAGCGGGGTGGTGCCGCAGATCAGCGCCATCATGGGCCCCTGCGCCGGCGGCGCGGTGTACAGCCCGGCGCTCACCGACTTCGTGCTGATGGTGGAGAACACCAGCTACATGTTCGTCACCGGCCCCAACGTGGTGAAGACCGTGACGCACGAGACGGTGACGGCCGAGGAGCTCGGGGGCGCCGCCACGCACGCCAGCAAGAGCGGGGTGGCCCACTTCACCGCGCCCAACGAGCTGGAGGCGCTGCAGGCCCTGCGTCGCCTGGTGTCCTTCATCCCCTCCAATTGTGAGGAGGAGCCGCCTGCGCTGGGCTACACCCCGGCGGATGAACGGCGGCCCGAGCTCGACACCATCATCCCGGCCAACCCCAACCAGCCCTACGACATCCGGCAGGTGATGAACGCGGTGATCGATCCGGACAGCAGCATGGAGGTGCACGCCGACTACGCCCGCAACATGGTGATCGGCTTCGCCCGCGTGGAAGGGCGCACCGTGGGCTGCGTGGCCAACCAGCCCGCCGTGCTCGCCGGGGTGCTCGACATCGATGCCAGCATCAAGGCCGCGCGTTTCGTGCGCTTCTGCGACGCCTTCAACATCCCGCTGCTGGTCTTCGTGGACGTGCCCGGTTTCCTGCCCGGCACCGACCAGGAATGGCGCGGCATCATCGACCACGGCGCCAAGCTGCTGTACGCCTTCAGCGAGGCCACCGTGCCGCGCATCACGGTCATCACCCGCAAGGCCTACGGCGGGGCGTACGACGTGATGAACAGCAAGCACATCGGCTGCGACATGAACTACGCCTGGCCCAGTGCGGAGATCGCCGTGATGGGCGCCAAGGGCGCCGCCGAGATCATCTTCAAGAACGAGATCGCCAAGGCCCCCGACCCGCAGGCCAAGTGGCAGGAGAAGGAGGCCGAGTACAAGGAGCAGTTCGCCAACCCGTACGAGGCGGCCGCGCGGGGTTATGTGGACGAGGTGATCCGCCCCAGCGAGACCCGCATCAAGGTGATGCACGCCCTGCGCATGCTGCGCAACAAGGTGGACAAGCTGCCGCGCAAAAAGCACGGGAACATCCCGCTGTAGCCGGGTCTCAAAGCATCCCGGCCAGCAGGCCGGCGGCGATGCCCAGCAGCAGCACCGCCACCGCGAGCTGCACGCCGCGGTAGGTGAGGGACGGCAGCAGCTTGCGTCCCCACCACGCCCCGGCGAAGGCGGCCAGCACGCACACCGTCAGCAGCCCGGCGTTGCTGCCCAGTGCCGCGCGGTCGAGCCCGGTGAGGTACACCGGGATGCGCGCCAGGTCCACCAGCAGCGCGATGGCCGTGCCGGTGGCCACATAGCCTTCCTTGCTGAGGCCGCCGTGCACCAGGAACATGCTGCGCAGGGCGCCCTGGTGGCCGCTGAGGCCGCCGAAGAGGCCGCTGACCAGTCCGCCCACCGTGCGCCACCGCGCCCCGAAGCGCAGGCCCTTGAGCGCCGGCGACAGCTCCAGCAGGGCGAAGAGCGCCATCAGCAGGGCGATGGTCACCTGCAGGGGCCCCACCGCATGGCGGGCGCCGTGGTAGAGGGGCTGCAGGTCGCCGAGCCGGCCCAGCAGCCAGGCCCCGGCGAAGGCGCCGACGATGGCCGGCAGCCCGAAGGCCAGCAGCGTGGGCCGGTGAACGTGCGTGCGCAGCAGCGCGAACTTGAAGGCGTTGTTCAACAGGTGCACCACGGCGGTGAGGGTCACCGCCTGCGGCAGGGGCAGGAAGAGCGCGAAGGCCGGCAGCAGCAGGGTGCCCAGGCCGAAGCCGCTCACGAAGGTGAGCAACGAGGCCGCCAGGGCCACCAACGGCAACAGGAGCGAGGCGGACATCGCACGAACTTACACAGCCGCCGACACCGGGCTCATGTGCGGTGAACAACCG
>JAEUSW010000136.1 GCA_016788285.1 Flavobacteriales bacterium
GCCAGGGCGGGGTTCACCACCAGGGCCACGAAGAGCGAGCTGCCCAGGGCGATCATGAAGGTGATGGGCATCCACTTCATGAAGGCGCCCATGATTCCGGGCCAGAACAGCAGTGGCACGAAGACCATCACGGTGGCCAGGGTGGCGGTGCTGATGGGCAGGGTCACCTCGCCCACCGCCAGTCGTGTGGCCTTCAGCGGAGGCTCGCCGTTGCTCATGTGGCGGTAGATGTTCTCCACGATCACGATGCCGTCGTCCACCAGGCGGCCCAACGCCAGGATGAGGGAGAAGAGCACCATGATGTTCAGCGTGACCCCGAAGGCGTTGAGCACGGTGAAGGAGATGAACATGCTCATGGGGATGGCCAGACCGACGAAGACCGCGTTGCGCAGGCCGAGGAAGAGCATCAGCACGCCCACCACGAGGAGCACGCCGAGCACGATGTGGTTCATCAGCTCGTCCACACTGGCGCGGGTCTGGTCGCTCTGGTCACCCGTCTTGGTGATCACCAGGTCGGCTGGCAGCACGCGGCCTTTGTCCTCGGCGAGGATGGCGTTGATCTTGTCGCTGGCGGTGAGCAGGTTCTCCCCGGCGCGCTTGATCACGTCGAGCATCACCACGGGCTTTCCGTACTCACGGGCGAAGCTCTCGGCCTCCTTGTAGGCGAAGGCCACATCGGCGATGTCGCCAAGACGCACCTCGCGCTGGAACTCGTTCTTCACCACGATGTCCCGCACCTGCTCCACATCCTTGAACTCGCCGATCACGCGCACGGCACGGCGCTGGGAGCCCACGAGCAGTTCACCGCCGCTCATGGTGAGGTTCTCCATCTGCAGGGCCATGGCCACATCGTTGAAGCCGAGCTCAAGGGCCTCCAGCCGTGCCAGGTCGACGCTCACGCGCATCTCGCGATCGGGCACGCCGCGGATCTCCACCTTGTTGATCTCCGGCAGGTTCTCGATGCGGTCCTCCAGGTGCTTGGCATAGCTGTGCAACTGGTCGAGCGGATAGTCGCCGCTAAGGTTGATGTTCATCACCGGCATCAGCTCGCTGAAGTTCATCTCGAACACGTTGGGCTCGGCGGGAAGGTCGCGTGGGAAGTTGGCATCGCCGCGGGCCTTGTCCACCGCGTCCTTCACCTTGCGGAGCGCCTCGGTGGGCGTCACGTTGTAGTTGAACTTCACATTGATGCCCGAGTAGTTGGGCACGCTGGTGCTCTTGATCTCGTCGACGCCGCTGATGGTATTGATCTCCTTTTCCAGCGGCTTGGTGATGAGCTTCTCGATGTCGACCACCGAGCTGCTGTTGTATGGCGTGCCCACGAACACCTCCGGGGTGATGACCTCCGGAAAGCTCTCCTTGGGCATCACGATGTAGGAGTAGATGCCCACGATGCAGATGAGCAGCGTGAGGACGATGACCGTCGTGCGGTTGTTGACGGCCCAGGTGGTTATGGCGAACTGGCGTTCGGGGCCGTGGAGGTCCTTCTCGATGTCGTGTGCGTTCATGGCGGATGCGTTGGGGGGCCTGGGCGGAGGGGGTCGGGAGGCTTACAGGGCGGCCATGCGCACCAGCTGGCCGTTGCTCACGTTCCGTGCGCCTTCCACCACGACCTGGGCGCCCTCGCGCAGCGCGCCGCGCTCCAAGGGTTCGATGCAGATCAGGCCCTTGTACTCGCTCACGCGGCGTACGGGCAGCTTGGCGGCGCGGGCCTCGTCGCCGGCACCGGGGGTGAGGGCGAACACATAGTCCTGGCCGCTGACGTCCTCCAGCACCGCGGCGTTGGGCACCACGAAGGCGCTATCGATGCTTTGGTCCAGCACGCTGATGTCGCTCAACAGGTTGGGGCGGATGTAGCCGCCTCCCTTGGGCACGTGCACCACGAGCTTGAAGGTGCGGTTGGCCGGGTCGATGTAGGCGCCGACGTGCTCCACGTGGGCCTCGAAGGTGGTGTCCAGCGAGGGGAAGCGCACGCGGGCGGGGGAGTCCTTACGGATGCGGCCCAGGTAGTTCTCAGGCATGTCGGCCTCCAGCTGGGCGCCGGTGAGATCCACCACGCGGGCCACGGGCACCTGCGGGGCGGCCATGTCGCCCACGCGCACCATGATGTCGTCCACCACCCCGTCGAACGGCGCGGTGATGTTGGACAGGCGCTGCTGCTCCTCGAGGGCGTCGACGCCGGCCTTGGCCTGGTCCATCTGGGCCTTGGCCTGCAGCCACTGCATCTCGCTGCCGATCTGCTGCTTCCAAAGGCGGTCCTGCTTCTCGTAGGAGGTCCTGGCCAGTTCGTAGCCGGTGCGGGCCTGGACGATCTGCTCACGCACGATGTCGTTGTCCAGGCTGATGAGCAGTTGACCCTGACGCACGCGGTCTCCCACGCTCACGTGCAGGGCGCGTACGCGGCCTCCGCCCAGGGCGTGGAGGGCGGCGGCGCGGTCGGCCTTCACGCTGCCGTGCACGTCCACGAAGTGGTCGAACCGGCTGATGCGCACCGTCTGGGCCTTCACCATGGGCAGGTCACGCTTCACGGCGGTGTCGTTCGTGGCCAGCCAGTCCTCGATCTCGCGAATGCGCAGGCCGAGGGCATCGTAGGCGGACTTCAGGGAGTCGCGCTCGGCGCGTTTGCGGCCCACCTCACCGGGCGCGGGGGCGGCGCCGCAGGCGGCGAACAGGGCCGCCATCGTCATCAACACGATCGTCTGTTTCATGGGGGTCGGTGCCTGGTGGGGCGATGCGGGGTTGCGGTTCAGTAGAGGTCGAGGGTGCGGCGCAGGTCCACCCGGGCCATCAGCAGTTCGGCCAGGCGCTGCACGTAGAGCTGCTGGGCCTGCAGGTACTGGCCCTGGTCCTGGTTGAGCTCGAAGCTGCTGGCCAGGCCGTTGGTGAACTTGATGCTGGTGCGGTCGAAAATGCGCTTGGCCAGGTCGAGGCTGGCCAGTTCGCTGCGGTAGCTTTCCTCGGCGGCCAGGGCCTTCTCGGTGCGCTCCTCGGCCTCGGCCAGCAGGCGCTGCTCGGTGGCCTTCAGGTTCACGCGCGTCTGCTCCAGGGTGATGTTGGCCTGCTTCACCTTGTTGCTGCGCATGCCACTGCTCCAGATGGGCACCGCGAGGTTCACGCCCCAGAGGGTGGCGGGGAACCAGTCGGTCTCGATGGGTCCGTCGGTGCCGAAGCTCTGTCGCTGGTGGCTCAGGAAACCGTACAACTTGGGCATGTAGGCGGCCTTCTGGTTGCGCACGTCCATGGTCTGCAGACGCACCAGGGTGTTGGCCAGCTGGTGGTCGATGTGGGTGTTGAGGTCGATGGCGCGGGTCACGAGGTTCTTTTCGTCGGTGTCGTCCACGATGGTGCGCAGGTCGTCGGTGAGCTCCAGCGGCGTCTCGGCGGCCAGGCCGAGCACCAGGCGCAGGTAGGCCAGGGCCACCTTCTCCTGCTGGGCGAAGCTGCGGGCGCGGTCGCGGGCGCTGGCCAGGGCGATGGCGAGTCGGTCGGTGTCGGTGTTCTCCAGGAAGCCCACCTGCACCATGCCTTCGGCCTCACGCAGGCTCTTCTCCAGCACGGGCACGCTTTCGGCGGCCAGGCGTGCACCTTCGCGGGCGGCCAGTGCGCCCAGGTAGGCCTTGGCGGCCTGGGCCATGGCGTCGGTGCGGGCCTTCTCCAGCTCCTGCTCGCTCTGGATCTTCAGCTCGCGGGTGGCCTCCAGCCCCACCAGGTAGCTGCCGTCGAACAGGAGCTGGCTCAGCTGGGCGGCGCCCGTCACGGTCCAGGGCACGCCGAACTGCACCTCGAGGAACTCGGGTTCACCACCGAAGAAGTTGGGCACCACACTGGTGGGCACATCGATGTAGTTGTTCAACCCGCCGGTGACCTCCACCTGGGGCAGGCCGATGGCGAGCACTTCCTTCACGCGGGCCCGTGCCTTGGCGGCGGCCAGTTCGCTGTTCTGCACGGCATAGCTCTGGCGCGCGGCCAGGTCCAGGGCCTGCTTCAAGCTGAGGCCCATGGGGCCTTGGGCCACCGCGTCCGGGCGGAAGGCGGCCAGGGTGCAGGCGAGGGCCAGGAGGGTGGGCAGGGTTCTCATCAGGCGCGTTCTTTCTTGGCTTTCTTCTCCAGGTAGGCGATCCCTTTCTTGCTGGCGATGCCGCGGATGTGATACTCCAGGTGCTTCCACAGCACGTCGGGCAGGCTGAAGCGCTCGGGGGGGAACACCCGGCCGTCCCAGGTGGAATCGATGCGGGCCAGGTACAGGCGGGTGATCACCTCCGCGTCCAGGTCCTCCCGGTACAGGCCTTCGACCACACCCTTGCGCAGGTTGGTGGACACGCAGCTGTATATGTCGTCCCGCTCGCGGTGCTCCATGATCTCCCAGGCCCGCGGATGGTACTTCTGCAGGTCGAATTGCACGCTGGGGTGCATCTGGCCGATCTGGCCCACGATGAAGCGGGTGATCTCCTCGTTCTCGTCGATCGCGTTCAGCCCGCGTTCACAGATCGAGGTGATGGTGTCGCGATGGAAGTCGCAGATCATGGTCACGGCCTGCTCCACCAGGTCGTTCTTGTCAGTGAAGTGCTCGTAGAGCGTCTTCTTGCTGACGCGGAGCTGCGTGGCCACCTCGTCCATGGTCATGCTCTTGATGCCCAGGCGCATGAACAGCTTGAGGGCCTGTTCCAGGATGTCTTTCTTCTTGATGTCCATCAGGGTCCGCCGGAAGCGGGCGCAAACGTATGGAACAACGGAAACGAAATGCAACATAATACGTTTCCGGTGTGATGAGCGGTTATCCGCCGGGATGAATGCGCGATCTTTGCGCCATGAACGCCCGGGCATGGTGGCGGCTTGGTCTGGTGACCCTCGGGTCCATCCTGCTTGCGCCGGCCACCCGGGGCCAGTTCCAACCCCTGATGAACAGCGAACCCACCGGCGGCCCGGGCCGGCCCCTCACCATCGAGGTGTGGAGCGACGTGGTCTGCCCCTTCTGCTACATCGGCAAGCGCGAGCTGGAGCGCGCCCTGGCGGCCTTTCCGCACCGCGATAGCGTGCAGGTGGTCTGGCGGAGCTTTGAGCTGGATCCCGACGCTCCGCCCAGCACGGGCCAGAGCACCATCGCCATGCTCATGGAGCGTTACGGCATCAGCGAGGCCGATGCACGCGCACGCGTGCAGGGCGTGGTGGACCGGGCCGCAGGCCTGGGTCTGCGGTATGATATGGAGCGCACTGTGGTCGGCAGCTCCTTCGATGCGCACCGCCTCCTGCACTACGCCAAGGCCCAAGGCCGTGCCGAAGCCGTGAAGGAGCGCCTGTTCCGCGCTTATTTCACCGAGGGCGGCCACCTCGCCGACCGGACCCTGCTCCAGCGCATCACCCGTGAGGAAGGACTCGATGGCGAGGTGCTCGGCCGTGGGCTGGCAGGCGACGCATGGGTGGAGGATGTGCGGGCCGACGAACGTGAGGCGCAGGCCCTGGGCGTGCGCGGCGTGCCCTTCTTCGTGTTCGACCGGCGGTTCGCGGTGAGCGGGGCGCAGGCACAGGACGTGTTCCGGCAGGCGTTGGAGAAGGCCTGGGATCAGCGCCAGCAACTACGGTAGTTGTTCCTCCCGCACATTGTTGGGCGCCGTACCGCCGACGTTCACAAGGATCGGATCACGGTCGTTCTCGGCGCCGGTGTATTTCACAACGCCATCCATGTTGACGTCCTCCTGAAAGTAGCCGGTCGTTGTATTGTTCGGCGTGGTTCCGCCGATGCGTACCAGGATGGGATCCCGGTCATTATTGCTGCCCGTGTATTTCAGGGTGTGGTCGAAGTTCACATCGCCACTTCTGAGTGTGCCGAACCCATCATTGGTCTTTCGCGCATTGTTCCCATACACCGGGGTAGCGATCGCCGAGAAGTCGATAAGCGGGCTCTTGGAGAAGTCAACTGGTTGCGCGGTCATCACCCCGAGGTGATTGCGGTGCCGCACGGCCACATAGTAGGATCCGTTGGGGTCGGGGTCGAACGTCGGCAAGTAGGCCATCCGATGGCTACGGACCCAGCCATTGCGTTGCACGAAGGCGCTCATCGAGGCCACCACCACCGAAGGATCGCTCGCTTGGCGGTACTCCACAAGTACCCAATCAACGAGGTAGCCTTCCGTGGTAGGCCCGATGGACACGTTGTTCGGGTCGTACAAGGCTTGCTCTCCTCCGCCGCCCCCGGAATGAGCGTAACCCAGCGCCGTAAATGGTTCCGTGGAGGGGATCAGGTCCTGCAGTCGCAACTGAGCGTTCATCAACCCCGCGCTGAACGGGCCGTCCAACATTACGCGGATGCTGAGGTTCGGAGTGGCACGCACACGGATGAGCCCCTTGGGCGGGAAGAACGAGCTACCCACACCCACCAGATCCCCGCTCTTGGTGATCAACATGCTTTTCGACTTGTCCGCCCAGGATGATCCCGCGGTCTGCCAACCCGTGGCCACGTCGTAGACGCGCATGTTCAGATTTCCGGCATATAACCGACCACCACGTTCCACCAGCCCAACAGTGAAAAACGGGTCGAGGAGCATGTCCATGGGAAGCACTCCGCCTGTATTGGCATCCAGGACAACGACCGAATGATCGGGGTCCACCCCAGCCCAGGATCCCGTGGTCAAACCGCAATAAAGCCGGTTCCCTATCCTGCACAAGCGGCGAGCAGCGGACCCGTACGAGCAATCCACGCTGAACGGCAGTACTGTGGAGGAGGGAATATGGATGGATGCCACGGCGCGCCGTTGGAGCCCTCCAACGGAAGAGATCGTACCCCCGACGAACAGGGTGTCGTTGTTCAATAGCATATTGTCGGGTGCATCCGTCGCGGCCAGCGGCACGTTCCAGGGAAGTGCCGCTGCCGATGAGGCGGAGAGCAGGGCCAGGTGCATGCGGGCCTGGCCGCCGATGGAGGTGAACGCACCGCACGCGATCAGTGTATCGCCCATCGATCGTAGCGCGTTGACGGCTCCACCTGCCGCCTGCGCGTTCCAGGAGAGGCCTTCTCCGGTGAAGGCATCGACAGCGGCGAGGTAGGGATGAGCCACCGCTCCGACCTGTGTGAACTCACCGCCAATGAAGACGTTACCGGAACCGACCCTGGTCACCGCGAACACGGTGCCGTTCACCTGTGGGTCCCAGGGCAGGGGCAGGCCCGTTCCAAGGTCAAAGGCCGCTGTGTTGCGGCGCGACAGACCGCCGCCTTGTTCAAAGAGACCACCCGCATACAGTTCGCTGCCATCGATGGCGATGGTCAATGCCGTGCTGTCCACCGCAGGGCTCCAGCCCGTGATGGTGGGAACGCCGGAGCCCGGAACGCCGAACGCGACGAGCCTTTGGCGGCCTGTCGCATCGGCCATGGTGAAATCACCGCCGGCATACACGGTGTTGTTGGCGATCGCCATGCAATGCACGGCGCCGTCGAGCGCCCTGCTCCAGGAATTGAGCGAGCCGGTGGCGTTCAGGAGCGCGATGTGGTTGCGCGCGGATCCTGACACCGTCGTGAAATCACCGCCAATGAAGATGGTGGTGCCGGATGGAACCATTGCGCGCACCGCCCCGTTCGCGTTCGGGTTCCACGCTTGAACAGTTGTGGTGGTTGGCGCCAATGCTGCCGCACGATTGCGCGTAGTGAGCAGATTGACCAGTGTGAACTCTCCGCCAACGTACACCGCGCTCGCGGTGGCCAACAGGCAATACACGGTGTTGTTGAAGGTGGGCGCCCATGTCGTTAGCCCATGCGTACTGATGGTGAATGAAGCCACGCGGCCTCGCGCAGCACCGTTCATCTGCGAGAAATCACCACCGACGTACAGCCGACCACTATTGATGGACATGCACCGCACGGTGTCGTTGGCGCTGCCAGCGGTCCAGGTAACATTGGCCCCTGTGGTGAGCCGGACCGCCGCCAGGTTGCTTCGCGCTGCGGCGTTCACGGACGTGAACCCGCCACCAACGTAAACCGTGTCCCCTTTCATTGCCATGGTGAACACGCTTCCGTTCACACCCGGGCTCCACGCTCCCAGACTGCCGTCGGGGAGAATGTGCGCGAGATGCTCCCGCGCAACGGTGCCCATCATCGTGAAATCACCACCAAGGAGCCACCCGCCACTTCCATCCGGGATCGCGCAACGCACGGCCCCGTTAGCGGCAGGCAGCCCTGCGGTCATGAACCCGGTGGTCGCGCTCAGTTCCACTCCGTGCGGCACGGGGTGGGGCGGCAGCACCCGGTCAAAGTCACCCCCGACCAGGATACGGTCGGCCAGGGTGTCCTCCACCACGCAATGGCCTGTACCCTCCAGTTGCCAGAAGGTGGTATCTGGCGTGAGCAATTGTGCGGATACTGGAATGCACGTGAGTTGGAGCGCCGTGATGAGGAGTAGGCTGTACGTCTTCATGCGTGATGTATCGGGGAGCCAAAACTGCCCCGCCTACCATCGCCATGGAATAACCCTTTCGGGTTGATCGCACAGTGCCTAACCTTCACGGGTTATTGCACCACGGCCTTTTCACTCGCACCTTCGCTTAACGGTTGCCCGCAGCGGGGAGATACTTCATCTCTTCGCTTCACAAGACCTGCCGTCAACAGCTATCGGGAAATGCACACCCTGCTATCCGCGGCCATTGCACGTTCGTTCAGCGATCGGTCCGAAGCCATGCAGCTGGCTGGCGGCGTTGTTCCACTTGTTGAACGATCGCCCCTGTGCGGTCGAACTCCTGTGTATCTGACCCACACTATGCAATGAGGATCTCCGCGCTCGTGCTCGCAATCCACGCCAGCATAGGTCTTTTCGCCGGGAAGTTGGACAGTCTTCTGATGGTGTACCACGATGCCCGGCAACCGGACACCATCCGCCTGGAGGCCTTCCGTTCGTTCATCTGGGAGGGCTACCTCTTCAGCGATCCGGATAGCGCACGCTTGCTGATCGACAGTTTATATCGCGCGGCCCTTCGCGTAGATGGGAAAGGAGCCGCCGGTGATGCGTGCTCCATGCGAGGCATCACCTACATGCTGGCCAACGACTACCCATCGGCCATTACCGAACTGCGCCATGCGGAAGCGCTCTTCAGGGAGGCAGGATCCACTGATGGGGTGGCTGCCGCCCAGAACAACCTGGGCAATGTCTACTGGAAAATGGGGGATCTGTCCAACGCCATTGATCTGTACACGCTGAGCCTACAGGATGCACGATCGAAACAGGACAGCGCATCCATGGTCTCCGGCGAGATCAATGTCGGATTGATCTACAAGGACTTGAACGACACCTTGCGCGCCAACGAACACTGGGAACAGGCGTTGCACATCAGCGAAAAGACCAACGACGCAAGCGGCATGGCCATGGCGTACCTCAATTTGAGCACAACCATCAGTGATCGGAGCGACAGCCTCAAGGTCGTCTACCTCAGTCGCGCCGCAGAGGGCTTCGCTGAGGTCGGGAATGCCATGTACCATGGTGTCGCACTGTCCAATCTCGGGCAGCTCCTCACGCGGTCCGGTCGGACCGTGGAGGCACATCGCATGATCGACAGCGCGATGACGGTACTGAGGCCGCTGGGTGATGAGCTGCTCATACGCCCGCGCATCCTATTGGTGGAGCTCCACCTGAAAGAAAGACATATTGATGAGGTGATAGACGCCGGAGAGGCCCTGCGCCCGGTGATCGATTCCGCAGCAAGCCTCAGGGACGCTATGGACCTGTACAACATGTTGGAGGATGCATACGCCGCGAACGGCAACATGGCCATGGCCTATGCGCGACAGAAGCGCTTCCAGCAATTGAAGGACAGCCTGTTGGCCGAAGAGAACAAGCGGGGGTTGCTGCGGAGCGAATACCGCTACGCCTATGAACAGCAAGCGTTCACCGACAGCCTCGAGCACGCCGCTGAAGCAGCGGAGCTCGCCCTTCACAACGAACGGATACTGGCTGCCGAGCGAAGCCGACGGAACATCGCGCTCGCGCTGGGAGTGATCATGGCGGTGGCGGGCATCGGGGTATGGCAACGTGGCCGCTTGCTCCGACGCGCGAACGCTGCGATACTCGAAGCCCAATCCAAACTTGTGGTCAGCGAACGCGAACGCGAAGCCAGCGAAGTGCGCACGCGCATAGCCCGCGATGTACACGACCAGCTCGGAAGCGACCTCACCAAGCTGGTCATGCTGAGCACCGAAGCGAGGGAGGTCGCCAAGACCGACGTGAGCGAACTGCCTGCGATCGCCAATGACATCGAGCGCATCGCCGGGGAAGCCAATCGTTCACTGGGCGACATCGTGTGGGCCATCGATCCGCACCACGACTCGCTCGCGGGCCTCACCGAGCGCGTGCGGGCGCATTGCGAGCGCATGCTCAAGTGGAGCAAGGTGGAGCATACGATCGATTGCGTGCACGAAGGCCCCGACCGGTCGCTCGATCCCGCCACCAAGCGCGACATCTACCTCATGTTGCGCGAGGCGCTGAACAACGCCATCAAATACGCGCACGCCAAGCACATCAGCGTGCGCTTTCACACCTCGGCCGCGCAGGTGG
>JAEUSW010000200.1 GCA_016788285.1 Flavobacteriales bacterium
ACCTGCCCCGGGGCGAAGGCCTGCCCCACGTCGATGATGGCCCGGCCGAAGGTGAGGCCCTGGCTCTTGTGCACCGTGATGGCCCACGCCAGCTTGATGGGATATTGCTCGAAGGTGCCCAGCACCTCCTCCTCCTGCTCCTTGGTGGCCGCGTTCACCACGTAGCGCTTGTTCTCCCAGACCTCGCGCTTCAGCTTGTAGGTGGCCGCGGAAGGCGCATCCCCCACCCCGTCGTACATGCGCACCGTGATGCCCTCGTCGCTCAGCGCCTCCACCCGCGCCAGCTTGCCGTTGAAGTACATCTTCTCCGGGTCGTTCTTCACGAACATCACCTGCGCGCCCACCTTGAGCTCGATCCGCTCCAGCACGGGGTACATGCTCTGCGGGAAGTCGCCGTCGATGTGGGCCTCGAAGGCGTGCGGCCGGCCCGGCAGGCGGGTGAGCGCCTGCTGGTTGATCTCGTCGGCCTTGTGGTTGTGCGTGGTGAGGGTGATGACGCCCTCGCTCTCCGCGGCGGGGATGGTGGCCCGGTAGTGCGCGTTCAGTTCGGCCACGTCCTCCGGCCGCACCGTGTTGTCGCGCAGGTTGTTGAGGATCCGGATGAACCGCTCGTCCTGCTGGCGGAAGATGCGGTCCAGCTCGATGTGCGCGTAGCCGTGATGCTTCAGCACCTGGCTCTCGAAGAAGTGCATGCTGGCGTAGTACCGCTGCATCACGCGCCACTCCTCGTCCTTCACCACGGGCGGCAGCTGGTACAGGTCGCCGATCAGCAGCACCTGCGCACCGCCGAAGCTCTCGCGCCGGTTCTGGCGCACGGCCCGCATGCGGAAGTCGATGGCATCGAGCACGTCGGCGCGCAGCATGCTCACCTCGTCGATGATGAGCAGGTCCACCTCGCGCAGCACGTTGCGGCGCAAGGCGTTGAGCGGATGCCGGCGCGTAAGCGTGTCCTGGTCGTGGAAGGCCCCCTCCGGGATGTCCGCCGGCCGCTGCTTCTCGGGCAGGAAGGCGCCGAAGGGCAGCAGGAACTGGCTGTGGATGGTGACCCCCTTGGCGTTGAGCGCCGCGATGCCCGTGGGCGCCAGGATCACATAGCGCTTGTGGGTGCTGGTGGCCAGCCGGTGCAGGTAGGTGGTCTTGCCGGTGCCCGCCTTGCCGGTGAGGAAGACGTGGCGGTTGGTGCTGTTGATGAAGCGGGCGGCCAGCGCGGCCATCTCCGTCTCCACGTGCGCTTCACCGGGCACGGCGGTCTGCAGGTTCACTTCGCGAAGGTCGGAAGTGCGGTCATCAGGGGCGAAGGACATTCTTCATGGCTGTGCGGTACGGCTCCGGGTGTCACTGACGGGAACACCGTCACCCGGCCGCCGGCAAAATAGCGATCCGCACCGGTGACCGGGCACACCGAGCCCTGCACCTCTTCCCGCCCGACCTTCGCGGCCATGTCCTGGCCCCCCCTCACCGCCCTCGACGAGCTGGACGCCATCGATGCCGCATCCGCGCACAGGCCCGTGCTGCTCTTCAAGCACAGCACCCGCTGCTCCATCAGCGGCACGGCGCTGCACCGCCTCCAGCGGGCCTGGCAGGTGGCCGATGGCCCCGCGTACCTGCTGGACCTGTTGCGGCACCGTGCCCTGTCGGACGCCATCGCCCAGCGGTACGGCGTGCGGCACGAGTCGCCCCAGGTCCTGGTGATCCATCAGGGCCGGTGCATCCGGCACACCTCGCACCTGGCCATCACCTACCCGGAGCTCGCCGCCGCCATGCGGGGCTGAACGGCCCTTTGCGCCGCCGCTCCTTTCTTTGGCCCTCAGGCAGCGCCATGGTCGGTGGTGCCGTCCCTCCACCATGACCCCGCGCATCGCCCCGTTCCACCTTCCGCTCGCCGTCCTCACGCTCCTCCACCTCACGGGTCCGCCCGGCATCGCGGAGGCCCAGAGCTGGCAGCCACCGCACGAGATCCCCGACCACCGCGGCACGGGTGGCGCCATCGGCCTGTGGAACAGCATGGTCGTCGTCAACGGCCATCCGGCGATCGCCACGGTGGACGCGGGGCACAACATGATCCGCTATGTGCGCGCCAACGATGCGCAAGGCAGCTCGTGGGGCACGCCCGTGTTCGTGAACACGCCGGCCGTCGACGGCACGCACCTGTCGCTCTGTGTGGTGAACGGACAACCCGCGATCGCCTACCACCGCGTGTTCGGGGCGGACCTGATGTACGTGCGCGCCAACGATGTGAACGGCGACAGCTGGGGCACGCCGGTGCTGGTGGACGAGCCGGGCGATGTGGGCAAGGCCACCAGCCTGGCCGTGGTGAACGGCGCTCCGGCCATCGCGTACTATGACGGCGGTATCCAGCGCCTCCGCTACGTGCGGGCCAACGATCCCGATGGCACCAGCTGGGGCACGCCGGTGAACCCCGAGCTCATCATCGGCCAGATCAACAGCACCACGCTGGTGGTGGTGAACGGCCACCCGGCCATCGGCTTCGGACGCAACGGCAACACGCGTTATATCCGGGCCACGGACGCGGACGGATCCACCTGGGGCACTGGCGTCACGATGGTCACCGGGCTCTCCAACGGCACCTTCACCTCGCTCGCCGTGGTCGCCGGCTTTCCCTGCATGGCCTACTACAAGTTCGAGGATGAGCGGGTGGCCTTTCGCCGTGCCACCGATGCGAACGGCGACACCTGGGGCGCCGAGGCCTCCGTCCACTATGTGAGCGGACAGCTGATCGGCGCCTACGCACGTGTGCTCGAAGTGGACGGCTTTCCCGCCGTCGCGTATCAGCAGGTCACAAGTGCCGACCTGTACTATGTGCGCGCAGCGAACGCCACCGGCACCAGCTGGCTGAACCCCGTGGCCGTGGACGCGGGCGGCAACGTGGGCCGCGACATCACGGTGCACCTCGTGGACGGAAGGCCCTCCATCGCGTACTATGATGTCACCAACGACGACCTGCGCTTCGTCCGCGCCACCAACACCACCGGCATGGGCGCGGGGTCATGGGGAACGCCGGTCGTCATCGACACCCACCCGCGCATCGGTCAGTACGTCAGCCAGGCCATCGTGCAGGGCCACCCCGCACTGGCCTACTACGATGCCGACCACCAGGATCTCCGGTACATCCGGGCACTGGACAGCACCGGCACCACTTGGGGCACCTCGGTCACGGTGGACTCCATCGGTGCCTGCGGTGCCTTCTGCAGCCTGGCCATCGTGAACGGCCGCCCGGCGATCGCCTACTTCCACCAGCAGGACAATGTGCGCTATGTGCGCGCCAACGACGCCTTGGGCGCGAGCTGGGGCGCTTCGGTGGGCATGGACAACAGCCAGAGCGGACCGCGTGGGCAGGGCACTTCATTGGCGGTGATCGGCGGCCGCCCCGCGATCGCCTACCAGAACAACACCAACAGCAACATCCGCTACGTACGCGCCAACGATTCCGATGGCACCAGCTGGCCCACGAACGGGGTCACCATCGGAACGAGCGGCGCCACCGACGTCCACCTCGACCTCGCGGAAGTGGGGGGGCTCCCCGCCGTGGCCTACCACCGTTCGCAGCTGTACGATCTCTATTACGAGCGGGGCGGCACTGTGGATTGGAACGGTGGCACCGCGATCGAAGTGGTGGTGGCCTCCGCCGGTAGCACCGGTTGGTACGCGCAGCTCGAGGTGGTGAACGGCAACCCCGCCATCGCCTTCCTCGATGTCACCAACACGGACCTCAAGTTCGTGCGGGCCACCACGGCATCAGGCTCCACGTGGGGAAGCCCTGTGGTGGTGGATGCGGACGGCGGCAACTTCGGCAGCCTTGCGGTGATCGATGGCCACCCCGCCATGTCCTATGCGCGCTCCCTGAACACGCTGCATTACGTCCGGGCCGACGACCCGAACGGCAGCACCTGGGCCGCACCGGCGGCCCTGACCAGCGCACCGATCACGGCCAATTTCTCCAGCCTTGTGCAGAACGGCCCTCATGTGGGCGTCGCCTTCCACAACATGCGGCGCTCCATGCCCTGGTCCGTGGGGGGCGGTGATTGTGCACCACCCGATGCACCGGTGAGCAACACCCCGCCGGGCAACCTGAACCTGTGCGGTGCGGGAAGCACCACCCTCAGCGCGACGGGTTTCAGCCTCTCGTGGTTCGACCAGCCCGTTGGTGGCACCGCCTTGGGCACGGGCAACGCCTTCGCCACCGGCACC
>JAEUSW010000271.1 GCA_016788285.1 Flavobacteriales bacterium
CGGGCCCGGCGCATCTTTGCGCCCCATGGAGTTCGGCATCTACACCTTCGTCGACCACACGCCCGATCCCGTCACCGGCGAGCGCATCACCGCGCAGCAGCGCCATGCACAGCTGCTGGAGGAGGCCGAGCTGGCCGACCGCCTGGGGCTGGACGTGTTCGCCATCGGCGAGCACCACCGCGAGGACTTCATCGCCAGTGCGCCCGCCGTGCTGCTCGCGGCCATCGCCGCCCGCACCACGCGCATCCGGTTGAGCAGCGCCGTCACCGTGCTCAGCAGCGAGGACCCCGTGCGCGTGTTCCAGCAGTACGCCACGCTCGACCTGCTCAGCGGCGGGCGCGCCGAGGTGATGGCCGGGCGTGGGTCCTTCACGGAGTCGTTCCCCTTGTTCGGCCACGACCTGAAGGACTACGACGCGCTCTTCAGCGAGAAGCTGGCCATGCTGCTGGAGATCCGCAAGGGCGAACGCCTCACCTGGAAGGGGCGGCATACGCCCACCATCGACGATCGCGGGGTGTACCCGCGGCCCGTGCAAAGCCCGCTGCCGGTGTGGGTGGCCGTGGGCGGCACGCCGGAGAGCGCCGTTCGCGCGGCCGCGCTGGGGCTGCCCATGACGCTCGCCATCATCGGGGGCGACCCGGCCCGGTTCAAGCCCTTCACCGACCTGTACCGCAAGGCCTGGCAGCAGGCCGGCCACCCGATGGAGCACTTCCAGCTGGGCATCGGCTCGCACGGCTTCATCGCCGACAGCTTCGAGGAGGCCGCCGAGCTCACCTGGCCGCGGTACGCCATGCAGATGGGCCGCATCGGCAAGGAGCGCGGCTGGGGCCCGGTGGGCCGTCCGCAGTTCGACTTCGAGGTGTCGCCCCACGGGGCCATGCTCCTCGGCGATCCGGAGACCGTGGCCCGCAAGATCGTCCGCGAGCACGGCCTGTTCGGGTTCACCCGCTTCTGCCTGCAGTTCAGCGTGGGCAGCATGCCGCACGACAAGCTGCTCCGCTGCATTGAGCTGTACGCCACCGAGGTGGTGCCCCGCGTGAAGGCGGCCGTGGGGGCGTGATCGCCGTCAGCGCCGCAGGAAGGCCTGCCGACGCACCGTGCCCCCTTGCCGCACCTCGGCCACGTAAAGTCCGGCGGCCAGCCCGTCCAGGGGGATCACGGCCCGGTCCGTGGTCGTCGCCTGACGCAACACCCGGCCCTGCGCATCGCGCACCAGCACCTCCGCAGGTCCGCCCACCACCACGGTCAGCACGTCGTCCGCCGGCACAGGGAACAGCGCGATGCCCTCTGCGGGCTCCTCCTCCACTGCCGTGATCAACCCGTTGCTGCGCAAGGGACGGATGTGGGTGAGGGCGTACCCGTGCGCGTCGTCGTGGAAGTACAGGTCGTAGATGCGGCGCGAGTGGTTGAGGCCGGCCGTGCTGAAGTTGAGGTCCCACGTGGCGCCGCCGTCATCGCTGAACAGGATGAGGCCCTCCGTGCCATCGGTCCGGTAGCCGCTGGCGAAGCCCGTGCCGTCCGGCCTGAACGTCACGCTCGAGAGCACGAACGGTCCTGGCACGTTCACCGCTGCCGGCGTCCAGGTGATGCCACCATCCGCGGTGCGGAGGATGACCCCGTCATTGCGCGTGGCCACACCCTGCTGGCCGGAGCTGAACGCCACATCGCTGAACCCGTGATCCAGGTCGGCATGGATCTGTGACCAGGTGAGGCCGCCATCGGTGGTGCGGTAGATGGCCCCGCTGTCGGGGAGCACCACGGTGTTGCCCAGGTTGCGCCGGTAGCCGCCGGTGGCCGCGAAGCCGAGCTGATCGTTCACGAAGTGGAGGCGGGAAACGGGTTGGCCGGGAAGCACGGTGACGTTCGACCAGGTGGCCCCGGTGTCAACGCTCATGTCAATGATGCCGTTGCCCTGCTGGTCACCTCCCGCGGCGAAGGCCACCAGATCGCCGCGCAGGCGGATGGCGCGGTAGTGCTTGCCGCTGCCTGTGCGGACACTGTCGAACTGAAAGATGTTCAGGTACTG
>JAEUSW010000278.1 GCA_016788285.1 Flavobacteriales bacterium
GTGCTCGTGTGCCCATCCCGCTGAGGCGGGACAGGTCGTGCACATGGTCACATGCAACGAGGGCCGCCCCGCGAACGCGAAGCAGCCCTCGGCCAGGGTTCAGCACAACGTTACCGCGCCACCTTCACGGCCTTCTTCACCACGAAGCTGTCGTTGAGGTACAACGTGCAGTGGTAGGTGCCCGGCGCCAGGTCGGTGGTGTTCCACGCATGGCTGTAGCTGCCCACCTCACGCACGGCCTCCTCCAGCACCTCCAGCCGCTTGCCGTTGCTGTCGCTCACTTCCAGGCGCGTGCGGCCCGGCGTGGCCACCGTGTAGCGCAGCTGCGTGAGGTCCGCCACAGGGTTGGGTATGATGTGCAGATCGGTGCGTAGGGCTTCGCTTGCGCCTGCCCCTGCGCCTGCCCCTGACCCCAGGATCGCTCCCCGCTGTTCGGACCCACTCCGGTCGGCGCAGCAGCTGGCCAGGTCCTGCTGCATGGCAGCCAGTTGGTCCTGCAAGCTGCTGATGGTGGCCTGCTGCTCTTTGAACCCCGCCACGAGCAACGGGATCATCGCCGTATAGTTGATCCCCTCCACGCTCATGGCCGCATGGATCACGTTGCCCAAGCTGTCCACCTCTTCGGGCACGGTGGTGCTGCTCACCACCGCCGGGATCACCTGCGCCACCTCTTGTGCGAGAAAGCCATACTGCTGACCGCCGGGCAGATACAATTGCGGGTACTGCGCGCTTTGGTAGTTGTAGGAGCGCGGTGCCAGTTGGCCCAACAGATCGGCCGCATCCGGTCCTTCGATGTCCTCCACGTTGGTCTTGATGTCCGCGTCGGAGAAGATATAGGTCCCGTTGTTCCACATGCTGCCGGTCACCTGCACGCGACCTTGGAAAAAACCCGCCCAATGGTTGGTCAGTGTATCATCCACCCGGCCGTACACGGCGATGTTGGTGCTTGAGGTGGCCCCGTCCACCCTGCTCCAGACCCCGTGGTTCGTGGAATTGGTCCCCGTGGAGTACACATGGGTCCGCACACCAATGTTGTCTTGGTTGGCCCCGGTGCCCTGCACATATGTCTCAACTCCTCGGTTAGTCGCCGACCCGCCAGCGCTGAAAGCTTCGAACTGACCGCCCCAGTTCTCTGCGCTCGCCGCATTGTCCGTAGCGCGCGAAAAGACACCTCTGTTCTCATCGACCACACCACCGGAGGCCACGGATGCGTCAAGCGACAGAGCCCTGTTCTGACCGACCGTACCGTGTGGATTTGCGAAACCCTCCAGCCCATAATTATCCACGGAGGTGATGCCACTTGGCGTGAAGGCGGTCCCTTGGATCCCAACGTTCCGATCTTCACCGTTCGCCGCCTCGGCACGTATGCCGATACACGTGGCCCCTGCACCGCTGGTTCCCCCTGGGATCTCGGTACGAACGAAAATGCCTCGATTGGACAAGCTGGAATGGGGTGTGTTCTCGATGACATGCAGCTTCGTTCCGTCGTTCGGGCTGTTCGTGCCGATCCCAACATTCTCCTCGCCATCCGGGCAGTCCGGATCCGCGGTACCCACAGCGGTCCATACATGGTTGGGCGCCGACGTGTTCATCTGCCACTCACAATCCGCCGCTGAAGCCACCGAAGAGATATCCCGCCAATGCAAGCGCCCGTCCGCATCCGTCACCACGAGACGGTCCAGCTGGTCGTCCTCGTAGTCCGGCACCAACCGCCGGATGCGGATCGTACGGTCCAGGATGTCCAACCGCTCGGTGGGCTCAGGTTCGGCGAGCCCCGGCTGGGCATAGTCCCCAATGCCGATGAAGCCCTCGTATTGGTTCACCGGGAACATGCGCATGAACTCAAGGCCTTCCAGGCTCCTTGAACCCTGGGTCGCCCCCATGTTGTCCGTGGTAAAGATGAAACGCAGGCGATCCGGTCCAAAGGGGCTCTTGTCCGCGTTGTCGCTCCAGTGGATCACCATGTCCGTGGTGTCGTGGCCGTAGTAGCGCTGGCCCACATAGGCGTGGTCATGGTTGCCCGTAAAGGTGACGCCGTTCTTCATCCAACTGCGGAAACCCCACGGTTGGGAGTAGTGATAGGTCCCTTCTGTGTTCGGGTCCTCATCGGCCAGGTGCAGGCGCGTGAAGGGGCCTGGAGCCGCCGCGCCGAAGAAGCCCGGTGTGCCGCTCAGG
>JAEUSW010000301.1 GCA_016788285.1 Flavobacteriales bacterium
CCGCTGCGGGCGGTCTCCATCTTCACGTCGCTCTCCTTGAGGTCCACATCGGTCTCCTCGGCCTCGGGCAGCACGTTCACGGTGGCGGCGCTGGTGTGGATGCGGCCGCTGGCCTCGGTGGCGGGCACGCGCTGCACGCGGTGCACCCCGGCCTCGAACTTCAAGGTGCCGTAGGCGCCCTCGCCCAGCACGTTGAAGATCACCTCCTTGTAGCCGCCCACGGTGCCTTCGCTCGCGTCCACCACCTCCACCTTCCAGCCGCGGCCCTCGCAGTAGCGGGTGTACATGCGGAAGAGGTCGCCGGCGAACAGGCTGGCCTCATCGCCCCCGGTGCCGGCGCGCACTTCCACGGTGCAGTGGCGGGCGTCGTTGGGGTCCTTGGGCACCAGCATCAGGCGCACCTCCTCCTCCATGGCAGCGATGGCGGTGCGGCGCTCGTCGCGTTCGGCGCGGGCCATCTCCAGCATCTCCGGGTCCTTCTCGGTGCGCAGCATCTCCTCGGCACCGGCCAGGTCGCCGTGCAGCTTGCGGAAGCGCAGGAAGGCCTGCTCGATGGGCTCCAGGTCGCGGTAGGTGCGGTTGAGCTCCACGAACTTCCGCTGGTCGGCGATCACGGCCGGGTCGGCGAGCTGCTTGCCGATCTCGCTGCGGCGGTCGTACAGGGCGGAGAGCTTGGTGAGGAGGTCGGACATGGGGTGGGAGCCTCACGCAGAGGGGCAGAGGGCGCTGAGAACGATGTCAGTGATAGGTGAAGGTGCCGTGCGGGCTGGTGAGCACGACCTCCTTGGCGGGCGCGGCCTCCACCCGGCCGATCACCTTGGCCCCGATGCCGAAGGACGTGGCGATGGCGATGATCTCCGGGGCGCGGGCGGCGGGCACGTAAAGCTCCAGGCGGTGGCCCATGTTGAAGACCTTGTACATCTCGCGCCAGTCGGTGCCGCTCATGCGCTGGATGGTGGCGAAGAGCGGCGGCGTGGGGAAGAGGTCGTCCTTGACGACGCGGAGGCCCTCCACGAAGTGCAGCACCTTGGTCTGGGCGCCGCCGCTGCAGTGCACCATGCCGTGGATGTCGGCGCGCAGGTCCTCCAGCACCCGCTTCACCACGGGGGCGTAGGTGCGGGTGGGCGACAGCACGGCCCGGCCGAGGTCGAGCGGGGTGCCCTCCAGGGGATCGGTCAGCCGCGCCTGGCCGCTGTACACCAGCTCGTGCGGGGTACCAGGGTCATAGGTCTCGGGGTACTTCTCCCCCACCGCCTTGGCGAACACGTCGTGGCGGGCGCTGGTGAGGCCGTTGCTGCCCATGCCCGCGTTGTAGCTGCGCTCGTAGGTGGCCTGACCGGTGCTGGCGAGGCCCACCACGACGTCGCCGGCCTGGATGCGGGCGTTGTCGATCACCGCCTCGCGCCGCATGCGGCAGGTGACGGTGCTGTCCACGATCACGGTGCGCACCAGGTCGCCCACGTCGGCGGTCTCGCCGCCGGTGCTGCGGATGTCGATGCCCTGGTCGCGCATCTCCTGCAGGAAGCGCTCGGTGCCGTCGATGAGGGCGGCCACCACCTCGCCGGGGATCAGGCGCTTGTTGCGGCCGATGGTGCTGCTGAGGAGGATGTGGTCGGTGGCGCCCACGCACAGCAGGTCGTCCAGGTTCATCACCACGGCATCCTGCGCGATGCCGTGCCACACGGAGAGGTCGCCCGTTTCGCGCCAGTAGGCATAGGCCAGGGCGCTCTTGGTTCCGGCGCCGTCGGCGTGCATCACGATGCAGTGGTCGGGGCTGCCGGTGAGGGTGTCCGGCACCACCTTGCAGAAGGCCTTGGGGAAGAGGCCCTTGTCCAGGTGGGCGATGGCCGAGTGCACCTCCTCCTTGCCGGAGGAGACGCCGCGCCGGGCATAGCGGTCGGTGGTGCTCATGGTGGAAAAGAAGAACGCACCCACCGGATGGCGGATGCGTTCCGTGATCGATCGGGGCTAGTTGTTGGGCGCCGGGGCCGGTGCGGGCTGCTCCTTGGGCACGTGGTCGAAGCTGAGCACGCGGAACTCGGTGCGTCGGTTCATCTGGTGGGCGGCCTCCTGCTCCTCCTTGGTCTTCATCTTGCCGATCTCGGCGTCGCTGATGCGGAGCTTGGATTCACCGTAGCCCACGGCCTGCATGCGGGTGGGGTCGATGCCCTTGCTCACCAGGTAGTTCACGCAGCTCTTGGCGCGGTTCTCCGAAAGCACCTGGTTGCGCTTGTCGGTGTCGCGCGAGTCGGTGTGGGCGGCCAGTTCGATCACGATGGTGGGGTTCTCCGTGAGCGTGGCGTAGAGGAACTCCAGGGAGTCCTTGCCGGCCTGGGTGAGGGCGAAGCTGCCGAGCTCGTACTGCACCTCGGGCATCTTGATCACCACGTCCTTGCGGGCGGGCTGCAGGAAGTACTCCTTCACGAAGGTGGTGCTCTCGTCCAGGCCCACGGTCGTGATCTGGTCGTTCACCACCAGGTACTCGTCCTTGCTGACACGGATGGTGTAGGTGGTGTTCTCCTTGATGAAGCGGTCGCGGCCGTTCTCGGCGAAGGTGAAGCCGCCGTTGTCATCGGCCAGGGCGTTGTAGCTGGTGCCATCGGTGCCCACCACCTCGACCTTAGCGCCGGGCAGCGGCGTGCTGGTCTCCTTGTCGTACACGGTGCCCTGGAGGGCGAAGACCAGGTCGGGCATGTAGAAGCGCCAGATGTCGTCCTGGCCTTTGCCGCCCGGGCGGTTGCTGGTGAAGTAGCCCCGCTCCTCCTCGCCGTCGAAGATGATGCCGAAATCGTCCGAGGGGCTGTTGATGGGATACTTCACGTTCTCCACCTGGCCCCAGGCGTTGTCGCCGGTCTTCTCGGCGCGGTAGATGTCCATGCCGCCCATGCCGGGGTGGCCGTCGCTGCTGAAGTAGAGGCTGCCGTCCTGGCGGTTGAAGGGGAACATCTCGTCCTTCTTCGTGTTGATCTCGCCGCCCAGGTTGGTGGGGGCGCCCACGGGCTTGCCGTCCTTGTCCAGCTTCACCATCCAGATGTCCTTGCCGCCTTTGCCGCCCTTCATGTTGCTGCTGAAGAAGAGGGTCTGGTCATCGGGGGACAGGGCGGGATGGCCAAGGGTGACCACGGGGGTGTCCAGTTTGCTCTCCTTGCCCGTGGCCGCAGGCCGCAGCGCGAGCAGTTCGGGCTCGCTGTAGTTGCTGCCCACCTTCTTGGTCATCCAGATCTCGCAGCCGTGCACCTTGTTCTTCTCGAAGGCGCAGCGGGTGAAGTACATGATGGTGCGCTTGGCGTTGAAGGTCGGTGCGCCTTCATTGCCTTCGGTGTTGATGCTGGGGGGCAGCTTCACCGGTTCGCTCCACTTGCCGAGCTTGTCGCGGCTGCTGGCGAACAGGTCGCTGAAGGCCTCGCCGATGATCTGGTCGGTGTTGGTGCCGGTGCTGGCGGCGCGGGTGCTGGTGAACACCACGTCCTCGTTCTTCTTGTCGCTGAAGCCCGGGGTGAAGTCGTACTGCTGGGAGTTGAGCAGCACCTCGGGGTCCACGCTGTAGCGGCTGGGGTTGTCCTTCCACTGCTGGGCCACCTGGCAGGCGTTGATGCCGGCGTCGGCGCGGGTGTCGCCGGGGTTCTTCTCCTTGTACTTGTTGTAGGCGGCGATGGCCTCGGCGTACTTGCCCTGCTCCTTCAGGGCCTCGCCCAGGTGGAAGTAGGTGATGGGGTCGGAATACTGGGCCTTGTTGGCCTTTTCGTACCACACGGCGGCCTGCTGGGCATCGCCGAGCACGCGGTAGCACTCGCCCACCTTGAAGATGAGGGCGGCCTTGTCGCTGGCCTTCTTCTCGGTGGTGTAGGCCTTCTTGTAGAGCTCGATGGCGTTGAAGTAGTAGCCCTTGTTGAAGGCTGCATCCGCTTCCTCGGCGAGCTTGGTCTGGCCCATCGCCACGGTGGAGAACAGCAGGCCGGCGCTGAGGCAGGCCAGGTACAGGCGTGTACGCATCGGATCGTGCAGGATAAGTCCGGTTGGTTCCGGGCGAAAGTAAGCAAATGTTGGCACCGGCGCCGCCCGCGGTCGGGTCCGCCGGTGCGGACCGGCGGACCCGGAACGGCCGGCCGTCAGCGGGTGAAGAGCAGCTCGCGCAGCTTGGGCAGGGGCCAGATCTCGTCGTCCACCAGCAGCTCCAGTTTGTCGCTGTGGTAGCGCACCTGGTCCAGGAACGGCTTCACGGTGTCGCAGTACGCGATCGCCTTCTCCCGGGCGTCCTCGATGGTGTTGGCCTTCTTGCGGGCCTCCACCATCTCGTCCACCAGGGTGATGATGCGGCCGATGTGGTCGCTGATCTCCTCGATGAGGGCGATCTGGGCGGTGGTGGCCTTCCCAGCCTTCTCGGCGCCGAGGACCTCGCGGAGCCCTTTCACGTTCTCGATCAGGCGGTTCTGGTAGGTGATGGCGGTGGGCACGATGTGATTCTGCGCCAGGTCGCCGGCCACGCGGCTCTCGATCTGCACCTTCAGCATGTAGCTGTGCAGCTCGATCTCGTGGCGGGCGTCCAGCTCCACCTCGCTCAGCACGCCCATGTCGGCGAAGAGCTTCTTGGTGTCCTTGCGACCCCAGACGTCGAGCGCGCGCGGCGTGTCGGGCAGGTTGCTCAGGCCTCGCTTCTTGGCCTCGGCCTTCCACTCGTCGCTGTAGCCGTTGCCCTCGAAGCGGATGCGCTTGCTGTCGGCGATCAGGTCGCGCAGCTCGCGCAGGATGGCCTCGTCGCGCTTGGTCCCCTTCTCCACCAGGGCGTCCACCCGCTGGCGGAAGGTGGTGAGCTGCTGGGCCACGATGGTGTTCAGTACCGTCATGGCCCCGGCGCAGTTGGCGCTGCTGCCCACGGCGCGGAACTCGAACTTGTTGCCGGTGAAGGCGAAGGGGCTGGTGCGGTTGCGGTCGGTGTTGTCCAGCATCACCGGCGGGATGCGGCCGATGTCCAGCTTCAGCTCGGTCTTCAGCGCCGGGCTCATCGTGCTCTTCACGTTGCGCTCCAGTTCGTCCAGCAGCTTGCTGAGGTGGTCGCCGATGAACACGCTGATGATGGCGGGAGGCGCCTCGTTGGCGCCGAGGCGATGGTCGTTGCTGGCGCTGGCGATGCTGGCGCGCAGCACGTCGGCGTGGGTGTTGATGGCCGCGATGGTGTTGACGAAGAAGGTGAGGAACTGCATGTTCTCCTTCGGCGTCTTGGCCGGGCGCAGCAAGTTCTTGCCGGTGTTGGTGGCCAGGCTCCAGTTGTTGTGCTTGCCGCTGCCGTTCACCCCGGCGTAGGGCTTCTCGTGGAAGAGCACACGGAAGCGGTGCTTGCGCGCGGTCTTCTCCATCACGTCCATCAGCAGCATGTTGTGGTCCACGGCCAGGTTGAGCTCCTCGAACACCGGGGCGCACTCGAACTGGTTGGGGGCCACCTCGTTGTGGCGGGTCTTCACCGGGATGCCCAGCTTCAGCGACTCGGTCTCGAAGTCGCGCATGAAGGCCTGTGCCCGCTCGGGGATGCTGCCGAAGTAGTGGTCTTCCAGCTGCTGGCCCTTGGCCGGGCTGTGGCCGAAGAGCGCACGGCCGGTGAGCATGATGTCGGGACGGGCGTAGTAGTGCGCCTCATCGATCAGGAAGTACTCCTGCTCCCACCCCAGGGTGCAGGTGACCTTGGTGACGTCCTTGTCGAACCACTGGCAGATGGGCGTGGCGGCCTCGTCCACGGCCTTGATGGCGCGGAGCAGGGGCATCTTGTGGTCCAGCGCCTCGCCGGTATAGCTGATGAAGATGCTGGGGATGCAGAGCGTGCGACCGATGAGGAAGGCCGGGCTGCCGGGGTCCCACGCGCTGTAGCCGCGGGCCTCGAAGGTGTTGCGGATGCCACCGCTGGGGAAGCTGCTGGCGTCGGGCTCCTGCTGCACGAGCATGCTGCCGTCGAAGCGCTCGATGCTGCGGCCGTTGCCGATGGGCTCGAAGAAGGCATCGTGCTTCTCGGCGCTGGTGCCGGTGAGGGGCTGGAACCAGTGGGTGTAGTGCGTGGCGCCCTTGCTGGCGGCCCACTCCTTCATCCCGCTGGCCACCTGGTCGGCCAGCTTGCGGTCGATGCGCGTGCCGTGCGTCATGGCCTGGCGCACCGCGAAGTAGGCCTCCTCGGTGAGGAACATGCGCATGGCCTCCTCGCCGAAGACGTTGGCGCCGTAATACTCGCTGATGCGCAAGCTGGGCGGGTCCACCGGGCGGGGCTCCCGGTTCAGCACATCCTCCTGGGCCTTCGAACGCAAATGGGGGGTGGACATCGAAATAGGGGGTTTTTCAGGCGGCGAAGGTATTCAACGGAGGGGGTAGATCTCAAGAATGAGCCCATTTTCTTACGAACACCCTGTTCATCAGGGGGGGGGTACGCCACAAACCACTACCCAAACCGGTACGGACGGACCCTGCCCACCCACCCGGGCGGCGGGAGGCATGACCCTCACCCAGGATGGATCAGTGGCCGGCGGGGGGCGCGGAAGGCGGCTCCACGGCGGGCGGAGGCGGCGGGGGCACCGCGGGCTGCTGCGGGGTGCTTCCCTCGGCGGGGCGCACCTCGAAGGCGCGCTGCTGGGCCTCCACCTCGCGCCGCACCTCGTTGGCGCCCTTGCGGATCTCGCGCTGCACGTCGTCGGTGGCGTCGCGCAGCTGGCGCATGGTGCGGCCCGCGGTGCGCGCGATGTCGGGGATGCCCTTGGCGCCGAAGAACAGCAGCACGAAAAGCAGGATGACGATCAGCTCGCCGCCGCTGACATCGAAGAAGAGGAGCACGCCCATGGACCGGTCAAAAGTAGGAAGGTCCCGCAGCGGGTGCCGCGGGACCTTCCGGGAACGCCGTGCCGATCAGGCGGCCACGCCGGCCGGGACGCCCTTGCGGGCCTTGTTCTTCAGCAGGTCCGCGGCCGCGGCCGAGGCGATGAAGATGGAGCTGTAGGTGCCCACCAGGATGCCGACGAACAGGCCGAACACGAAGCCCTTGATGCTGACCCCGCCGAAGAAGAAGATGATCAGCAGCACCAGCATGGTGTTGAAGCCGGTGTTCAACGTGCGGCTCAGCGTGGAGTTGATGGCCTTGTTGAAGACCGTGACGGTGTCCTCGCGTTTGTGCTCGCGCAGGTACTCGCGGATGCGGTCGAACACCACCACGGTGTCGTTGATGGAGTAACCGATCACCGTGAGGATGACGGCGATGAAGGCCTCATCGATCTCCAGGCTGAAGCCCACCACGCCCCACAGGAGGGAGTAGAGGCCCAGGACGATGAGCGTATCGTGCACCAGGGACAGCAGGGCGCCCACGCCATACTGCCAGTTGTTGAACCGGATCCCGATGTAGATGAACATGAACACCAGGGCGATGAGGACCGAGGTGATGGCCTTGGTCTTGATGTCGTCGCTGATGGTGGCGTCGACCTTGCGGGTCTCGATGATCTCGTAGCCGCCGCCCACCTGGGCCAGGCCCTCGTTGAGGCGTTGCTCCACGCGGCCGTCGGTGTCCTGACCGAGGTCGTCGATGAGGTAGTTGGTGGTGATCTTCAGCTGGCGGCTGCCCCCGTAGGTCTTCACGCCGGTGGAGTATTGGCGCCCGCCCTCACCCACCATCAGGGGTTCCAGCACGCCGCGCACGTTCTCGGCGCTCACCTCGTTCTCGAACTTCACCACGTAGGTGCGTCCGCCGCTGAAGTCGACACCCCAGTTGAACCCGCGGGTGACCATGCTGAAGAGGCCGATGCCGATGAGCACCGCGCTGATGCCGTAGAACAGCTTGCGCTTGCCCATCCACTCGTAGTTGGCGTTCACGAAGATGTCCTTGGACCAGCCGCTCCAGAAGCTGATCGTGCGGCCCTTGTCCAGGCGCCAGGTCATGATCAGGCGCGTGATGAAGATGGCCGTGAACATCGAGGTGAGGATGCCGAGGCCCGTGGTGGTGGCGAAGCCGCGGATGGGGCCCGAACCGAAGACGTAGAGGATGACGGCCGTGACGAAGGTGGTGACGTTGGAGTCGATGATGGCCGAGAGCGCGCCCTGGTTGCTGAAGGCGGTCTGGATGGCCGACTTGAGCATCTTGCCCGAGCGGAGCTCCTCGCGGACGCGTTCGTTGATGAGCACGTTGGCGTCCACTGCCATACCGACGGTGAGCACGATACCGGCGATGCCGGGCAGGGTGAGCGTGGCCTGCATGGAGGCCATGGTGCCCACCAGGAAGAACACGTTGGCCAGCAGGGCGATGTCGGCGATCCAACCGGCGCGGGCGTAGTAGAGGCCCATGACCAGGAGCACGCCGGCGAGGGCCACGGCGAAGGAGACCAGACCGCTGGAGATGTTCTCCTCACCGAGCGAGGGGCCCACGACGGTCTCATCGATGATGCGGGCCGGGGCGGGCAGGGCGCCGGCCTTCAGGATGTTGGCCAGGTCGTCCGCTTCCTGGATCTGCTGGTTGAGGTCGCCCGAGCCCATGCTGATGCTGCTGCGGCCGCCGGCGATCTCGCTGATGACGGTGGGGGCGCTGTACACCAGTTCGTCCAGCACGATGGCGATGGACTTGCCCACGTTGTCGCCGGTCATCACCTTCCAGGTCTGGGCGCCCTCGGCGTCCATCTGCATCACCACCTCCACATCACCCTTCATGTCGAAGTCCTGGGCGGCGTTCACGATGGAAGCGCCGTCGAGCTTGGGTTTGCCGCCGCGGGGCACGCGCAGGGCGTAGAGGGTGAGCACGTCGGTGCCTTCGATGGGCTTGGCCCCCCAGGCGAAGCGCAGGTCGGCCGGGAACACGCCCGCGAGGGACGGACCCAGCAGGGTGGCGTTCACGGCGGCGGTATCCAGTGCGCGCGCATTGCCCACCGCGGCGCCCTTGGAGAGCTGGTAGCCGCCGGCCTGGGTGCCGAACACGCTCGGGGTGAGGATGGCGAAGAGCGGGTTCTCCTTCTGGAACTCGGCGCGGCCACCGGCGGTGTCCACGGCCGCCGAGTCGCTGTCGGCGCTCAGGGCCTGCAGCAGGTCCTCCCCGCTGGCGCTGTCGGCCGCGCTGCTGTCCGTGGCGGCCACCGCGGCGGCTCCGGTCTCCAGCACGCGCAGGGCCATGCGTCGGTTCTGGGCGCGGCCCTCCTCGGTGGCGTTGCTGGCCACGGGGTGCTGCGAGCCGTACCCCTCGGCCTCCAGGCGGCCCTTGGCCACGCCCTTCTTCTCGAGTTCGGCCACCACGGCCTCGGCGCGCTGCTGGCTGAGCTTCTGGTTGGCCGCGGCATTGCCGGTGCTGTCGGTGTAGCCGCCGATCTTCAGGCGGACATCCGGGTAGGCCTTCAGGATCTCCACCAGGTTGTTCAGCTGGGCATCGCTGCTGTCGGCATGCAGTTCGGCGCTGCCGCTGCGGAACACCACGCGGTCGAAGTTGAACCAGGTGGTCTTGTCCACGGGACGGCCGCTCTCCAGGAAGCCGAGCAGGCCGCTCTCCACCCCACCGGCCAGGCCGTCGATGGTGACCCCGGTGGGCAGGGCCTTGTTGTACGCCCCATCCGTGTCAGCCGTGGCGGCGGCGCCCCCCTTGGCATCACGCAGGCGCTTGTTGGCCTCCTCCAGCAGCGGATACACCTCGGTGTTGTCGTAGGTCTCCCAGAACTCCAGGTTGGCGGTGCTCTGCAGCACCTTGCGCACGCGCTCCTTGTCCTTCACGCCGGGCAGTTCCACCTGGATGCGGCCGCTGAACTGCTGCTTCTGGATCCCGGGCTGGGCCACCCCGAACTTGTCGATGCGGTTGCGCAGGATGTTCTCCGTGTTGTTGATGGCGGTGCGGGCCTCGCGGCGCAGGGCCTCCACGATGTCGGCGTTGGTCGCCTCGCGGGGGAACATGTCCTTCTTGTCGGCCGAGTGGAACACGGCGGCCATCTTGGCGTTGGGGGCCTGCTTGTTCCATTCGTCGGCGAACAGGGTGATGAAGTCCTCGGTGCTGCTGCTCTGGCGGGCGCGGGCGGCGGACATCACCGCCTGGAAGGTGGCGTCGGTGCTGTTCTCGCTGAGGTTGGCCACCAGTTCGGGGATGCTCACTTCCAAGGTGACGGCCATGCCGCCCTTGAGGTCGAGGCCCAGGTTGATCTCCTTCTCCTTGCACTCGCGATAGCTGTAGCCGAACACCGGGTAGATCTTCTCCTCGGCCCGTTCGCGCAGCACGCGGTTCTCCATCACGATCAGGACCGAGTCCCGATCGGCCGTGGCGTTGCCCGGCACGGCCAGCACGGAATCGGCCAGATAGGCGGCCTGCTCGCGGGCCTCACGTTCCACACGCGAGGTGAAGAGGGAGAAGGAGAGCTGCCACAGGCACGCGAGCGCCAGCAGGATGGTGAAGATCCACAACGCGCCTCTGTTCTGCATGTCCGACGGGGTGTTTCGGGGGATGGGGACCGCGCCGGGATGCGGCACGGTCTTTCAATGGGGCGGCAAATATAGAAAGGGCCACGAAGCGCCGGACCGCGTGGACGGCCCCTAGCTTTGTCCGGTCCCGACGGGCAACGGAGCACCTCCGAGCCACGTCCGGTCGATACCTCCCATGCGCAGCACCCTCCTCCCCTACGCCGCCGGTCTCCTGGTGATCGGCGCTCCGGCCCATGGCCAGTTCGTCCTTCGCCACGATGGCAGCCTGCCGGTGACGCGTAATGGCGCCGCGGTGCCCATGGCCTGGGCGGGCGGGCTCAACTGGTGTCAGGTGTCCCAGGCCGACCTGGACCTCGACGGGGCCAAGGACATCTTCATCTTCGACCGGGCGGGTGCCGAGGTGGTGGTGCTGCGGCACGACGGTGTTCCGGGAAGCACGAACTACACCTACGATCCGGTGCTCAGCAGCACCTGGCCCTTCAACGAACTGGACAGCTGGGCGCTGCTGCGCGACTACAACTGCGATGGCAAGGAGGACCTCTTCGGCTATGTGCAGGGGCAGGGCGGCTTCGGTGTGTACAAGAACGTGAGCGATGGCAATGGCCTGGAGTTCGAGCTCGCGTTCAGCCTGGTGGGCAGCAACTATGTGCCCACCTGGAGCCCGAACCTGTACGTGACCCAGGTGGACGTGCCCGCCATCGACGACATCGACGCGGACGGCGACCTGGACGTGCTCACCTTCAGCATCTTCGGCTCGTACGTGGAGTATCACAAGAACCTGAGCATGGAGCTGTACGGCACCTGCGACAGCCTGGTGTACGAGGTCCGGAACCGATGCTGGGGCTACTTCAGCGAGAACGTGAACAACAACTCCACCCAGCTGAACCATCCGTGCGGCTTCAACGTGCCGAACCCGGAGTTCCCGCTGGAGCCGGGCGTGATCGCCGAGGCGGTGGAGGCCCTGCAGCAGCGCGGACAGGAGGCGACGCGGACCCTGGGCGACGAGCTGGCCGATGGCCGGTCCGCCGCTCACGTGGGCAGCACCCTGCTGTCCCTGGACCTGGACGGCGACACGGTGAAGGAGCTCATCCTCGGCGACATCTCGTTCAACACGCTGAACGCCCTGTTCAACGGCGGCGCGCTGAACGATGCGTTGATGGTGGCCCAGGACAGCACCTATCCCACCCAGGACGTGCCGGTGGACCTGCCGGTGTTCCCCGGGGCCTACCACGTGGACGTGAACAACGACGGCAAGCGCGACCTGGTGGTGAGCCCCAACGCCACGAGCCTCACCCACAACTTCCAAAGCGTGTGGTACTACCTGAACACGGGCACCGATGCCGTTCCGGTGTTCGACCTGGCCGGCACCTCCCTGTGGCAGGGACAGATGCTGGACTTCGGCGAAGGCGCCTACCCGGTGCCCTTCGACCACAACGGCGACGGGTTGATGGACCTGATCGTGGCCAACTACGGCTACTACAATCCCGGCGGCGACTACCCTGGAAAGCTGGCGCTGATGGAGAACACGGGCACGGCCACCGCACCGGCGTTCACCTTGGTGACGGACGACTACATGAGCTTGAGCACGAGCGGCATCGGCGCCGCCATGTACCCGGCCTTCGGCGATGTGGACGGCGACGGGGACCAGGACCTGATCATCGGCGACCTGCAGGGGCGGATGCACTTCTTCCGCAACACCGCCACGGGCCCGGTGGCCTCCTTCAGCCTGGAAACGCCCAACATCACCGATGGCAACGGGGACACCATGGACGTGGGCCAGTTCGCCACGCCCCAGCTGGTGAAGGTGGACAACGACGCCCTGCTCGACCTGATCGTGGGGGAACGCAACGGCAACATCAACTACTTCCGCAACACGGGCACGACCGCCGCGCCCATCTGGACCCCCGCCGCGGACACCCTCGGCGGCGTGGTGGTGACCGAATGGTGGAACGTGACGGGCTACAGCGTGCCCTGGATGTACCTGAACAGCGATGGCGAGCGTGAACTGGTGGTGGGCTCCGAGTCGGGCTGGTTCCACCAGTACAAGAACATCGACGGCAACCTCAGCGGGGCGTTCACCTTGGTGGACAGCACCTTCCAGGAGATCCGGGAGGGCATGCGCAGCAGCATGACCCTGGTGGACATCAACGGTGACGGGCACCTGGACGCGTTCACCGGCAACTACCGCGGCGGTGTCGGCTACTGGCGCAACGATGTGGGCGTGGGCGTCCAGGAAGCGATGGCCGGTGCCACGAACGCGCTCCTCCTGCGTCCCAACCCTGCGGGCGACCGCGTGGACCTCTTGCTCGGCGACGGGTTCACCAGCGGGATGACCTACCGCGTGGTGGGCCCCACCGGCCAACTGGTCCTCAGCGGTCGGGTGGAGCAGCCCCGGCAGGGGGTGGACATCAGCCGGTTGAGCCCGGGCGCCTACGCGGTGTGGGTGGAGGGCGGTGCCGGCCCGCAGCGCGGCCGATTGATGGTGGTGCGCTAAGGCACCGCAGGCTCGGGAAAAGGAGCGCCCGCCTTCCCGCCCTGAGGCGTGGAGGCGGGCGCTCCGCGTTGCGGTCAGGACCGGTTCAGGCCGGTACGTTGTTCATCTTGTCCAGCACATCCATCACCTCCTTCACGGCCTTGGCGCTGGCGTTGCAGAGCTCCTGCTCGTCCTTGGTGAGCTTCAGCTCGATGATCCGCTCGATGCCTTTGCGGCCGAGCACCACGGGCACGCCCATGTACACGTCCTTCAAGCCGTACTCGCCGGTGAGCCATGCGCACACCGGGAACACCCGTTTCTGGTCGCGCACGATGGCCTCCACCATCTGGGCCGCGGCGGTGCCGGGGGCATACCAGGCGCTGGTGCCGAGCAGGTTCACGATCTCGCCACCGCCCTTCTTGGTGCGTTCCACGATGGCGTTGAGCTTGTCCTCGGCGATGAGCTCGGTGACCGGGATACCCCCCACGGTCGTGTAGCGCGGCAACGGCACCATGGTATCCCCGTGGCCGCCCATCAGCACGGCCTGGATATCCTTGGGGCTCACGTTGAGTTCGGTGGCCAGGAAGGCGCGGTAGCGGGCCGTGTCCAGGATGCCGGCCATGCCGAACACGCGTTGGGCGGGGAACTTGCTGGTGAGGAAGGCGCAGTAGGTCATCACATCAAGCGGGTTGCTCACCACGATGATGATGGCGTTGGGGCTGTGCTTCACCACCTGCTCGGTGACGCTCTTGACGATGTTGGCGTTGGTGGCGATGAGGTCATCGCGGCTCATGCCCGGCTTGCGGGGCAGGCCGCTGGTGATCACGACCACGTCGCTGTCCGCGGTCTTGCCATAATCGTTGGTGCTGCCGGTGATGCGGCTGTCGAACAGGCTGATGGGCGCGGTCTGCCAGAGGTCGAGGGCCTTGCCTTCGGCGAACCCTTCCTTGATGTCGAGCAGCACCACTTCATTGGCGAGCTCCCAACGGGCACAGGCGTCGGCGCACGTGGCGCCCACGTTGCCCGCCCCCACGACGGTGATCTTCATGTGATGACGGTTTGGTCGGTTAGATGAATGCCCGGCCGGGCCGGAGCGGGGGCGAAATTAACCGAGCGGGACGGGAGCCGGCTGAGCGGGATCACCCAACGGCCTGGAACCGCGGCCCCGCCGGGAAATGTGACGGACCGCACCGGGTCGAGGCATCCTTTTCGGGCCGCTTGCGTCTGCACCTTGTAGATGGCTACCTTGGCGACCACCCAGCGAGCCTCCATGCCTCCCGGCCTGGCAACCGACCCGATCGAGCATCGTCTGCCTACCGTGCAGCACGTGGAAGGGGGGCTTGAGCCCGGCTTCGAGCCCATCATCGATGGGTGCATCGCGGGCGAGCACCGCAGCCAGCAGCGGGTCTACGAGCTGTTCTATGGAAAGATGCTGGCCGTTTGCCTGCGGTACACCAAGAACACCGACCAGGCCAAGGACATCCTCCAGGACGGCTTCATCAAGGTGTTCCGCAGCATGGACCGCTTCAACCGGAGCGGCAGTTTCGAGGGCTGGATCCGACGGATCATGGTGAACACGGCCATCGACCATTTCCGGCGCACCAAGAACGCCTACCTGTTGCTGGGCGAGGAGCGCAGCATCGAGGATTTCGGCGACCACGATGAAGAGGACGTGCTGGAGGACAGCACCGGGGAGGAGGAGATGGACCTGAAGCCGGCGGATGTGATCAATGCCATGCAGAAGCTGACACCGGCCTACCGAACGGTGTTCAACCTCTACGTGTTCGAGGAGATGACGCACAAGGAGATCGCCGACCTGCTCGGCATCAACGTGGGCACCTCCAAGAGCAACCTGGCGAAAGCGAAGAACAACCTGAAAAAGATGCTCAGGAAGGAGCGCAAGCTGCTTTGAGCGTGGAGAACCGGACATGAACAAGAACACGTTGGATCCATTCGAGAGGCGGCTGAAGGACTCCCTGGAGGAGTTCGAGGTCCCCTACAACTCGGCCGACTGGGCGCAGTTGCAGCGGGCGATGGCCGGCAGCTCCGGGCGTTCGCGTTGGAGCAAGGGCGGTCTGCTGGCCCTGCTGCTGGCCGGCGGCATGGCCGCCGGCGGTGGGGTGTACTACTTGTCGTCCAGCGACCAGGAGCTCGCGGACGCGGGCCCGCTCCCCTCCGGAACGGTGGCCGGCGAGGCGGCCTCCACGGTCGATGACGCACCTGCAGGACCGGCGACGACGGAGGTCGGAGCGGCGGAGGTCGGCGCGAAGGAGGTCCATGGAGCGACCACCGAGGAAGCCACCGGGACGACGACCACCCCGAGCACCACGCCCGCGACGACCGCTCCGGTCGAGCGCACCGTTCGCGTCGCACCGTCCACCACGGCCGCGACCGAAGTGGTGGCCCCCAGCTCCCCCACGGCCAAGGATGACGGCACCATGGCCTTCAGCGCCAGTGTCTCCGAAGGCTGCCCGGGGACGGCCATCCAGTTCACGGCCAACGGCACACCGGACGACGCCATCTACCTCTGGAACTTCGGGGATGGCAGCTTCAGCAACCAGGCCCGCCCGGACCACACCTTCGCCAAGTCGGGCAAGTTCGAAGTGATGCTGTCGGTGTCGAACCCCGGTGGCGGCACCATCCTCAGCAAGCCGAGCAGCGACCTGATCGTGATCCACGAGGCTCCCGAAGCATCGTTCAACGCCCAAAAGGTGGAGTACGACGGCCACATCCCCTCGGTGCACTTCGAGAACCGCTCGATCGGCGGCAAGCACTACACCTGGGATTTCGGCGATGGCAGCAATTCGTCCGTGGCGCATCCGGACCACATCTACCTGAAGAAGGGGGTGTACTCCGTGAAGCTCACGGTGACCAACGAGAACGGATGCTTGGACACCCGGGAGCGCGAGATCCGCATCGAGCGCGACTACAACCTGGACGCCCCGCAGAGCTTCTCGCCGAACGGCGACGGCAACGACGACCTGTTCATGCCCGAGGCGCTGCGCACCCTGGGCGTTCGGTTCAACCTGGTGATCCAGGAGGCCCGGACCGGCCGCAAGGTGTATGAGACCACCGACGCCACCCGCCCCTGGACGGGTCGTGTGGACAACCGGGGCGAGCTGTGCACCGCCGGCGAGTATGTCTGGATGGCCACCATCAAGGAAGGCGCGCACCTCGGCGATGTGGTCTTCAATGGCAAGGTGAGCCTGGTGCGTTGAACGGAACGACCGTGATGAAAGGCCCCGCCCCGGCGGGGCCTTTTTCTTGGAACCCAAGGGTACCGACCGTTGGGCCGGACGGTGAAGGTCCGCTGTGCGAACTTTGGCCACGTGGGCGCCGGGCCGGCCCGGTCCTTCGTCTCCAACGCGGATGCCTACTCTACGTCCTCCCATGGATCGGGCTTTTCACCTGTTGCTCGCGCTCTGTGGTGCGCTGCTGTTCACATCGAGCGCGCATGCCCAGCCCCTGGTGTTGATGAACGACGGCGTGGACAGCCTTTGCAACGCCCAGTTCTTCGACAGCGGCTACAACAGTGATTACGGCAACGGCGAATACAGCGTGCTGACCTTCTGCCCGGGGATCCCGGGAGCCCTGTCCCAGGTGGCCTTCCTGCAGTTCCAGCTGGGCCCGGGCGATCAGCTGAACGTGTATGATGGGCCGAACACGGGCTCTCCCCTGCTTGCCTCCGGCACGGGCACCGGTCTCTCGGGGGTCGTGGTGGCCGCCACTGGTGTTTCCGGCTGCCTCACCTTCGAGTTCACATCGGATGGCGCCGGTGTTGACCTGGGCTGGGTGGCGCAGATCCTGTGCGATCAGCCGTGCGATGAGCCCACGGCCGTGATCGCGCCGCTGGCCGCCGATCCGTTGAAGATCTGTCCCGGGGATGCCGTGACCTTCGATGCCGCCGGCTCCTTCGCGGCACCGGGCCGGTTCCTCACCACTTACCTGTGGGAGTTCGGCGATGGGACCACCGGCAGTTCGGCGCAGGAGGTACATGTGTTCCCCGCCCCGGGCGAGTACACGGTGACGCTGACCGTGACCGACGACATCGGCTGCGTGAGCGTGAACTACGAGGAAGTGCGGGTGCGGGTGGGAACCGTTCCGGAGCTCGATGTGAGCCTGAACCCGGCCACCATTTGCGACGGAGAGACCGCCACCTTGGTGGGCGCGACGCAGGGCACGGTGTGGACCAACGTGCCGCAGCCCTTCGTGGACGGGCTCACCGTGCTGCCTGACGGAAGTGGTGTATCGTATTCGGCCGGTGTGAACATCAGCGGCTTTCCCGCCGGAACGCAGATCACGACCGGCACGGACATCACCCAGGTGTGCCTGGTGATGGAACATTCCTACATCGGCGACCTGTCCGTGACGCTGACCTGTCCCAATGGCACGCAGGTCACGCTGTTCGACGAGTTCAACCTGGGCAATGGCCCTGGGAACACCTTCCTAGGCGACCCGGACGACCTCAGCACCGGGATCCCGGGGTTCGGCTGGCAGTATTGCTTCAGCACGGTTGGGGCGTTCGGTCCCTTCTCGCTGGAGAACGCCGGGGGCAATTACACGACCTCCACGATCACCCCTGGGAACAGTATGACCCCTGGGAACTATACGTCTGAAGATCCGTTCACCGATTTCATCGGCTGCGATCTCAACGGCACCTGGAGCCTGACGATCACCGACAACCTGCTCATTGATGACGGCTTCATCTTCAGTTGGTGGATCGATGTGGACCCCACGCTCTACCCGGCCGTGGTGGAGTTTACCCCGAGCTACGGGGCGGGATGCGACAGCACGTATTGGTCCGGACCCGATATCGTGTGGAACGGTCCAGGATGTGATTCCGTGGAAGTGGCCCCCGGCATCCCCGGCACATACGACTACGTGTACGCGGTGACCGATGATCACGGCTGCACCTACGACACGACCCTGACCCTCACGGTGACCCCCTCGCCCACCATCGATGCCACGGCGAGCCTGAGCGCCTCGTGCAGCGATCCCGTGCAACTGGATGTGGACCTGCTGCCGCCGCTGGCACCGGGCGTGCTGGTATACCAATGGTCCCCGCCGGCAGGGCTCACCAACCCCAACATCCGCGATCCGCTCGCCTCGCCGCTGGTCCCCACATGGTACGTGGTCAATGTCCACATCGCGGGCCATCCGCTCTGCGCCGCGGTGGACAGCGTATTGGTGAACCCCATCACGGTGCTGGAGAACGACAGCGTGGTGACGGACGCGGTGTGCAACGCGGATCCCGGCACCATCCAAGTGCTGACCACAGGCACCGGGGGTCCTTGGGATTACACGTGGACGGATGCCGCGAACGATACGGTGCTGGCCGTGACCGGAGCGAACGGAAGCAGCTTCAGCGGCCCCGCCGGCACCTACACCGTGGTGATCGCCGAAGGCGCCAACGGCAATGGGTGCAGCGATACGTTGACGGCCACGATCGCCGAGCCGCCGCCTGTGACGATCGCGCTGATCGGCACGGACACCACCATCTGCCGCACCGGCACGGCGGTGCTGAACGCGGTGGCGGGAGGAGGGTCCGGTGGCGTGCAGCAGGTCTGGACCAACGGTCCGGTCGGCAATGGCCCGCACCTGGTGAGCCCGGCCACGAACACGACCTATGCGGTGCACGCGATCGACAGCAACGGATGCAGCTCGGACACCCTGGAGGTGACCGTGGACCTGTTGCCCTTCCTGAACTTCAGCCTGCCCGACACGGTGGTCACCTGTCCGGAGGTCCCCGTGGGCCTCGTGGCGGCAGGAGTCCTGGGCGGCGACGGGGCCTACACCTACGACTGGGGCGCGGGCCCGGGTCCGTTCCCCACGGACACCGTGATCCTCACCACCTCACAGACCATCTGCATGACCTTGCGCGACGGGTGCGAAACCCCGGCGCTGACGCGGTGCACGGTGGTGGAGGTGACCCCCATCCCGCCGCTGGTGCTGACCGCGGACAGCACCCTGGGCTGCGAGCCGTTCGCCGTGTGGTTCATCGTCCAGGACACCACGGGTGGCGCACAGGTCGAATGGGACTTCGGCGATGGGGTCACGGTGGACGGACCGCCGGAGGTCGGTCATGCGTTCGGCGACCCCGGCGGGTTCGATGTGACGGCGATCGTGACCTGGCCGAACGGCTGCACGGACACCACGACGATCGTGGACATGATCACGGTGCTGGCCCTGCCACAGGCCTTGTTCAGCTGGACCCCGCAGCCGCCCACCGTGCTGTGGCCCCATGTGCAGTTCCACGAGGAGAGCGCGGACAATGCGGTCACCTTCGATTGGGACTTCGGCGGGCTGGGCAGCTCCACGGAACCCGATCCGCTCTTCACCTTCCCCGACCAGTTCGGCGGCACCTATCCGGTGACGCTGGTGGTGACCAACGTCCTGGGTTGCCCGGACAGCACCACGCGGTGGGTGGAGGTGCGCGACGAGCTGCTGGTGTACGTGCCGAACACGTTCACGCCCGATGGTGATGGCCTGAACGAGACCTTCCGGGTGGAGGGCAACGACATCGATCCCGACGACTTCGAGCTCACCATCTTCGACCGGTGGGGCGCCGTGCTGTTCAGCACCACCGACCCGACCGAGGCGTGGAACGGCACGGCCAGGAACAGCGGCGGCGCGTTGGTCACCGGGGTGTATCCGTACCTGTTGCGCGTGCGCTCCCTCTACAGCACAGAGTCCCGCGAATACCGCGGCTCGGTGAACCTGCTGAAATAGATCCGGCGAAGGATCCGGACCCTGCCGTTGGATCAACGGCACCGAGGCGGTACCCCGGGCGTTCGTCGACAACATCGGCGGGCTCGTCCAGATCTTGATGGGCATGTGATGCAGGCGGTTAGCTTCACCCGGCGCACCGAAGCGCGGCAACCACCTGCATGCATTGACCCGTACGCGGCCTGTCCTCCCCCAAGTGATCCAAGGCCCTGCCCGACGCCCCTTGCGGTGTCCGCCGGTCTGGCGTGGGGCGTTGCTCCTTGCCGCGGCCATGGCGGCCACCGGCAGCGCACGAGCGCAGGTCTTTGAGATCTCCAACGGCACCGACAACACGTGCACAGGCGCCTTTCTCGACAGCGGTGGCCAGGGGGGGGCGGGATACGGGAACAACGAGAACTACACCTACACGCTCTGTCCGGACAATCCTGGCGATGCGATCTCGGTGGACTTCATCACGTTCCAGCTTTCCACGGCCGGCGTCGCCCCGATCGACAACCTGACGATCCACGATGGCAACAGCACTTCGGCCCCGCTGATCGGCAGCTATACCGGCACCCAATTGCAGGGCCAGGTGGTGTCGGCCAGCCCCGGCAACAGCAGCGGCTGCCTCACCTTCGTGTGGACCTCCAACGCCACGGGTACCGGCATCTTCGCGGGCTCCATCACCTGTTATGTGCCGTGCGTGCGCCCGGTGGCCGCTGCGAGCATGACACCTGCGGCGCCGGCGCTGATCTGTCCCGGCGAGAGCGTGAGCTTCAACGGCAGCGCATCCACCGCTGCGGCCGGCTTCAGCATCGCCAGCTATACGTGGGACTGGGACGACGGCACCAGCTCGACCTCCGCGAACGCCGCGGCCTCGCACACCTTCACCGCGCCCGGCGAGTACGTGGTGCAGTTGGTGGTGGAGGACAACAACGGCTGCGCGAGCGTCAACCTGTTGGACCTGCAGGTGCTGGTGGGCACCGAGCCCACGTTCACGGGCACCCTGGCGGACCCGGGCACCTGTGC
>JAEUSW010000259.1 GCA_016788285.1 Flavobacteriales bacterium
ATGAACTTCATGGAGTTCGCCGCCGACCGCCATGCCGCGCTGCACCTGGAGCACCATCTGGAGGGATTCCTGCTCAATCGGGTGCCGGTGCTCGCCCGGATCAAGTTGCGCGAGTTCCTGTTCGCGCGGGCCTACGTCGGCGACCTGCGCCCGGAGAACCGCGATGGACCGGTGCCGCTGCCATCCGGCCTCGAAGCACCGAACGGCCCGTACGTGGAAGTGGGCTTCGGCCTGGAGAACATCCTGAAGGTCGCGCGGGTGGACCTGGTCTGGCGCCTGACGCAGCTCGACCACCCGGACGCGCTGCCTTTCGTGGTGAAGCCCTCGTTCCATTTCAAGTTCTAGTCATCTATCATCGCGTCGTGAAGGCGTGGATGGACGATCTGGTGCATGCCCTCCTGAAACGGAGGTGGGGAGCGGTCCACCGCACCGGGGCCGACGTGGACGAAGTGCACGCGGCCACGGCCGTCCTCAAGGACCACCTGTTCGCCTGGGCCGCGGAGGACGGGGCCGTTCCGGTCTCGCTGGGCCAGAATTGCTCCACCGCCTGGTCCATCAAGGCCGTGGGGGCCAAGGAAGCGTCCTATCCGTTCGACTGGCTGGCCGTGAGCCCGGCGCTGCTGGAGCATGTGCTGGACGACGACTTCCGCACCTTCCTGGACCGTCGCCGGATGATCCCCTTGTGGACGGACGGGGGCCACAGGGACTACCACCGCAGCCTGTTCGGCCATCGCGATCCGCGCACCTTCGCCCGGCACCACGCCTACTATGTGCGTTGTGTGCAACGGTTCAACGCCCTGCTGGCGACGGACCGGCCCATCCTGTTCATCACCACCGTGGTGAACGAGCATGGCAAGCGGCGGCGCCTGGCGGGCGGCTTCCGCCCGGCCTTCCGACTTCCGGAGGTGCAGACCCCGGCGGACCACCGCGGAGCGATGGACCGCCTGGTGGCCCGCCATGCCCGATCGCGGTTCCTGTTCATCGAACAGTACACCGAGCGGCCCTTCCGGCTGGAGCTCGCCCACGCCGATGCACGCATGGCCTGGGTGCGCTTCGATGCCCCGGGCCGCAGCACCGGCGCGCGCTACCTGGACCCCTTGGACGATGCGGTGATGCGCGCACTGCTCGGTGCCGCCCTGCGGCGGCGGTAGCTTTGCACCCATGCGGGCGTGGTGCGGGCGTTTCCTCCTGGTCGTGATCGTCAACTCCGCCCCGGTGCTGGCCGGTGCTGTCCACGCGCAGCAGGAGGGGGGGCTGCTTCATGACATCCGGCGGGAGATCGGAGCCGTGTTCGCCCAGGAGGAGGTCTGCGACCGGTTCGTGGAACGGTTCGACCGGGCGGGTACGAGCGGTAGCGCGCTGCTGCTGGGTTATCATGGCGCGGTGCGCATGGCCCGTGGCCGGCACGCGTTCGACCCGTTGAGCCGCCTGGTGCATTTCAATGGTGGCAAGGCGATGCTGGAGCAGGCGATCGCCCAGGACCTCACCAACGCCGAGCTCCGGTTCCTCCGCCTCAGCATCCAGGTCAACGTGCCGTCCATCGTGGGCTACGACACCAACAAGGCCGAGGACCTGGCCTTGGTGGAGCGCAAGCTGAAGGACGTGAAGGACCCGGCGCTGAAGGACCGCATCGTCCGCTTCATCGCCACCAACCGGGCGAACGGCAAGCTCTGAGGCGATGCGCATCGGCCTGCAGACCTGGGGCACCGAAGGCGATGTGGCACCGTTCGCGTTCCTGGCCGAAGCGCTGCATCGTGCCGGACATCAAGTGACCCTTGTTCACACGGCCGTGGACGACGGTGACCATACCCGGGGCCTCACGGGGACCGGGGTGACCGTCCACCGGGTGGGCGGGCCGTTCGGGCGGGCCGTGGACCCGTACGCCCTGACGGCCTCCCCGTCGCCCACCATGCAGCTCCGTGCCCTGTTGGCGCGCTTCCACGAGCCACTTGCCGGCGCCTTGCTGGAGGCCGGTGAGGCCCTGTGCCGGGCGAACGACATCGTGGTGGGCCACATGCTGAACCGTACGCTGCACACCGCGGCGCTGCTGCACGGCACCCCCCGGGTCTCCGTGGCCTTCTCCCCTCAGGCCATCCCGGGGATGCGGCCTCCACTGGGCCGTTCGTTGGGCGGCTGGGCGGACGCCGCGCTGTGGCGCCTCGGGGACGCGGTGATGACCCGGTCGCTCTACCCGGTGAGCGAACGGCTGCACCGTGCTCGCGGTCTGGCGCCGCTGCGCAGCCTGCTCACCGAGGGGTTCCGCTCATCGACGCTGAACCTGGTGGCCGCCAGCCCGGCCTTGATCCCTCACCTCGAGGCACCCGCCACGCTGGTGACCGGTGCGTGGATGCGGGCCCGGACGCCGGACGACCTTGCCCTCGGGCAGCAGGTCGACGCCTTCCTGGCATCGGGCCCGCCCCCCGTGCACCTCACCTTCGGCTCATGCGCGGCGTATGCTGCGATGGACGCGTGGACCCTGATGAAGGAGGCGGTGGCACGGGCCGGGGTGCGCGCCATCGTGCAGGTCGGTGCCGAGCCGGGCGCCTTGCACGGCCATCGGGACCTGCTTGTGTTGCGCCGCGTTCCCCACGAGGCCGTGTTCCCGCGATGTGCCGCCGTGGTGCATCATGGCGGCGCAGGCACCACGCATGCCGTGGCCCGGGCCGGAACGCCATCGGTGGTGGTGCCGCACGGTTTCGATCAGTCCTGGTGGGCCCAGCGGCTCCATGGCCTGGGGGTGGCGTCACGACCCTTGCCCCGCCGTTCGGCCACGGCAGGTGCGCTTGCGGGGCGGATCCGCGAGGTGCTCGACCAGGCATCGTGCACGCGGGCCGCGGCGGCCCTCCGCGCACGCATGGCCGGTGAGGATGGCGTGTCGGTGGCGGTGGCCGCCATCGGACGCCTTGCCGGTGGCTGAGCGCCGTCAGCCCAGGGCCACGTCCAGCACCATCATCACGATGAAGCCTCCGATGAAACCGAGGGTGGCGATGTCGGTGTGCCTGTCCTGTTGCGTCTCCGGGATCACTTCCTCCACCACCACGTAGATCATGGCGCCGGCCGCGAAGGCCAGGGCGAAGGGCAGGATGGGCTGCATCCATAGCACGGCCATGGCCCCCACCACCCCGGCCACGGGCTCCACGATGGCGCTGAGCTGACCGTAGAAGAAGCTGCGGGCCCGGCTCACGCCCAGCCGGCGAAGGGGCATGCTCACCGCGATGCCCTCGGGGAAGTTCTGCAGACCGATGCCAATGGCCAGGGTGACCGCGCCGGCGATGCTGGCCTCCGGTATGCCGGCCGCGACCCCGCCGAAGAGCACGCCCACGGCGAGGCCCTCCGGGATGTTGTGCAGGGTGATCGCCAGGATGAGCAGGGTGCTGCGGCGCAGCCCGGTGTCAGGCCCCTCCTTCAAGCTGGGGTCGAAATTGATGTGCAGGTGGGGTACGTACTTGTCCAGGGCGAACAGGAAGAGGGCACCCGCCGCGAAGCCCACCGCCGGGGGCAGCCACTCGGGGAAGCCCATCCGCGCGCTCATGTCGATGCTGGGCGCCAGCAGGCTCCAGAAGCTGGCGGCCACCATCACCCCGCCGGTGAAGCCCAGCATGCCGTCCAGCCACTTGCGCGAAAGCTCCTTGAACAGGAAGACCACGGCCGCTCCGGCGGCGGTGACCAACCAGGTGAAGGTGGTGGCCAGCAGCGCACCCCACACGGGATCGATGCCTTCGAAGAAGGAGAGGATGTGGTTCATGCGGGATCGGGTACGGTGAGCAGGTGCGCGGCCACCTGCGCGCTGAGGTCGCAGCCGCCGCTGCGCCACGTGAGCTGAAGGCTGCCGTCGAACTCCTGGCGGGCGGCCAGGATGAAGGCCCGGCCGATGGCAAGCCCTTTGGCGTCCAGCAACCGAAGAAGAGCATCACTGCCGTCCTTCACCGCCACCAGGCGGTGCCGGAGCCCCACCTGCGCTTCGGAGAGGTGCACCGTGACGCGCTCGGGCATCCGCCCGTCGCGGTCCGGGATGGGGTCGCCGTGCGGATCGAACCGCGGATGGCCCAGGTAGGCGTCCAGCCGTTCGATCAATGGCTCGCTGCTCACATGCTCCAGCTGCTCGGCCACCTCGTGCACCTCGTCCCACGCGAAGCCCAGTCGCTGCACCAGGAAGGTCTCCCACAAGCGGTGCTTGCGCACCAGGGACAACGCCTGTCGCCGGCCCTTCAGGGTGAGCGTGGCCCCATGGTAGGGCGCGTGCTTCACCAGCCCCTTGCCGGCCAGTTTCTTCAGCATGTCGGTGACGCTGCTGGCCCGCGTGTTGAGCCGTTCGGCGATGTCCTTGGTGAAGGCCTGGCCGGCATCCTGCAACAGGCCATGGATGGCCTTGATGTGGTCCTCTTCGCTGCGGCTGAACATGAAGTGAGGCAAATATAATCCAATAATTTAGACTAGCCTAAATTGTGCCATCTTTGCACCATGCCGCGGTCGCTTCTCCTCCTGGTGAGCCTTCTTGCTGCGACCGGCGTGCGGGCGCAGGCCGTCCTGCGCGGTGCGGTGGCCGGTCCGGAGGGCGCGCTGCCTTTTGCGGCGGTGCGAGCGGGGGAGATCGGTACAGCGGCCGATGGCGAAGGCCGTTTTCTCTTGGGGCCGCTCCCATCCGGTCCCGTCCGCCTGCGCATCGAGGCCTTGGGCCATCAGGCGTCGGAGCGGGTGATCCACGTGAACTCCTTGGACACCCTCGATCTGGGGGTCGTGCTGTTGGAGGCATCAGCCACCGCCCTGGACGAGGTGGTGGTGACGGGCACCCTGGCGCCTGTGTCGCGTGATGCCAGTCCGGTGCCGGTGGAGGTGATCTCGCCCACGCTCTTCCGCAAGAACCCGGGCCCGGCCCTGCTGGATGCCGTGGGCATGGTGAACGGGGTGCGGCCCCAGCTCAATTGCAGCGTGTGCAACACCGGTGACATCCACATCAACGGCATGGAGGGACCGTACACCCTGGTGCTCATCGATGGCATGCCCATTGTCAGCGGGCTGAGCACGGTGTACGGCCTGAGCGGCATCCCCACGAGCCTCATCGAACGCGTGGAAGTGGTGAAGGGGCCCGGCAGTGCGCTCTACGGGAGCGAGGCCCTGGGAGGCATCATCAACGTGATCACCAAGGACCCGGTGATCGCCCCCCGGCTGAGCGTCGACCTGATGAGCACCACCTGGCTTGAGCACAACGCCGATGTGGGCTTTGCCTTCGGGAAGGGGAAGCTGCGCAGCCTCACCGGCATCAACGGGTTCCTGTACAACGACCCGCGCGACAACAACGGCGACGGGTTCACGGACATGACCCTGCAGGAACGGATCTCCTTCTTCCAGAAGCTCGTCCTGCAACGGCCCAAGGGGCGAATGGCGGGTCTCGCGGTCCGGTTGGTGGGCGAGGACCGCTGGGGTGGTCAGATGGACTGGACGCCCGCGTTCGCGGGTGGGGACAGCCTCTACGGGGAGACGATCGCCACGCGCCGCTGGGAGCTGATCGGTCAGTATCAGCTCCCGCTCCGGGAGCAGGTGACCCTGCAGGTGTCGGCCAACGGTCACCACCAGGACAGCTGGTATGGCACCACGCCGTACGATGCGGTGCAGCGCGTGCTTTTCGCCCAGCTGGTCTGGCGACGCCGCTTCCATCATCGCCACGATGTGCTGGCGGGCCTGGCCTATCGCGATACGTATTACGACGACAACACGCCGGCCACGGCCGTGGGTGAGCCGCCCACCTCGCGGAACCAGGCCGAAAGAAGGCCGCTACCAGGCGTCCTCGTGCAGGATGAGTGGTTGGTCTCGCCGCGCAGTGTGGTGCTTCTCGGCTATCGGCTGGACCATGACCGCGACCACGGCCTGGTGCACTCGCCACGGGCGGCGTACAAGCTTGCCCCGAGCGGCCGCTTCACCTTGCGCGCGCATGGTGGCACAGGGTACCGCGTGGTGAACCTCTTCACCGAGGAGCACGCCGCCCTCACCGGCGCCCGTCGCGTGGTGATCGAAGAGGACCTCCGGCCTGAGCGCTCGTGGAACGCCACGCTCAATGCCGTTCGGAAATGGCCGGCGGAGAAGCGCTTCATCGGCCTCGACGCGTCCCTGTTCCTCACCCGGTTCAGCAACCGCATCCTGCCCGACTACGACACCGATCCGGACGTGATCCTCTATCGCAACCTCGACGGCCATGGCATCGCGCAGGGGGGCAGCCTGAACGCGGACGTCCGGATCGGGAAGGGGTTTCGGGCCCACGCCGGCGCCACCTGGATGGATGTGTACACCGTGCAGGACCGGATGCGCGAGGACCAGTACTTCGCGCCTGAATGGCAGGGCACCTTCGCCATGAGCCAGGACCTTCCATGCCGGATCACGGTGGACCTCACCGGTCAGTGGTACGGCCCGATGCGGCTCCCGGTGCAGCCCAACGACTTCCGTCCGGCGTACTCCCCCTGGTACATGCTGCTCAATGTGCAGGTGAAGCACCGGTTCGCCGAGCGTTTCGAGGTGTACGGTGGAGTGAAGAACATCCTCGACTTCGTGCCCGTGGACCCCTTGATGAGGCCCTTCGACCCGTTCGACCGCACGGTGGACGACCCGGTGACGAACCCGCATGGGCACACCTTCGATGCGTCGTACATGTACGCACCGATGCAGGGCGCACGGGGCTACCTGGGGGTGAGGATGACGTTGGAGTGAGCTTGTTCGGACCGGGAAGTATGTATGGCCATACATATGTCGCTTTTCGAGCCCGCCTGCACGGAACTGTTACCAGACGCGGCGAAGAGGCTGTGACCGGTCAACCCCGTCTCCATTCCTTCACGGTTGGCTTGCAGTGCTCTTTTCCTTGAGAGGCGTGGGACTTGGCCGGTTCCCGACGTCCTGGACGTATGTATGGCCATACATACGTCAGGAACCGAGGCGAAGACCGCGAAGTTCATCTTCCATCGCCGGTACTTTCGCACCGCATGTATCGCCTCCTCCGTCCGCTCCTGTTCAGCCGGTCGCCTGAGCGCGCCCACCACCTCACCTTCGACCTGCTTGAACTGGCCAGCAAGGTGCCCGGTGCGCTTGGGCTCGTGGGCGGCGCCAAGCCTCCTGCCAAGGCCGCCGTGGAGCTCATGGGCCTGCGTTTCCCTTCGCCCGTGGGCCTGGCCGCCGGCATGGACAAGGACGCCAAGCACGTCGACGCGCTGAGCGCGCTCGGCTTCGGCTTCATCGAGATCGGCACGCTGACCCCGGTGGCCCAGCCAGGCAATGAGCGACCACGCCTCTTCCGCCTGCCTGCGGATCGTGCGCTCATCAACCGCATGGGCTTCAACAACGGCGGCGTGCAGGCCGCGGTGGAACGCCTGCGGAAGCGCAAGCCCGGCATCATCGTGGGCGGCAACATCGGCAAGAACAAGGTGACGCCCAACGAGCAGGCCCTCGACGACTATGTGACGTGCTTCGAGGCGTTGTACCCCGTGGTGGACTACTTCGTGGTGAACGTGAGCAGCCCGAACACGCCCGGCCTGCGCGCCTTGCAGGATAAGGGGCCTTTGTTGGCCATCCTCTCCGCGCTTCAAGCCAAGGCTCAGTCCAGGAGTGGCGAGTATCGAGTGGCGAGTAGTGCTACGGCAGAAGTCCACTCGCCACTCGCCACTCGTAACTCCACCACCAAGCCCATCCTGCTGAAGATCGCCCCCGACCTCACGGACGCCCAGTTGGACGACGTGGTGGCCGTGGTGAAGGAGAGCGGCATCGCCGGCGTGATCGCCACCAACACCACCATTTCCCGCGAAGGCCTGCGTACACCGAAGGGCGAGGTGGAGGCCATGGGAGCGGGCGGCGTGAGCGGAGCGCCGGTACGCCAGCGCAGTACGGAGGTGGTGCGCTACCTGCGCGACCGCCTGCCACGGCCCATCGTCATCATCGGCGTGGGCGGCATCGATTCGTCGGAGGCTGCGATGGAGAAGCTTGAAGCCGGTGCCGACCTCGTGCAGGTGTACACCGGTCTCATCTACGAAGGACCCGCGCTGGTGAAGCGCATCAACCAGGCCTACGCCCGATGGAAAGCGTGAAGCTGATCGAATGTCCGCGGGATGCGATGCAAGGCATCGTGCCCTTCATCCCCACCGACGTGAAGGTGGCCTACCTGAACACCTTGCTCCAGGTGGGCTTCGACACCATCGACATCGGCAGCTTCGTGAGCCCCAAGGCCATCCCGCAGCTGGCGGACACGGCCGAGGTGCTCGCCCGCATCGACCGCACGGGCTCGCGCAGCAAGCTGCTGGTGATCGTGGCCAACGAGCGCGGTGCCGAGGCGGCGGTGAAGCAGGAATGCGTGACCTACCTGGGTTATCCGTTCAGCATCAGCGAGACCTTCCAGCAGCGCAACACGAACACGAGCATCGAGGGGTCGTGGGACCGCATCGCGCGCATCGCGGAACTCACGCGCAGCGCCAACAAGGAGCTGGTGGTGTACATCAGCATGGCCTTCGGCAATCCCTACGGCGACCCGTGGAACGCGGATGTGGCCCTCCGCTGGACCGAGCGGCTCGTGAAGGAGCTCGGCGTGCGCATCATCGCGCTGAGCGATACGGTGGGCGTCGCGAGGCCCGCGGACATTACCGCCATGTTCGCCGCGCTCATCCCTGCGCTGCCCGAGGTGGATTTCGGCGCCCACCTGCATTGCAGCCCCGACAACTGGCCGGCGAAGACACAGGCCGCGTGGGACGCTGGTTGCCGGCGCTTCGACGGGGCCATCAAGGGCTACGGCGGCTGCCCCATGGCCGAGGATGAGCTGGTGGGCAACCTGCAGATGGAGCTCTTCGTGCGCAGCCTCGAGGAGCGTGGTATGCACACGGGTCTCGACCTGGCCCAGCTGGACCGGGCGGTTCAGCAGGCCGCCATCGTGTTCCCGGCCTGATCAGGCCTTCTGCAGCTCGTTCACCGTGAACTCCGGCTTATCCGCGCACGTCCTGGTTCCGCCTCGATCAGGGTTCCCCGGGCATACGAGTTCGATCCTCCTACCGGCCATGGGTTCTTGAGCGCGAAGACCCTGGCATTCTCGAAGCGACCCACCGGATGAGCCAGAAATGGCCGGAGTGAAGGCTTGAGCAACACGGTGTCATTGGTGGTCAGCAGGAATCGAGCTCCCTGATCCACCTTCGCCAGGAGCTTTATCGGGTCATCGCTCAGGCCATCGAAATCGGTCCAGCCCGAACGTTCGATCAGATACAGGCTGCGGTTGAAGCTGATGTCAGGCACGCTGATCACGCGTGCGGAACGATCCACACCCATGGCCAGGAGAGCGTCCTGCATTCGGCCCAGTGGTTCATGCTGGGTCAAATACTCCTGGTTCATCCAGGTGGAGTAGCGATCCGTCATCCGTCGCCTTGCGAAATCAGTGCCGTGGATCAGTACCACCAGCAGCCCCAGTTGGAAGGGCCAGGTGCGTGTGATCCCCGAGCCTCTTCGGACCAAGGCCAGGAGGCCGAGGAGCAGTGCGGCAGGGAAGATGACCACTTGATCGAGGCTGTAATAGTCATGGTCCCTCAACGCACCGAAGAACAACACACCGATGGAGAGCGCACCAAGGCAGAGCAGCGTGAACGCGGTCCAGAGCGCACGTGGGATCCGATGATGTCCGAACAAGGCCAGCGCGCACATGGCGGCGAGCACCAGGTAAAGGTCCGGGCGCAGGTAATCGCGCCGAACGTGGTCGCCAAAGCCGCGCCACACGGTGTCAAGCTCCTTCGATGGAATGCTCCAATACGGAAGTGTGCCGATGAGAAAGACGCCTTGCGCCTGCCCCGCATTGTACCATCGGGCGTATGCATACCAAGCGGCGATGATGGCCAGGCCGGCCAGTCCGGCGATCAGCGTGACCGCACGATGGTGTGGGCGCCATGATCCAAGTAACGTGTGCCGGAACGGCAGGAAGGACATGAGCACGATACCGAGCAGGATCAGCAGGCTTAGCGCCGCTGTGGCTTTGAGCAGCCCCGCCAGGGTGAAAAGCGCGACAGCTCCCAGGAGCCGGGAACGAGATGAACGTTCCATCCCTGATGTGGTGGCGTACCAACCGATGAGCACGAACGCGAGGGCGGCGGCGTTCGAAAGGAAGTTGTTCGCGTAGTACGCCACCATGGGTGAGGTGAACAGGAAGGCGGATACCCAGGCCGCCAGCACGCCATCCTTCAGCAGCGTATTGACCGTCAAGTAGAGGGCCATCAACCCGGCGATGGAGAGCAGCAGGATGGTCGCCCGGTACAGCCACTCCTGCTGACCCGTGGACCGCCACACTTTCCCGATGAAATAGGGGAGCAGAGGCAGTTCGCTCAAGGCGCGCCCGGTGCCCTCCGATCCGAGGTAGTGCATTCTTCCATCCCACCAAGGCAGGTCGAGGTGCATGTAATGCCACGCCATCGACAGGCAGTCACTCTGCCTCCAGGCGTGATAGCCCTGCGGTCGGGCGAACAGGATCTCCTGATATCGATAGCTCCAGGCCTGGAGCGACAGGATCACAATGAGCAGGGCCGATCCACCGGAGCGGCCCAAACACAGCCCGGTCCATCGGGAGGACCGCGTTTCGACCGGTCGGTGCTGATCGGAGGGTCGGTGCATCACGCATGTGGCGCATCACCTCCCTTCCTGAGCTCGATCACCGTGATCTCCGGCGGCATGCCGACACGACCAGGGAAGCCGATGAAGCCGAAGCCCCGGTTCACGTACAGGTGCTGCGCACCCTCGTTGTACAGACCGGCCCACCGCTTGTAGACCCACTGTGCGGGGCTGTAGGTCTGACCGGCGATGGTGATGCCGAACTGCGCACCATGCGTATGCCCGCTCAGGGTGAGGTCGATGCCGGTGCCGAGGACCTGTTCCTCCCAATGGGTGGGA
>JAEUSW010000266.1 GCA_016788285.1 Flavobacteriales bacterium
ACAACAATGCCATCGGCCCTTACAGCATCACGGTGGACGGTGTGAATTGCATCAACACCGGCCTGAGCACCTCGGAGGCGCCCTCGCTGGGCCTGTTCCCGAACCCGACCTCGGGCGTGCTGAACGTGCTGAACCCGGGCACGGAGGCGGCCTTCACCCTGGAGGTGCTGGACATGGCCGGGCGGGCCGTGCACGCCGAGCGTGCCCGCATCGCTCAGGGCGCGTCGCACACCGTGCAGCTCCACCGGTTGGCCCCCGGCACCTACACCCTGCGCGCCACCACGCCCCAGGCCCGCACCGAACAGCGCTTCGTGATCCATTGACCGCTTAACCTGCGTCCCATGCTCCACCGCATCGCTCCCGCGGCCCTGTCCGCCCTCCTGCTGGCACACGCCCCGCACCTTTCCGCCCAGGGTGGTGGCGCGCCGGTGAACGACGTGTGCACGGGCGCCACCGTGGTGGCCCTCTCGCCTGGCGTGCCCGCGGTGCGCAACGGCGACAGCTCGGGCTCCACGGATGAGGTGGGTTTCGGGGCGGCCCAGGTGTGGGAGGCCTTCAGCCTGAGCCAGTGCATGGACGTCACGGTGGACCTGTGCGGCACCACCCCGGCCTTCCCCAACTCGTTCATCAACCTGGTGATCGGTTGCCCCATTACCAACATCGTGAACACGGGGGTCTTCGAGTTCGTCACCTGCGGCGATGGCAACGTCACCATCGTATTCCCCAACCTGCCACAGGGCACCTACTACTTCCCCGTGATCAACGAGCCGGGCTCCTCCGGTCCGTACACGTTGACCTTCACCGGGCAGACCTGCACCACCCCGCCTCCGGCGAACGATGAGTGCAGCGGGGCGATCACCCTGGTGCCCGATGCCGGTTGCACGCCGGTCAACGGCACCACCTTGGGCGCCACCGGCTCGCTTCCCGCGATCGCCTGCGGTGGGTTCACCGGCGATGCCAACGATGATGTGTGGTTCAGTTTCGAGGCCACGACCACCGAGCATTCGGTCGTGGTGGAGCCCTCCCTGGGCTTCAACGCCGTGATCGATGTGCTGGAGGGCAGCTGCGGGGCCACCACGAACATCGCCTGCTCCGACCAGGGCGCCCTGGGCGCCACGGAGACCGTGCTGCTCAGCAACCTGACCGTCGGGAACACCTACTTCGTGCGCGTCTATGATTGGTACGGCGGGCAGCCGTCCGGCCCCACCTTCACCATCTGTGTGCAGGGCGGTGGAACGGCCCCGGCGAACGACCTCTGTGCCACGGTCACGGCCGACCCGCTGGCCTCGGGAGGTACGATCACGTTCACGGGGAACAACACGGGCGCCACAACGCTTGCCGATGCCGCCACCACGAGCTTGCTCAACGACGGTGTCCCCAAGGTGTGGCATGCCTTCACCCTGGGCGATTGCGCCAACGTGACCATCACGTACTGCGGTTCCACGCCCGCCTTTGACGAGATCTATCCGGCGCTCACCACCAGCTGCCCGGCCGACCAGGCCCTGTTCACCTCGCAGGCTGATTTCACCTGCACGGACACCAACGCCGAGATGGTCTTCGTGGGCCTTGCTCCGGGCACCTACTACATCCCCGTGGGGAGCTTCGGGACGGGTTCCACCGGCGATTATGTCCTCACCGTTTCGGCCGATGATTGCCCGGTGCCGCCCGCCAACGATGAATGTGCCACCGCGGCCTACATCCCGGTGCTGCCGCTGCAGGATTGTCCGGGTAATTCCACGGATGGATATACCACCAGCGCGACCGTTTCCTTCGATGACCCCACCTGCGTGGCGTCACAGAACGGCTATCAGGACGTGTGGTACATCTTCGAGCCCGGCATCAACACCCAGGTGCAGATCACCCTGGAGAACCTCAGCATGAGCAATGCGGCCCTGGCCGTGTACGAGGGGTGTGGTGGTGCCGAGGTGGCCTGTGTGCTCTCCCCGACCGGCGCGGTCACGGTGAACACCACGCCCAACCAGCCTCACTATGTGCGGGTGATGACCAACACGGACTTCGGGTCGGGCGGCGACTTCCTGCTCTGCATCGGTGCGGACATCACCACCTCGGTGGACGCCCGGGTCGTCGAGGACCCGATCGCGGTGTTCCCGGACCCCGCCCAGGACCATGTCGATGTGCGCTGGTCCGGAGCCCCGGGTGCGGTGCTCCTCAGCCTCACCGACCTGATGGGTCGGGTCATGCTGTCCGGTCAGCGGAACCTGGCCACGGGCGAGGTGAGCCGGGTGGACCTTGCCGGGGTCGCGCCCGGCGGCTACGTCCTGCGCTGCGAGACGGCCCACGGCAGCTGGCAGCGCCGGATCACGGTCCGGTAGTCCCGTTGTCGGATCCAAGCTACCTTGGCGGGTCCTATCCCGTCCCATGGCCCGTATCCTGACCCTGCTTGCCACGGCCGCCTTCGCGCTGCCGGTGGCCGCCCAGATCCCCGCGAACGATAGCTGCGCCTTTCCACAGCCGCTGCCGATCAATGATCTGCTCGAGTGTCCGTTGCTCGCCGTTCCGGGGGACAATGGGCAGGCCACCTGGGGCGGTGATCTGCCCGTCTGCGACGGCAACGGGCTCTCTTTTCCGGACGTCTGGTACAGCTTCAACAGCGACATCCATAGCGAGGTGTTCCTGCGCCTGCTGCCCGGTACCATGACCGATTGGGGCATCGAGGTGATGCCCGATAGCTGCCTGGCCAGTTCGTTCGTCTGCGGTGTCTGGCCGCTCTTCGAGTTCGCCATTCCCACCACGCCAGGCACGAACTACCGGATCCGGGTCTTCACCAACACCGACTTCGGCGCGGCAGGCACCTTCGGCATCTGCCTCAGCGCGGCCATGCCGCCGCTGCTCTGCGACGGCAACATCGTGAAGACGGACCAGGGGGACACCGCCGTCACCATCTGCAAGGACGGGTTCTCGGACCTGTTCACCTTCGTGAGCTTCTCGCAGGGCATCGCTCCGGTGATCCTGGTGCTGACCGATGAGAGCGACAACATCATCGCCGAGCTGCCGGGCGGTGTGCTGGAGGCCGATACCCTGCGCGATGCGCCCTACCGGATATATGGCGTGAGCTGGGACGGATCCCTGTTCGGCCTGGAGAGCGGTCTCTCCATCCGCGACCTGACCAGCGACGGCGCCTGCCTGGAGCTCAGCACCAACTTCGTGGAGCTGTTCGTGGAGCTGTGCACGGGCATCGACGGTCCGCAGCAGGACGCCGATGCCGCGTGGATGGACCGGGAGGATCTGTTGATCGCGACCGACCAGGGCGCCTGGGTCACCGTGCTGGACGCTGTCGGTCGACAATTGCACCGCAGTTGGGCGCCCGGTGGCGCCAACACGCGGATCGCGCTGGGTGATGCTGCCCGGGGGGCCTTGCTGGTCCGGTTGGAGCGCGAGGGCCGACCTCCGGTGGTGCATCGCGTGGTGCGCTGACCGTCCGCAACCGGATGGACACGGCTTGCGTATCAGGGGCCCATGACCCCTGTGCTCTTCCGCATCAGCCGACCGCGCGGCCCCCACGTGGCCGTGTTCCTGCTTTCCGTCCTGTGGTCCACCGGATCGGCCACTGCGCAGTCCGGCCCGGATGACGTGGTGCTGCCCATCACGGGCCGCATCACCGACGGCGAGAACAAGCTGGAGGGCTGTGAGGTGATCACCTACCGCGACAATGAGCGGGTCGGTTCGATCACCACCGACAAGAGCGGCAAGTTCGCCCTGGGACTGGCGTTGAACCGCAGCTTCAGCATCGAGTTCCGCAAGGCCGGCTTCGTGCCCAAGCGGGTGCAGATCGACACGCACTTCCCCAAGGCCGCCGACGACCTGATGTTCGAGCCCCTGGTGATGGACATCGGCATGCTGGCCGAGGCCAAGTACAACGGGGTGAGCACCGACGAGCTGGACTTCCCCTTCGCCCGCATCCGCTACGACGAACGTGCCGGTGTGTTCTCCCAGGACCCCGAATGGACCATGGGCATGCAGCGCACCAACGGGGCCCTCCTGCTGATGGCCGGGCGTGTGGAGAAGCGCGAGCGCTGACCGGGGCCTTCCAGGGCGTGGCGCTAACTTGCGGCGGAACACCACCACCGCTATGGCCGTCCGCCGACCGTTCAACCTCAAGCAATGGATCGCCGACAACCGAGCGCTGCTGAAGCCGCCGGTCGGCAACAAGAACCTGTACGCGGACGCCGGTGACTACATCGTCATGATCGTCGGCGGGCCCAACGCGCGCAAGGATTATCACTTCAATCAGACCGAGGAGCTCTTCTACCAGGTGGAGGGCGACATCGAAGTGGGCATCCAGGAGGACGGCAAGGCCGTCACCATCCCCATCCGGGAGGGCGAGATGTTCCTGCTGCCGGCCAACGTGCCGCACCAACCCCGTCGCGGTCCGGACACCGTGGGCCTGGTGATCGAGTGCAAGCGCGACGACCGGGAGCTGGAGGACGGATTGCAGTGGTACTGCGAGAAGTGCAACACCCTGCTGCATGAGTACCGCTTCGTGCTGCACAACATCGAGAAGGACTTCCTGCCGCGCTTCAGGGAGTTCTACGCGAGCGAGGCCCTGCGTACCTGCCGGAACTGCGGTCATGTGATGGCCACCGACCCGCGCTTCTCCTGATGGCCGAGCTGCTGGCCATCGACGTCCACACGCACATCCTGCCGGAGCACATCCCGGATTTCGGGGCCCGCTTCGGCTACAAGGGCTTCATCCATCTGGACCATCACCGCCCGGGATGCGCGCGGATGATGATGGACGACAAGTTCTTCCGCGAGGTGCAGGCCAATTGCTGGGACCCCTTGGTGCGGCTCGACGAGTGCGACGGTCACCGCGTGCACGCCCAGGTCCTGAGCACCGTGCCGGTGATGTTCAGCTACTGGGCCCGGCCGCAGGACGCCCTGGAGCTCTCGCGCTTCCTCAACGACCACATCGCCGGCATCGTGGACCGCTGGCCGCACCGCTTCGTGGGCCTGGGCACCGTGCCCATGCAGGACACCGCACTGGCCGTGCAGGAACTGGAGCGCTGCCGGGCCATCGGCCTCAGCGGCATCCAGATCGGCACCCACGTCGAAGGGATCAACCTGGGCGACCCGCGATTCCTCGAGATCTTCCAGGCCTGTGAGGCCCTGGGCATGGCCGTGTTCGTGCACCCGTGGGACATGCTGGGCAAGGAACGCATGGACAAGTACTGGCTGCCCTGGCTGGTGGGCATGCCCGCGGAGACCACCCTCGCCATCACCTCCATGATCTTCAGCGGGCTGCTGGAGCGCCTTCCACGGCTGCGCGTGGCCTTCGCGCATGGCGGCGGCAGCTTCCCGGCCACGCTCGGCCGCATCCAGCACGGCTTCGAGGTGCGTCCCGACCTGTGCGCCGTGGACAACCAGGTCCCGCCGAAGGCCTACCTCGGCCGCTTCTGGATCGACGCCCTGGTGCACGATCCGGCGATCCTGAAGCTCGTGGTGGACATGCTGGGCGCGGAGCGTGTGGCCCTGGGCACGGACTATCCCTTCCCGCTCGGCGAGCTCGAGCCCGGTTCCATGATCCGCAGCATGCCCTGGGACGATGCGCGGAAGGAGATGCTGTTGAGCGGCGCCGCGCTGAGCTGGCTCGACCTGCCCCGCCAGCGCTTCACGCCGGGCGGCTAGCGCACCAGGTTCACGTGCCCGTAAATGACGTGGTCCTCGCCGTTCAGCTCGGTGTAATCCACACGCCACACGTACGTGTCGATCGGTGAGCCCACCCCGTTGTAGGTGCCATCCCAGCGGCCCGTCAGCACGTCCGTCTCGAAGATCATCTCGCCCCACCGGTTGAACACCATCATCCGGAACGTGTCGATCTCCTTGCCCAAGGCGAAGAAGGTGTCGTTGATCCCGTCCTCGTTGGGGGTGAAGGTGTTCGGCACGTACAGCGCCCCGTCGATGATCACCAACACCTGGTCCGTGGCCAGGCAGCCGTTGGTGTCCGTCATCTGAACCGTGTAGAGCGTGGTGGTCTCCGGCCGCACCGTGAGCGATGCGCCGTTGGTCCCTTCCACGAAGAGCTCGGGGCTCCAGCTGAAGACCCCGTTCCCCATGGCGAACAAGGTGGTGGCATCACCGTAGTCGATGGACACATCAGGCCCCGCGTTCACCACGGGTTGGGGCAGCAGGTCGATGGAGACCTGGGCGGTGTCGCTGCAGCCATAGGCGTCCGTGCTGATCACCGAGAACACCGTGGGTGTGCCCACCGTGGCGATGGGGGTGGCGCTGGTGTCGTTGTCCAGGCCCTGCGAAGGGCTCCAGAGATAGCTCACTCCCCCGCTGGCGAAGAGGGGGACCGGCGCAAGGGGGCACACGAGCGTGTCCGGCCACGCATCGGCCAGGGGCACCACCACCAGCACCGTCACCGTGTCCGGCGTGGTGCCGCAGGTGTTGCTCACCTGCACCACGTAATCCGTGGTGGTCGGAGGGGTCACCACGGGGTCGGGCCCGTTGAGCACCGTGATGCCCGGCGCAGGCGCCCAGGCATAGCTGTCGCCCCCGCTCACGAGCAGCTGCACGCTGCCGCCTTCGCACACGGCCGTGTCCGTGGAGACCGGGTCGGGCGGTGTGAACTGCACGGTCACGAGCACCGAATCCGTGCCTTCACATCCATCGGGGGTGATGATGGTGATGATGAAGAGCGTGGTGTCCGGAGGGAACGCCAGGGGCGTGGCGCTCGTGGGATCGTCCACGAAGGCCGCCGGGCTCCAGCTGTAGGTGGCTCCGCCGCTGGCGCTGATCGTCACCGCGTCGCCCACGCACATCACCGCGTCCGGCCCCGCGAAGCCGGCCGGGTCGTCCACTTCGACCTCCACGAAGGCCGTGTCCGTGCCGCACTGGTCGGTCACCAGCACCTGGTAGGTGGTCGTGACCAGCGGGGTGCACACCGGGTCGGGCACCGTGGTGCTGCTGAGGCCGGTGCCGGGGCTCCATACATAGCTGGTGCCGCCGCTGGCCTGCAGCTGCACGCTGGCACCCGCGCACACCGCAGGCACGCTGTCCACCGCCGCATCCAGGGGGTCCACCACCTCGATGGTCACATAGGCCGTGTCCGGCGGCGTGCAGTCCAGGCTGTCCTCCAGCACCATCATCACCGTGTAGGTGCCTGGGGCGCCATAGGTGTGCGAGGGTTCGAAGTCGGTGCTCGTGGCACCGTCACCGAAGTACCAGGTGTAGGTGTTGCCGCCGTTGCTCAGGTTGTCGAACTGCGCCTGCCCGGGGTGGCACACGTACTGCGGTCCGTCGATGGCGATCACCGCCAGGGTCTGCGACAGGGCGAACTTGAACACCCCCAGGTTGCAGTTGGGGTTGTTGTTCGTGTTGCTCCAGGCACCCGGCGTGGTGGGGAAGTCGCTGTTGCCACCGCACCCGGCGCACACCGCCTGGTATACGTTGCCGTTCTTGTCGAAGCGGCTGGTGCCGCCGTCCACGTGCTCCGAACTGAGGTTGCCGCCGAAGAAGGTGGCGTAGTTCAGGCCGATGGCATCGGGCTCCAGCACCATCAGGTGGAAGTCGCTGCCGTCCGTACTGGTCTGGAACGCGCCCGGCGTGGTGGGCAGCCCGGTGGTGGTGCTCGTGTTCGGACCCCCGTTGTTGTTCACTGCTCCGCCCCAACCGGAGAAGTAGATCTGCCCGCAGTCGCTCACCAGGAAGGCCGAGGGCGCGATGTCCTCCGTACCGCTGCCATTGCCGATGCGCGTGCTCCACAGCGACGCGCTCAGCGCATGGTTGAACTTGTGGATGAACTGGCTGCTGCCCGGGTTGGCGTACTTGCCCGGGGTCACCGGATAGTTGCCGCGCGTCTGACCCACCACGTACACCTCGTCATCCGTGTCCAGCTGCACGAAATAGCTCTGGTCGTACGCCGCGGTGCCCAGGTAGGTGGAGCCCAGGAGGGCGTTGCCGGCGGCGCTGTAGCGCATGATGTAGCCGTCCACGCTGCCGTTGTGGCTGCCGTCGTAGGGCGTGCCCGCCATCGGCAGGTCGGTGCTCGTGGTGCCTCCGGTGACGAACACCTCGCCATTGCTGTCGAACTGCACGCCGAACGCACTGTCGTCACCGGTGCCGCCCACGTAGGTGGCCCAGAGCAGCGTGGTCAGGCCGGCGTTCAAACGGAACACGTAGCCGTCCTGCGTCCCGCCCCCGAAGCCTGGCTGCGGCGCACCCGGCGTCACCGGCAGCCCCACGGTCTCCGTGCTGGTGGCCACCACCGGGTTCCCATTGGGGTCCAGGGCGATCTCGCCCCGGAACGAATCGCCGTAGTTGTAGGCCAAGGCGCCGTCGTTGTTCAGGCCGTCGGCCCCGGCCCCGCCCACATAGGTGGAGCCCAGCAGGGCGTTGCCGGCCGCGTTCAGCCGGGCCACGAAGGCGTCCACCCCGAGGAAGTGGTTGTAGCCGTAGCCGATGGTGAAGTTCAGCGAGGGGCCTCCGCCGAAGCTGTTGTCGAAGCAACCCGCCGTGGTGGGGAAGTCGCTTGAGCCCGTGCTGCCCAGGACGAAAAGCTCACCCGCATCGTTCACCACAAGGCTATGCGGCGATTCGTTCTGGTCCCCGCCCAGGTAGGTGCTCCACAGCAGCGTGCTTCCGGTGGCGTCCCACTTGCTGATGCCCACGTCGATGGTGCCTCCCGCCAACCCCGTTTGCAGGGCCCCCACCGTCACCGGATAGCCGAGCCCGAACACGATGCCACCGCCGTACAGGTTGCCCGCGGCATCATAGGTGGCGGTGAACCCGAAGTTGTCGGCCGTGCTGCCGGAATAGCTGGCGAAGGTCAGCGTGGGGTCGATCACGAGCAGACCGCTGTCGTCGTGGCCGTCCGGTAGCTCGAAGCCCAGCCGGTCGCCCTTCAAGCGGTAGTGGCAGGCGATGGCCCCGCTGGGCCCGAAGGCGATGGGCGCCTCTTCCACCACCGTACCGGCGCTGGTGCGCACCACCAGCCGCCCCTGGTCGATCGCCAGCCCGTCCTGCCCCTCGTACCGCATGCGGATCAGGTCCGGGTCGGCGCCGGGGGACACCAGCAGGTCGTACTTCAGCCCGTTGCGGCCGTCCACCCGCAGGTCGATGCCGGGATAGAGGCCCTTGACCCGGACCTCCCGGAACACCCCGCAATCCGCACCCCAATGCGACGGGTCGCTGCCGATGAAGTGGTTCTCCCGATGGGCCAGGGCCTCGACCCCCTCGCCCAGCCCGCCGGCCGATCCCTCGAAGGTCACCCGGTAGGCATGCTCGCGGTAGGGGAGGTCCTGGTGCGCGTGCCCCTCCTCACCGTGGCCGTGCCGGTGCCGGGCGCCCCCCTGGGCCAGCACGAAGGTGAGCGCACCGCGCTCCACGAAGAGGGCCCCGCCGGGGATGTGGGCCCGATAGAGCACGTGCGCGGGCCATTGGCCGTGGTTCTCCGTGAAGGTGACCCCACTGGAACCCCGCACGCCGCAGGCGAGCAACAGGCCGAGGGCCAGGCCGAAGGACCGGGAGGGGCGGTGCACGTTCCGAAATTACAGAGGGTAGACAGGCCACCGGCCCAGGAAGTTGCTTGGAACGGGCAGGGGAGGGGATGGAACGGGAAGCGGCCGAACGGGGCGGCGTACCTTTGCGCCCCGGTCCCTCTCCCGGCCGGACCGCCGTCGATGAGCGACGTCCTCCACCACGAGTGCGGCATCGCGCTCATCCGCCTCCGCAAGCCGCTGGCCCACTACGCCGAACGCCACGGCACGGCCTTCTACGGCCTGCAGCGCATGTTCCTCCTCATGGAGAAGCAGCACAACCGCGGCCAGGACGGGGCGGGCGTGGCCTCCATCAAGCTGGACCCCCTGCCCGGTACGTCGTACATCGACCGCGAGCGCAGCACCGACAAGCAGGCCATCCAGAAGATCTTCGGCCGGGTCCAAAAAGGCCACGAGGATGCCCTGAGGCTGCCGGGGGCCCGGCCCGATGACACCGAATGGCTGAAGGCCCATGTGCCCTTCATGGGCGAGGTGCTCCTGGGCCACCTGCGCTATGCCACCTTCGGCCGCGACAGCCTGGAGAACTGCCACCCCCGCCGACGCCTCAACAACTGGATCACGCGCAACCTGGTGGTGGCCGGCAACTTCAACATGACCAATGTGGACGAGCTGTTCAACCTGCTCGTCAGCATCGGCCAGCACCCCAAGGAGCGCAGCGACACCATGACGGTGCTCGAAAAGATCGGGCACTTCCTGGACGTGGAGAACGACCGCATCGCGCAGATCCACCGCCAGCTGGGCTACAACGACCGGCAGATCACGCAGGTGGTCGCCGAGAAGCTCGATGTGCGGCAGATCCTGGTGAACAGCGCGCTGGACTTCGACGGCGGCTATGCCCTGGCCGGCATGATCGGCCACGGCGATGCCTTCGTGCTGCGCGACCCCAACGGCATCCGGCCCGCCTTCTGGTACGCCGACGAGGACGTGGTGGTGGTGGCCAGCGAACGCCCCGCGATCCAGACCGCCTTCCATGTGCCCACCGAGGCCGTGCATGAGCTCACCCCCGGCCACGCGCTGATCATCCGCAAGGACGGCAGCTACGGCGAGCACCTGGTGCGCGAGCCGCGCGAGAAGCGCTCCTGCTCCTTCGAACGCATCTACTTCAGCCGCGGCAGCGACCGCGACGTGTACCGGGAGCGCATCGCCCTGGGCCGATCCCTCTGCCCGGCCATCCTGGAGGCCGTGGACCACGACCTGGAGCACACCGTGCTGTCCTTCATCCCCAACACCGCCGAGGTGGCCTGCTTCGGCATGGTGCGCGGCCTGGAGGACGAACTGGACCGCATCAAGGCCCGCCGCATCCTGGAGCTCGGCCCCGCGCCCGACCCCGACGCGCTGGCCCGCATCCTCGCCCTGCGCCCCCGCATGGAGAAGGTGGCCATCAAGGACGCCAAGCTGCGCACCTTCATCACGGGCGACGATGCCCGCGACGACCTGGTGGCGCACGTGTACGACATCACGTACGGCACCGTGCGCCCGGGGGTGGACAGCCTGGTGGTGCTCGACGACAGCATCGTGCGCGGCACCACCCTGCGGCAGAGCATCCTGCGCATGCTCGACCGCCTGGGGCCCCGGCGCATCGTGGTGGCCAGCAGCGCCCCGCAGATCCGCTACCCCGATTGCTACGGTATCGACATGGCCAAGCTCGGCGACCTGGTGGCCTTCCAGGCGGCCATCGCCCTGCTGAAGGAGACCAAGCAGGAGAACATCATCGACGATGTGTACGAGCGCTGCATGGCCGACGTGGACAAGCCGCTGGGCGGCATGGTGAACCACGTGAAGGACATCTATCGCCCCTTCAGCGCCGACCGCATCAGCGCCAAGATCACCGAGCTGCTCACCCCGCCGGGGATCAACGCCGAGGTGCGCATCCTCTTCCAGACCATCGAGGGCCTGCACGCGGCCTGCCCGGGGCATCGGGGCGATTGGTACTTCACCGGCGACTACCCCACGCCCGGCGGCGACCGTGTGGCGCTGCGCGCCTTCATCAACTGGCGGCAGGGCAAGAACGTGCGCGCTTACTGAGCGTCACCGGCGCTCGATCCGCCCGCGCTTTTCCAGGCGCGCGCGTTCCTCCGCGGCCAGGTCGAGCACGGCATCGCCATGCAGCACGATGCGTGAGCTGCGGTCCAACTGCACCCTGGCGCCCGTTTCCAGGCGTAGTGTGGCGCCGGGGAGCACATGCAGCTCACTGGCCCGCAGGAGCTCCAGCGACGCGGAGGAGCGCACCACCAACGTCGCTCCCGCGGTCACCACGAAGCGCGTCGGCGCGCTGAACCAGATGCGGCCATCGGCCTCCTCGGGACGGTCCACGCGCGTGGGCGTGCCCGACCGGTCGAGCAGCAGGCGGGCGCCCGCCTCCACGATGAGGCCCGCACCGCCGCGGCCGCGCAGCGGCGGCAGCACGATGCTGTCGGCGCACCAGCGCACGTCCCGGTCCACCACGTTGTCGTCGCTGCGCACGCGCACTGTGGCCGCACCGTCCGCCGCCTGGGCCAGCAGCTCCACACGCAGGCCGTTCAGCACCACCAGCCGCGCGTCCGGGGCACCCCCTTTGTGGAGCGCCTTGCCGCCCGCGCTCACCAGCGTCATCAGGTTGGCGGTGCCGGGGTTGGTGGCCAGGCCCAGCGCACGGTTCCCGCTCATCCGGAAGGCCTGTTCGGGGCGGCCGAAGAACACGGCCTCTCCGGTCGTACGGCCGTCCACGACGCGGGTGCCGGGGATGTAGTGCTCGCGGCGGTCGAGCCGGCCATCGTCGTTGCGGTCGTACACGGGCAGCTCCAGTTCGTGGCCGCCGCTCAGGGGGTTCGCCGCACGGCTGTTGGCGAGGAAGGGCATGCTCCGGCCTCCGTTGAAGGGACAGTCCGTGGGCAGCGTATCGCCGCGCAGCTCCAGGTCGAAGAGGCCGGTGGCGGGCACCGCGCGCAGGTAGTCGGCGTGGCCCTGGTAGAGGTCCTTGCCCGCGCGCACCTCATGCGCCACCTGCACCATGGCGAACAGACCGGGCTCCACCGGGGCGATGCAGCGGTTGTCCGCCTCCCAATGGAAGCGGTCCGTGGGGCTGCCGTTGCGGGCGTGGCCGAGGTGGTTCTCCAGCCAGAGCCATTGCGGATCGACGCCCTCGGGCAGGTGGGGCAGGCGGATGCGGAGCGCATCGCCACTGGTCACGAAGTCGCGCAGCACGAACACGCCCGTGTCCCCGGCCGCCGGGTCCAGGTCGCCGTCGGCCCACCGTCCGTCCGGCGTGCGCGCGTTGATGCGGTGCGGAGCGCCATCGGCCCGCCAGCCCAGCCGGTCGCGGTCCCACCCACTGCACGTGAGCAGCGCACTGCTGGACGCCCCCATCATGCTGTGGCCACCCTGCAGGGCGATGAAGTGGCTCTGGAACTGCGCCGCGTTGCCCCCGCCGCTGTGGAAGTTGTTGCCGCCCAGCAGCAGGTGGTTGAACTCGTGCTTCAGGATCTCGAAGGGCAGGGCGTTCATGCCGCCGAAGCGGCTCTGGCTGTCGCTTTCGTGGCCGTACAAGGCACCGCTGCTGCCCGGGTCCGTGCTGCCCTGGCCGTGCGTCAGGCTGCTGTTGCGCAGGATCAGCATCACGTGGTCGTAGCTGTGCGGGCTGTCCGGACCGGCCTCCTTGGCGGCCCCCGGGACCCGGCCGTCCTTCCAGAGGTCGAAGTCCGCCACCGACAGGCGGTGCGCCGTGCGCAGGGCGCCCAGCTTGTTGGCCTCGGCCACGGCGGCCTTGCTCAGGTCGTTGGCGTTGCGCAGGTCGCCGTGCTCGCTCTGGCGAAGGCGCAGCAGCTGGTCCACATGGTCGCCCAGCACCGTGTACCGGCCCAGGCTGATGTCGTGGTAGTAGCGCGTCACCATCGCCTGGGGCACCGGCCGCGCATGCGGATCGAACACGTCGTCCTTCCAGAGCGGCAGCCGGCCCTTCGGCCAGTGCGCCGCACCATCGGGCTGCGGGTCGCGCCCCGGATCCTTGTCGTACACCACCTCGGCGAAGAGCACCAGCACGCGCAGGGTGCCGTGCGGTGTCAGGTACCAGCCGTGCTCGCTGCGGATCCCGGTGGTGTCCGCGGACGCCATGCTCGGCGCCGCACCCCCGGACACCGGCGTGCCCTGCGCGTTGCGCGGAACCCCGGGCATGTTCCTCAGGATCCCCTGGGCCTGGGCAAGGGGCAGCGCACAGGCGAGCAGGGCACAGGCGATGGTCCGCACGCTGGTGAAGGTAGTGCCTAGGCCTTCGGCGCCTTGTACAACGGCACCGTGCTGCACGGCTCGCCGAACATCAGGCTCCTCACCACCGGCAGGAGCTTCGCGCTCAGCTCCACATAGGCGTTGAGCGGCACGGGCAGCTTGCTGCAGCCCTTCACCACCACGCGGGCGTTGCGGTAGGGCTCCACATCCAGTTGCTGCACGAAGCGGGTGAACACGGCGCGCTCCAGCTGCTCCGCATCGCCTTGCGTGACGAATGCCGCGTAGGGTTGCAGGTGGGTGGCGACCAGCATGTAGGCCCACGTGGGGATGATCGCATCCGCAGAACAATGCACGCTCACGAACTTGCCCGTGTACTGCGCCCAATCGTGCGTCCTGCAGAACGCCCGCAGGTCATCCTCCTTCAGCGCGATCTCCTGCCACAGCAGCGGCTTCAGATCGAAGACCACGCGCTCTCCAGCCGGGTACAGCTCCTCCAGGTCGAGGGTGATGATCCCGCTTGAGGCGACCTTGTTGAGGATGCCGTCCATGGAGCTTACCGTTCGATGATCAGCCGCTCCATGGCCAGCGAAGCGCCGTCCGTGAGCACCACCGAATAGGGCCCGTTGCTCAGGGTGCCCAGCTCCAGCACCAAGGCGCTCCCGGCCTGTTGAGGTTCCGCAGCCTGTTGAAGCACGGTCCTGCCCAAGGCATCCATCAGCCGGACGCTGATGTTCCGCCCCAGGGACCGGTGACACAGGAGCGTGACCTGGTCCGAGGCGGGGTTCGGGGCGATGGAGATCACGCGGTCGGCGCGGAGCTCCGCCGAACCAACAGGGAAGTTCCCCAAGTTGAACACTTCCCCGCTCACGTTGCACACCCACGCGCCCTGGAGGTCATTGTCGAGCGCGATGCCGCTCAGGTCGGACACGCCCGAGGGAAGTGCATGTTCGGTGACGAAGACCCCGTCAGGCGTGAATTCAGCGATGCCGTCATCATCGCTGCTCACGATGAAGAGATGACCGGAGACGGGTGAGATGTCAAGGTCGCCATAGTTCACATCGAAGTACGGTTGCACGGAGAAGGAGAGGAGGGTGTCGCCGGTGGTCGCATCCACCTCGGCCACCCGGTTCTCCACGAAACCGCCAGGCACATTGTCCTGGACCAGGAAGAAGGTGCCGCGCTGCGGATGGTAGGAACCGCCCACCACGTGACTGCTTCCGAAGCCGGCGACCAGCGTATCGATCACCGCGTTGGTCACCTCATCGATGGCGTAAATGTCCGCGGCGCCGGTCTCTCCGTTCACGAGCAGCAGCTGCCCCTGGGCCACGAAGGTGCCGTTCATCACCAGATCGCTGGGCGACATGTCGACGTCCACATCGTTCGCGGCTTCGCCGACCATCGTGGCGGAGGAGAGGAAGGTGCCGTCCACCGCATAGCGATCGATCGTGCTCGCGTTGCACCCGATCACCATGAGCTCTCCGGCGGGCGCATTATAGGCGATGCCGCAGGTGCCACCCGTGTTCGAGGGGTTGAACTGCGACAGGATGGTCATCTGCGCCGGTGCAGCAAAGCGAATGAGCACCGTGAGCGAAAGCAGCGCATATCGTGTGATCATGGGTGCGGATGTTGCTTCAAAACTAACGGCATCCGGCGGATCCGTGCTCCCGAACATTGGGGATGCCGGTTCACATGAACCCGAGCTCCAACTGCGCCGCCTCGCTCATCATGGACCGGTCCCACGGCGGCTCGAAGGTGATCTCGACTTTGGCGCTCTTGACGCCTTGTACGCTGGCCACCTTCTGTTCCACCTCCCCAGGCAAAGTCCCCGCCACCGGACACGCCGGACTGGTCAGGGTCATTTTGATGTACACGCTGGCATCGTCGTGGATCACCACGTCGTAGATCAGCCCCAACTCGTAGATGTCCACCGGGATCTCCGGGTCGTACACGCTCTTGAGGGAGTTGATGATGCTCTCCTC
>JAEUSW010000341.1 GCA_016788285.1 Flavobacteriales bacterium
GCGTATTGCGGCAGGGGGTGCCTGCCCTTGTTGGTGATGTGGACGGGGATGGGTCCTGCGGTCGGTTCGGACATGGTGGCGCAAAGGTCCGCCGGATCGCCACACCCCGTTCCGCGACGACGCCTAGCTTCGTGGAAACACGCCTCATGGGGACCCTGCTCCGCTCGCTCGCCAGCCTCGCGCCCGGCCTCCTGATCGCTGCACCGCTGGCGGCCCAATGGGTCGATTGGTCCAACCAGTACCCGTACCCGGTCCATCGCGTGGTTTCGCACCTCATGCACCGCACGAGCGACGGCAACCTGCTGCTGTGCGGCAGCATCCACGGCACATGGACCCCCGGCAGCGGCATCCCCTTCGAGGACTGGGCCATCGCCACCTACCTGGTGAAGGTGCAACCGACCGGCGACACCTTGTGGACCCGGCGCCTCGACTTCCTCATTCCCTCCGCCATCACGCATGTGGTGGACCTGATCGATGGCAACACGCTGATCGCGGGCACGGCCGCTTCCTCATGGACCTATTGCGGGTTCGCGAACGCGAACGGCCCCATGCCCCAGCTCTTCGCCCTTAAGATCGACCAGGCCGGCAACGTGCTCTGGTGGCACCAGTACGCTCAGCCCTGCGCACGCATCCTGGCGGACGCTTGGGAGACCCCCGCACAGGAGATCCACCTGCTGGCTCTCGACACGCAGGAGCCCAACATCCAGATCGGCTACGTCCAACCCAACTGGTTCGAGCACCACACGTTGGACGCGCAGGGGAACACCATGAGCGTGACCACCTTTCAACAGACCTACCACTACCACACGGCGCAGGCCGGTACCCGCGCCTTCGACGGGGGGCGATACGTCGCTGCTTCAGCGTTGGACACCGTGGGGCAGAACAGCCTCTTTGTGCAGCTGGAGGAACTGGACGCGAGCGGGACGCCACAGGGTGCGGTGTTCGTGACCGACACCTCCTACTGCACACCGCTCGACCTCATCACCACGCCGGACAGCGGGCTCTTGATGCTGCTGAGCCCCGACTTCAGCAAGAGCCGCTTGCTTCACCTGGACACGTTGGGCCACATCATCTGGGACCGGCTGTATGCCACGCGCTTCCAACAGGTCCTGGCGCTGCCGGACAGCACCTACCTGGCCGTGGGCACGCACGGCACCTGGCAATCGCCCAACAAGCGGGAGCTCTGCGTCACGCTGATCTCAGCGGCAGGCGACTCCTTGTGGTCGCGCCTGTACGGGGACTCGCTGAACGACCTGGGCTCCAGCATCGTGGAGGCCGTTGGCGGCTACCTCGCGTACGGCACCAAGGACATGTACTCGGGGTGGGTGCCGCCGCGGCTGTTCATCGCGTGGGACAGCCTGGGCACATCCACCGCAACGCCGGAACCACCGACGGCGGCCGCTGGTCTTTCGGTCCACCCGGTGCCCGCCCGCGAACGCATCCGTGTGGTCGGTGCCGGTGCGGCGGATGGCCGCCTGGTGCTGCTGGATGCGATGGGGCGGGTGGTGCGGGCCGTGCGTCCGCCGGCCCATGGTGGTGAGCTCTGGATCCCGGTGGATGACCTGCCCTCCGGGTTCTACGTGCTTCGTTCGCTCGAGCGGCAGGACCGTGCGGTCCGGGTGCTGGTGGAGCGGTGAGCGGGTGGGTCAGGACAGAGTTCACCCTCGAGCTCATGGACCTGACGAACAGGGCAGCAGGGTCAGTTCGAATATGAACAGGTGCGGTACTCCGTATTTCCGCGGCCATTCCTCCGGTGGCGCCCCCACACCGAAACAGTAGCGATGGACCACGGCCTCGTTCGGTGGTGGGGGATCCGGATAAGGCTGGGTGAGCACCATGAACGGCACTGGCCTGCCGATCTCCAAGGCAACCGACCTGCCCATCGAGCGCAGCCCCTCATCGAGCAAGTAGCCCTGGTTGGGCCACGGCAGTGCGATCGTGCGCTCCACCCCGTTCATGTTCCCGAACCGGCACATCACCTTGTAGTGCACCGTATCCACACGTTGGGCGATGAAGAACGACTCCTCCTTCGGGTCGAAAGGGGCGCCGCCTGCGAGCATCCTGCGCCATCGCCGTGAATCGGTCAGCGTGTCGACCGAGGCCGTGCTGTCCTTGTACACGGACCGCATGACCAGCACCACCTCGTGCTTCCTTCCTCCCGGCAGCTTGAGATCCAACGAGTAGTGCTGCGCACCGAGCAGGGAGTACAAGTTCTTTGTGGCCCGGTCCATGCGCCCCTTGACGAAGCTGTCGTCCGTGATGGTCATGGATGCCTTCTGGGCCTGCGCGACACCTAGGAAGATCAATAGTGGAATGAGGCTGACGATCTTCATCGTCCCAAAATAGATGATCGGTACCGACTGAATATCCGAGGCGAGGACGATCCCCACGGCAGGGACGCACAGAGCAACTGTGGATCGCCAATCGGCTGTGTGGGTGATGGCTTATTCCGACAAAGACCGCAGTGTCCCGCCTTCCATCCGCCACGCCCAGGCCATGTAGCCCACCAGCACCACCGCGCGAAGCGCATGGTCCAGTGCGCCCTGCAGCGGCATCTGCTCCGCGCCCCACCACAGGAACACCGCGCCCGCCATGTACAGCAGCACCCGGCTCACGTCGTAGGGGATGGGGTAGTGCCGCTGTCCCCACACGAAGCTGATCACGGCCATGCTGGCGTAGCACATCAAGGTGGCCCA
>JAEUSW010000272.1 GCA_016788285.1 Flavobacteriales bacterium
ACAAGGAGGGCGAGCACGCCCGTGTGAGCATCCGCGGGGCGCGCCAGAAGGCCATGGAGGCCATCAAGGGCTCCAAGCTTCCCGAGGACGTGATCAAGGACGGTCAGGACCAGGTGGAGAAGCTCACGGCCGGCTACAACAAGAAGGTGGAGGCGCTGATCGAGGCGAAGGAGAAGGACATCATGAAGGTGTAGGGCATGTGCTCATGGGCACATCCCGCAGGGGCGGGACAAGTCGTGCCCATGTGCACCTGGTCCTAGGCCCAGACCGGGCTCCCCTCCGAGCAATTCCGGCACATCTCGATGCTGCTGCGCGCGGCGAGCAGGTTCCGCCGGAAGGCCGTGTAGGCCTCGCCCGTCCAGATCTCGCGGAAGCTCTGCGTGCGCAGGTCGCCCAGCACATGGTGCGCGTCCTTGTCGAAGCAGCAGGGCACCACGCGTCCATCCCAGGTGATCACGCAGCTGTGCCACATCTTCCAGCAGCGGTCGTCGAGGGTGTTCTTCACCTCCCACACACCGCTCCCGTTGCGGCGGTACCGTGAGTACCTGTCCTGCGTGGGGATCAGGGGGTGGTCGTCCTTCGGGTCGTACACCTGCGCGGTCTTCAACCAGAGGTCGTCCACGCCGAGCTTCCTGGCCAGGGCGCGTGCCTCGGGGATCTGGTGCTCGTTGGGGCGCACCACAAGGAATTGGAACACCACGTGGGGCGTCCTGCTCCTGAGCTTCCGTTTCCACGTCACGATGCGTTCGGCGCCCGCGATCACCTGGGCCAGTTCGCCCTCCTTGCGGTACGCGGCGTACGTTTCCTGCGTGGTGCCGTCCAGCGAGATGATGAGGCGCGAGAGCCCGCTGCGCACGGTGGCCTCGGCCTTCTCCTCGGAGAGAAAGTGCGCGTTGGTGCTGGTGGCGGTGTAGAGCCCGCGGCTCCGGGCGTGCGCCACCATGTCCAGGAAGCCGGGGTTGATGTAGGGCTCGCCCTGGAAGTAGAAGGTGAGGCCCCACAGGTCGGGCGCCAGCTCGTCGATCACGCGGGTGAAGAGCTCCTGCCGCAGGTTGCCGGTGGGCCGGGTGAAGCTCCGGAGCCCGCTGGGGCATTCGGGGCAGCGCAGGTTGCAGGCCGTGGTGGGCTCGATGGCGATGTGGATCGGCAGTCCATCGATGCGCGGGTCCTTCGAGCGGCTCGCCCGGCGGAAGCTGCTCCAGATGCGGTAGGCGTTCGCGGCCCGGCGTCCGGTGAACGAGCGGGCCCACAGCGCGGCATCGCGGGCCGGGGCCAGGGGCGATAGGGCCATGCCGCCAAGGTACAGGCGCTGCACGCCTTCCGGCTGTTACTTTCCACGCCCGTCCTCGTCACACCGATGGACCTCATGCGCACCTTTCCTCTGTCGCGGCTGGCCGCAGCGGCCCTGCTGCTGGTCGGTTGCACATGCGCACAGGCCCAGCGGGTGGTCACCGGTCTGGTGCTCGACGCGGGCAGCGGTGAGCCCGTGCCCTTCGCCGCGGTGCAGCTGCCCGATGGGCGGGGTGGCGTGGGCTCGGACCTGCACGGGCGCTTCGCGCTCGAGGTGCCAGGGGACGTGAACACGCTGCGCGTGAGCTGCATCGGTTATGGTCCAGCGGTGGTGCCCCTGCCCCTGGACGGCCCCCTGGTCATCCGTCTGGAACCCGCCGTGGAGCAGCTGGCGGCGGTGGACATCCGCCCGGGGGTGAACCCTGCTCTGGCCCTCATCGAAGCGGCCATCGCGCGGCGCCAACGGAACCATGGCCTGGGCCATCGTGCCCACCGCTACCGGTCCTACGCCCGCACCGTCTTCACCCTGGCCGTGGACAGCGCGCTGCTGGCGGACACCACGCGCATCGCCGCCCTGGGCTCCAGCGACCGCGAGGCGGTGCGCTTCGCCCAGCGCCAGCACGTGCTGCTGATGGAGAGCGCCACGCGCTGCACCGCTCGGCCACCCGGTCAGCGCACCGAGGAGGTGCTCGCCCTGCGCGTGAGCGGGCTGCAGGACCCGGCCTTGCTGGCCGTGGCGGCCAGCAGCCGCAGCTGGTCGGTGTACGAACCCCTGATCGAGCTCAATGAACGGCGCTTTCCCAGCCCCCTGGCCCCCGGCGCCATCGACCGCTACCGCTACGTGCTGGAGGACACGCTGGTGCAGGCCGGCGACACGGTGTTCACCATCCGCTTCTTTCCCCGCGCCGGGGCGCGTTTCGATGGGCTGCAAGGGGTGCTGGGCCTTCACGCCGGCGATCACGCGGTGCACCACGTGACGGCCGAGCCCGTGGAGCAGCGCGGCGGCCTGGGCATGCGGATGCGGCAACTGCACCGGCCCGTGGGCGACACCTGGTTCCCCGAACAGGTGGAGAGCACGCTGTACCTCAACACCCTGCAGGTGGGCTCCTATGCGCTGGTGGGCCGGGTGCGCGTGGACCTCACCGACATCGAGGTCGACCCGGACCTGCCGCGCTCGGCCTTCCGCGGTGCCGATCTGGTGGCCGACCGCATGAACATCCGCACGGACGCCGCCTTGTGGGACAGCCTGCGCACGGTGCCGCTGGACGCCAAGGACCGCATGACCTACCGCACGATCGACAGCCTGGGGCGCGCGGAGCGGTTGGACCGCACGGTGCGTGGACTCGACGCCCTGCTGCGCGGGGCCATCCCCTGGGGCCCGGTGGACCTGCCGCTGGACCGCTTGATCGCCTACAACGGCTTCGAGGGGTTCCGCGCCGGACTTGGCCTGCGCACGAACACCCGGGTGAGCCGCCGGTTCACGCTCGGCGGCTACGCGGCCTACGGCTTCAGCGACCGCGCCACGAAGTTCGGCGGTGACCTGACGGTGCGCCCCTGGACCGGCCGCGACCACGACCTGCGTGTGGCGGCCCAACGCGATGTGGCCGAGACCGGCGGCTGGGGCTTCCAGCGCGCCCCCACGCTCCTGAGCGAAGAGGGTTACCGCCTGCTGTACATCACCCGCATGGATGCCGTGGACCGGCTGGAGGCCGTGGTGGGCGTGCGGGTGCTGGAGGGCTTGAAGCTGTGGCTGGGCACCGAGCGCGCCGACCGCAGCGATCGCACGGGCTACCGCTTCGCCACGGCGGTGGGTGATGGGATCACGCTGTACGACCGGCGCTTCGTGACCGGTGCGATCACCTTCGGTGTGCGCTATGCCCCCGGCGAGCGCACCGCGCAGCTGCCCGGCCGCCATGCGGTGACGCGCGCCGGTCGGCCCGAACTGCAGGTGAGCGCCTGGCGCGCGGTGGAAGGGCTGTGGAACGGCGATCGTGCGCTCTGGCGGGTGGTGATGCAGCTGGGCGATGTGCATCGCGGAGCCTTGCGCAGCCTGGCCTGGAGGGTGGTGGCCGGCGCTGCCGACCCGCTCGCGCCCGCCCCCTTCCTGTTCAACCTCCGCGGCACGGCCACCGATGACCTTGGCGTCGGCACGCCCTGGGCCTTCGAGACGATGGCACCGAACAGCTTCGTGGCCGACCGGTTCGTGTCGCTGCACCTGCGGTTCGGCCTGGGCCCGGTGCTGTGGCGTCATCGCCTATCACGGCCGTTGCCCGTGCTCATCGCCTCCGGGGCGCTGGGCGCGCTGGACCATCCGGACCGTCATGTGGGCTGGACCTTCACGGCGCCGGAGCAGGGCTATCAGGAGGTGGGCCTCGCGTTGGACCAGCTGCTGCGCAGCGGCGTGGTGGGCCTCGGCGTGCTCGGCGCCATCCGTGTGGGTGCCTACGCCACGGGTACGCTGGAGGATGATGCGGCCGTGAAGCTCACCTTGTCCCTGATCCTCTGAGGGTTGGGCCGGCGCTCTGCCCCGGATCTCGTTCCTTTGCCCGGGCTCCGGCATGGCCGGGGCCTTTTTGTCCGAACCCATGTGGGCCTGGCTGGCGAGTAGGATCCTGCGCAACCGCATCGCGGTGCTGGTCATGGTGGCCCTGCTCACCGGCTGGATGGGCTATGAGGCCACCCATGTGGCCATGCAGTTCAAGCACGGCGGGCTCCTCCCGCGCACGGACAGTGCCTATGTGGAATACGAGCGCTTCCTGGCGCAGTTCAGCGAGGACGGCAACGTGCTGGTGATCGGCACGCAGGGCGACGGACTGTACACCCCGAAGGCGTTCACCGCCTGGCGTGCTCTGGGCGATGTGCTCAAGCAGGAGGACGGCGTGGACTCGGTGTTCAGCGAGGCCCACCTTTTCGAACTGGTGCGCGACGACAGCCTGAAGCGCTTCCGGTTGCGCGAGCTGTGGCAGGGCCCTCCGACGGATCAACCGGCCATGGACACGCTGCGCGCCCGGGTGCGGGCGTTGCCCTTCTACGCCGACCTGCTCTACAACGACAGCGCCAAGGCCAGCCTGATGATGGTGTTCGTGGACGCCGCGCGTTTCAACAGTGAACGGCGGGGGGATGTCGTCGACCGCATCGAGGCCCATGCGCGCCGCTTCGAGGTGGAGCAGGGGCTGCCGGTGCACCTCAGTGGCCTGCCTTACATCCGTGTGCGCAGCACCGGCATGGTGAAGGCCGAGATGCCCCTGTTCATGGCCCTCAGCATGTTCCTGTGCGGCGTGCTGCTGCTGCTGTTCTTCCGCAGCTGGCGCGTGATGTGGATCTGCATGGGCGTGGTGGCCGTCAGTGTGGTCTGGAGCTTCGGCGCCATGGGCCTGCTCGGCTACAAGATCACCATCCTCATGAGCGTGATCGCCCCGCTGGTGATCGTCACCGGCGTGCCCAACTGCGTGTTCCTCATCAACGCGTACCACTACGAGTACGTGCGGCATGGCAACAAGATGAAGGCGCTGCAGCGCGTGATCAGCCGCATCGGCGCCGCCGCCTTCCTCACGAACGCCACCACCGCGGTGGGCTTCACCACCTTCTGCTTCACCTACAGCGACACCCTGAAGGAGTTCGGCTGGATCGCCACCATCGGCATCATGGTGCTGTGGGCCCTGAGCATGCTGCTGATCCCCGTGCTCTTCAGCTACATGCCCGCGCCCAAGCCGCGGCACCTCAAGCACCTGGAGCGCCGCTGGCTCGATGCCGCCGTGGAGTGGATCGTGCGCACGGTGCGCGACCGCCGCCCGCTGATCTACGCCAGCACGGCCTTCGTGTTCGTGTTCGCCCTCTTCGGCATGCTGCGCCTGCGCGATGAGAGCCGCATCGTGGACGACCTGCCGGAGGACAACCCCGTGCTCACCGACCTGCGCTTCTTCGAGCGGCACTTCAAGGGCGTGATGCCGCTGGAGATCCTGGTGTCCACCGGCAAGCGCAACGGGGTGTTCAAGGACGCCACCCTCAAGCGCATCGACCGCCTCGGCGACACGCTGGCCACGCACCCGGAGTTCAGCCGACCGCTGAGCATCGCGGACGCCGTGAAGTTCACCCGCCAGGCCTTCTACGGCGGCGATCCCGCGGCCTACGGCCTCCTCACCAGCACCGACAAGACGTTCATCGCGCCCTATCTGGAAGCACTGGACGGCAAGCAGGGCATGGCCAAGGCCTTCCTGGACAGCACGCGCAGCACCACCCGCATCACCGTGCAGATGGCCGACGTGGGCACCATGCGCATGGACACCGTGCTCGACCGGCTGCGCACCCAGGTGGACAGCCTGTTCAGTCCCGATCAGTACAAGGTGACCCTCACCGGGACGAGCGTGGTCTTCCTGAAGGGCAGCAGCTATCTGGTGAGCAACCTGGTGATCAGTCTGTTCTGGGCCGTGGTGCTCATCGTGGGCATGATGGCGCTGCTGTTCAACTCGCTGCGGATCCTGGTGGTGTCGCTCATCCCCAATCTGATCCCGCTGGTGGTCACCGCCGGCCTGATGGGCTTCCTGCACATCCCCATCAAGCCGAGCACCATCCTGGTGTTCGGCATCGCCCTCGGCATCGCGGTGGACAACGCCATCCACTTCCTGGCCCGCTACCGGCTGGAGCTGCGGCTCACCGGCCACGACCTCAAGCGCAGCGTCGACCTGGCCACGCGCGAGGTGAGCGTGGGCATCATCTACACCAGCGTGGTGCTGCTCGCCGGCTTCTGCATGTTCGCTTTCTCGCACTTCGGCGGCATCCAGGCGCTCGGCATCCTCACCAGCCTCACCCTGCTGGTGGCCATGTTCACCAACCTGCTCGTGCTGCCCTCACTGCTCATTTCCTTCAACAAGGCCCTGATGACGAAGGCCTTCGAAGAGCCGCTGCTGGAGATCCTCGACGAGGAGGAGGACATCGACCTGATGGAACTGAAGCTGGAGCCCGGACGTGACAACGCCGAGGCATTGGCCACCGACACCGCCACCGACGACGAATGAAAGGCATCATCCTGGCCGGGGGATCCGGCACCCGACTGCACCCGCTGACGCTCGCCGTGAGCAAGCAATTGATGCCGGTGTACGACAAGCCCATGATCTACTATCCGCTCAGCACCCTGCTGGCGGCCGGCATCCGCGAAGTGCTCATCATCTCCACCCCGCACGACCTGCCGAGCTTCCGCAAGCTGCTGGGCGACGGCGCCCAGCTGGGCTGCAGCTTCACTTACGCGGAGCAGCCGGTGCCCAACGGACTGGCACAGGCCTTCGTGATCGGCCGCGACTTCGTGGGGCGCGATCCCGTGGCGCTGATCCTGGGCGACAACATCTTCTACGGCCGCGGCTTCGGCCGCATGCTCGCCCAGCACACGGACCCGGACGGTGGCCTGGTCTTCGCGTACCATGTGAGCGATCCCGAGCGCTACGGCGTGGTGGCGTTCGACGCGGACAACCGCGTGCTGAGCATCGAGGAGAAGCCGGAACGGCCCAAGAGCAACTATGCGGTGCCCGGCCTGTACTTCTACGCCAACGACGTGGTGGACATCGCGGCCGCGTTGAAGCCCAGCGCACGGGGCGAGTACGAGATCACCGATGTGAACCGGGAGTACCTGCGGCAGGGCCGGCTGAAGGTGGAGATCATGGACCGCGGGACCGCCTGGCTCGACACCGGGACCTTCCGCAGCCTGATGCAGGCCGGCCAGTTCGTGCAGGTGATCGAGGAGCGGCAGGGCCTGCGCATCGGTTGCATCGAGGAGGTGGCCTACAAGAAAGGCTACATCACCGCCGAACAACTGCACGCCCTCGCGCGTCCCCTGATCAAGAGCGGCTACGGGGAGTACCTCATGCGGCTCACCGAGGGATGAGCACCGGGATCCTCGCCGCGCACCGCGCGCGCATCGAACAGCGCATCGACCGCTGGGTGGCCGGCCTTCCCGACGATCCGCTCTACGCCCCGATGGCCTACCTGATGCGGCTGCCCGGCAAGCGCGTGCGCCCCGGCGCCGTGCTGCTCGCCGCCGAGCTCTTCGGCCATGACCCGGACGATGTGCTCGACGAGGCCCTCGGCATCGAGCTCTTCCACAACTTCACGCTGATGCACGACGACATCATGGACCAGGCGCCGCTGCGCCGGGGCATGCCCACCGTGCACACCAAGTGGAACGTCAACACCGCCATCCTCAGCGGCGATGCCATGCTCGTGAAGGCCTACCAGCTGATGGCACGCGACCCCGAAGTGCTCCGTCTGTTCAGCGAGCACGCCCTCGGGGTGTGCGAAGGCCAGCAGCGCGACATGGACCTGGAGCGCCGCACCGACGTGCATGTGGACGAGTACACCGAGATGATCCGCCTGAAGACCGCCGTGCTCCTGGGCTGCGCCCTGCAGGTGGGAGCCACCCTGGCCAAGGCACCTTCCGCCGAGCGCATGCGCATCGGCGCCATGGGTGAGCACCTGGGCCTGGCCTTCCAGCTGCGCGACGACCTGCTCGATGCCTTCGGCGATCCCGACAAGGTGGGCAAGCAACGCGGGGGCGACCTGCGCGCCGGCAAACGCACCTTCCTGCTGATCCGCGGGCTGGAGAAGAGCGATGCGGCGGGCCGCACCGAGCTCCGCGAGGAGCTGGGCAGGTCGCCCGAGGCACGCGACGTGCAGCGGATGCTGCACGTGCTGGACGAGCTCGGCGTGGAGGCCGAAGCCGCGGCCGAGGTGGAGCATCACCACGCGATGGCCTTGGACGCCCTGGACACGATCGACGTGGCCGACGCCCGCAAGGCCCCGCTGCGCGAGCTCGCCCAGGCCCTGCTCGATCGGGTGCACTGACCCTACCGCAACAGATCGCGCAGCGCAGCCTCCAGTCCGGGGTGCGCACATCGCCAGCCGGTGGCCTCCAGCCGTTCGGTGCGCAAGGGACCGCCGCCCAGCAGGACATCAGCGATGCCACCGAGCGCCGCGCGCAATGCGATGCCCGGCACCGCCGGCATCACGAAGGGCCGATGCAGCACACGCGCCAGGGTGCGCATGAAGGTCCGGTTGTCCGGCTGTTCCGCGGCCGCCACGTTGTAGGCCCCCTGCCGGTCCTCGTTGAACAGGGCGCCGCTGTAGGCCGAGACCAGGTCGTCCAGATGCACCCAGGTCATCACCTGCCGTCCATCGCCCAAGGGGGAGGCCAGTCCGAAGCGCGCCAGCCGGGCCAGTCGGGGCAGGGCGCCGCCCGTGCGCGCCAGCACCATCGGCGTGCGAAGCTTCACCACGCGTGCGTGCGGCGCCCAGCGGTCCGCCGCTTCCTCCCAGGCCGTGGTGATGCCGGCGATGGCGTCGTGGCCGGGCGGCGCACGCTCATCGAGCGGGTCGCTCCAGCGGCCTGCGCCGTACCATCCGGTGCCGGAGGCGCTGATGAAGGAACGCGGCCGCCATCCGGTGCGCCGGGCCGCCTGCCAGAGGGCCTCAGGACCGGCCGTCCGGCTCGTGGTGAGCTCGCGCACCCGCTCGTTGCTCCACCGCTTGTCCGCGATCGGCGCACCGGCGAGGTGCACCACGTGGTCCACGTCCCGCACCGCCTCGTCGGGTGCGCCCAGCCCTGGATGCCAGGCAAAGCCCGCGACACCGTCAGACCCTGCGGCCGTGCGTCCGATCCAGCGCACCTCGTGTCCGCCCTGCCGCAGGTGAGCGGTGAGCGCGGAACCGATCAGTCCGCTTCCACCGGTGATGAGGATCGTGCCCATGGTGCAAAGGGAACAGGTGAACGGTCACTGGCCCGCGCCGTTCACACTTCGTTGACGCTTTTGACGATCGTTCACGATCGTCGCTCGCTCGCTGGGCGTAGGTCGGGCCTGTCCTGGTAACCCCAGGCTTCGTGCGGGTCCAGGTCGCGCACCGCGACGGAGCGGTCCTTCAGGACGGACCACACCATCCAGAGCACCAGGCCCGGTCCCACCAGGACAAGACCGCCGATGAGCCAGGGAGGTCCTCCGAAGAGCCCCAGGGCGAGGTTGAGGCAGAGCAGGGCGGTGGTCACGTGCACCGCGGGCGGCAACCGGTCCATGTCCCACGAACGACGAGCGTCCCGGAATGTTCGGTGCCGGAACGGAAAAGGCGCCCGCAGGCGCCTTCCCATCGTGGCCGGGTCGCGGTCAGCGCGCGCGCTCGATCGCCTTGAGGTCCTCGTCCAGCAGCCCTTCCTTCTTGCCGAAGATGGCCGCATCGTCCCGCAGGTACATCAGTTCGCCCGTGGACACCTTGAAGACACGTTTGAAGCAGTGCTTGTTCTTGTGCTCGCCCGTGAGCAGCACGTCGGTGACGGCCACGCCGCCCTCCCCCTTGCTCACCGCGGCGTTCAACTGCATCAGGTCCATCACCTGCGCCTTGTGGGTGTAGTGCGTCTTCACCGCGGCCGCGTCGGGCAGGCTCTTGTCCAGGTGCTCCTTCGCGATCCACAGGTCGAGCTCGTCGCGCAGCAGCCGGTTGCGGCCGGCGTACAGGCGGTCGGCCGTGGCCTTGTCGATGATCTTGCCGGTGGACACCTGCTTGAGGTAGTCCTGGATGGCCTTCAGGTACAGGTTGACGAAGGCGGTGGTGCCATGGGTGGTCATGCCCGCCGGGTCGATCTGCAGGAACGCGACGTCCTGCGCCGGCGGCAGGTTCACGATGGCGTTGTCCGTCACCTCCAGCACCTCGCCCTTCTTCTGCTTCCATCCGCGCATCAGCGTGAGGAACGTGCCCGTGAACTTCTCCGGGTCGTTGCGCAGGGTCTTCACCAGGTAGGTCTTGTCGGCGCCCAGCGGCTGCGTGGCCAGGTCGTTCACCGTGATGAAGTCCACGCTCTTGGTGAAGGTCCAGTGCGCCTTCACGGCGTCCATCATCGCCCGGTTGTACGGGCTGTCGCCCGCGTCGAGCACCACCAGGGTGGTGGTGGTGGACGCATCCTTCACCGCGTTGGCGTCGAAGGTGCCGTACTGGGCGGTGGCCGTGAGGGTGCAGAAGGCAAGGAGCAGGCTGGAAGGGATGATGCGCATGGTGGGTTGGTGCCGTTGGCGGTGGTGTGCCGGTCGTCCGGTGCCGGCGGGCGACGAAAATAGTGCCACGCTCCCGCGGGCTTCGGCGTAGTTTTCGACAGGATGAGCGGCGAGCTGTCAACAACAGGAGGCGGGCTGCTTCACGGTCTTGACCGCGCGGAGGTGCTGGCGGCCACCGTGGCGCAGCTGCGCAAGGACCTCAACGCCCCGGAGCTCGAGGTGCCCGCAGTGGGGGAGGGGGCCTTCGAGGCGCTGCGCGCTCAGGTGCTGCCGGTGGTGGAGGACCGGCAGCGGCAGGGGTGGCATGCGCTCGGCGTGGTGCTCTACCGGGTGGACCTGCCCGAGGCGCACGCCAGGCGCAGCATGGCCGCGGGCGGGTTGCCCGAGCTCGCCGGCCAGCTGGTGCTGCGCGCCTTGCAAAAGGTGTTGACACGCCTCCGGTC
>JAEUSW010000003.1 GCA_016788285.1 Flavobacteriales bacterium
GTGTACGTCTTCAGCACCAGGCTCATCCCGTTCGGGTGGAAGGGCGGGGCCTGGTAGTTGCCGCCGAGCCGGTCCATGTCCGTGCGCGCCGTGCGGCCGAAGGCCCAGGCGTACTTGTGGCGGTCCATGCTCTCGTGGTGCAGGATGAGGTGGCGGTACTGCCAGTACTGGAACCCGTGGAGCAGGATGCAGCCCAGCATCCACGCGCGCGCCCCGGTCCACGCCCGGCGGCCGGTGTGGTGCAGCGCCAGGGCCCAGGGCACGGTGAGCACGGCGAGGTGCTCGATGTAGACCCGGCTGCCGAAGCCGCTGCCGTAGTACCAGATCCACCAGCTGGCGATCACGTAGGTGTTCACCGCGAAGTAGGTCAGGCCCGACCACGCCACCACCGGCGCGCGACGCAGGAGCCCCGCCAGCGCCGCCACCGCGAGCAGCAGCACCGGGGCGTAGAGGAACAGGCCGCGGCGGAAGCCGAACAGGACGCGGAGGACCTCCGGACGGTCCCAGTGGAAGCCCTCGCCCCGGTAGCCCCATTCCACCCAGTGGCCGGTCTGCGCATGCCAGAGCAGCGGTTGGATGCCCACCACCGCGGCGAAGGCGGCCGCGGAGAGTGCCAGGTGCACGGGGTGCCGCACGGCGTGCCGGAGCAACGCCACGGTGCGCGCCCCCGCCACGACAGGCACGGCCAGCACCACCAGGGCGTTCACCGGCCGGATGAGCACGATGAGCCCGAGCACCGCGCCGAGCGGGATCAGCCAGCGCGCGCGGCCCTCGTCCGCCAGCCGGTGCACCAGGAACAGGAAGGCGGCGAAGGCCAGGAACGAATGCACGTGCGACCAGCCCGGCTGGAGCGTGGCGTACTGCAACAGCGGTGTGGCGAGCACGGTGGCGGCCAGCACCCACGCGATCACCGGGTCGCGCACGCCGAGGCCGGCGAACAAGGCGCGCAGCAGCAACAGCCCCAGCAGCACGTGCACCAGACCACCAAGGCCGATGGCCCTGTACTCCCACCCGCTCCGGCCGTCCTTGGGTGCGTCCGGGCTCAGCAGCGCCACCGCATGGCCGGCCGCGAACCACGGCGCCATCATCACCGCCGTGCCGGCGAAGTACTTGTTCAGTGTGCCGTCCGGCGTGTGGTGCACGTAGGTGGGGTCGGGCGGCTCGTGCCCCAGGTCGCCGCGCACGAACACCGCGAGCAGGTAGCCGTAGTAGCCGCGCACGTCGCTGCGGACCAGGCGCTCCCACTCGTGCCCGCTTTCGCCGATCCACGCCCAGCGGACCTGCAGCACGGAGAGCGCGAGCATGAGCGCAGCGATCGTCAGCGTGCTGATGCGTGGACGGCGCATGGACATGGCGCGGCAAAGGTGCGGCGGCGGGCGCGGCTATCTTGCGCCCCATGGGCAAGGTGATCGTCACCGGTGGCGCGGGCTACATCGGATCGCACACCGTGGTGGAACTGGTCGCGGCCGGGCATGTGCCCGTGCTGGTGGACGACCTGCGGAATTCCGAGGAGGGTGTGCTCGACGGCCTGGCGAAGCTCATCGGGCACCGCCCCATCTGCCACCGCGTGGACTGTACCGACCGCCAGGCCCTGGACCGGGTGTTCCGCGCGGAAGGACCGGTGGACGGGGTGGTGCACTTCGCCGCCGACAAGGCCGTGGGGGAGAGCGTGCAGGACCCGCTGAAGTACTACGCCAACAACGTCGGCTCACTGGTGGCCCTGCTGCAGGTGATGCGCGAGCACGCGGTGCGCACGCTGGTGTTCTCCAGTTCGTGCACCGTGTACGGACAACCGGACCGGCTGCCCGTGGGCGAGGATGCGCCCGACCACAACGCCCTTTCCCCCTACGGCGCCACGAAGGTGGTCGGTGAGCGCATGCTGCGCGACGTGGTGGCGAGCGATCCGGGCTGGCGCGCGGTGCTGCTGCGCTACTTCAACCCCATCGGCGCGCACCCCAGTGCCTGCATCGGGGAGCTGCCGCTCGGAGTGCCCAACAACCTGGTGCCCTTCGCCACGCAGGTGGCCGCCGGGCTGCGCGATCGGCTGGTCATCCACGGAACGGACTACCCCACGCCCGATGGCTCCTGCATCCGGGACTACATCCATGTGGTGGACCTGGCACAGGCCCATGTGAAGGCGCTGGCCTGGGCCGAGGCGCGGACGGAGGCCACCTGCGAGGTGTTCAACCTGGGCACCGGCCGGGGCAGCAGCGTGCTGGAGGTGGTGCGCGGGCTGGAAGCGGTCACCGGCCGGCCGCTGCCGCACCTGCTCGGTCCGCGCCGGGCGGGCGATGTGCCCGAGGTCTTCGCCGATCCGCGCAAGGCCGGCGCCGTCCTCGGCTGGAAGGCCTCGCGCACCCTGCACGAGGCCCTCGCCGATGCGTGGCGCTGGCAGCAGGCGCTGGCCGCGCGTGTCCGCGGGTGAGCGGTTATCCGTCGCGGGCGGTGGACAAGTGGTCGCGCTCCGGTGCCGGTGCGCGCCGGGGGCCGAGCACCTTCGCGTTCAGCCCCCATCCCATGTCGCACCCCCGCAACGCCACCCGGCTCGTCGTGCTGCTCGGTGTGTTCTACGCCGTCTTCGGCGCGGTCACCTGGCTCAACAGCGTGCTGATCCCCTACCTGAAGATCGCCTGTGAGCTCACGCTCGACCAGGCCTTCTGGGTCACCATGGCCTTCTACCTGGCCTACACGGTGATGGCGCTGCCCTCGTCGTGGGTGCTGAAGCGCACCGGTTTCAAGGGCGGCATGATCACGGGCCTGCTGGTGATGGCCGCCGGCGCGGTGCTGTTCATCCCCGCGGCGGGGGCGCGCGCCTACGGGCTCTTCCTCACCGGCCTGTTCGTCATCGGCACCGGGCTTACCCTGTTGCAGACGGCCGTGAACCCCTATGTCACCATCGTGGGGCCCCTGGAGAGCGCGGCGCAGCGCATGAGCATCATGGGCATCTGCAACAAGGTGGCCGGCGTGCTCGGCCCCGTGGTGCTCGCCGCCATCGTGCTGAAGGACGCCGACGCGCTGATCGCCCGGCTGGCGGGCCTGGACGACGCGGCCCGGGCCGTGGAGCTCGCAGCGCTGAGCGACCGGGTGGTGATGCCCTACACCGTGATGGCCGTGGTGCTGGTGGTGCTGGCGGTGCTCGTGCGCTGGTCGCCGCTGCCGGAGATCGCCTCGGAGGAGGAGGCCACGCAGGCCACTGAGGCCGCTGGCCACGCGAGCGTGCTGGCCTATCCGCAGCTGGTGCTGGGCGTGCTGGCGCTCTTCCTGTACGTGGGCGTGGAGGTGATCGCGGCGGACACCATCGCCACCTATGGCCAGAGCCAGGGCATTCCGCTGGACCGCGCGAAGTACTTTCCGGCGTTCACCCTCAGCGCCATGGTGGTGGGCTACCTGGTGGGCATCGCCACCATCCCCCGGCTGCTGTCGCAATCGGCGGCCCTCACCGCATCGGCCGTCACCGGGGTGGCGATGAGCCTGCTGGTGGTGCTCACCACCGGGTATGTGAGCGTGCTGTTCGTGGCGCTGCTGGGCCTGGCCAACGCGCTGATGTGGCCGGCGATCTGGCCGCTGGCGATCGAAGGGGTGGGCCGGCATACCAAGACCGCCTCGGCCCTGCTGATCATGGCGATCGCCGGCGGGGCGCTGCTCCCCAAGGTCTACGGCCTGCTGGTGGGCCCGGCCGAGGCGCCTGTGCTGGGCGACCGCCTGGCCTACGCACTGCTGGTGCCGTGCTACCTGTTCATCGGGTGGTACGCCCTCCGCGGGCACCGCCTGCGCCGCTGGGGCTGAGGGCGCCGCCTGCAGCTACAGCTGGATCCCGAGCACCACGCAGGTCCACGTGCAGAGGAAGCCGACCGCCGTGCCCGCCGCCACCTGGCCCGCGGTATGGCCGCCCACCAGCAGCCGTGCCGAGCCCAGCGCACCCGCCAGCACGATGAGCACGGCCAGTTCCAGCGGTGCGAAGGTGCCGTGCAGCAGCTGCAGGCCGCTGAGGCCGCCGAGCAGGCCGCCGATGCCGACCATGTGCGCGCTGATCCGCCAGCGCCAGGTGATCGCCAGTGTGGCGGCCACCGCCAGCAGCACGCCGGTGAACAGCGCGTAGGTGGCCGGATGGTGCGGTCCCCGGTGCAGCAGGTACAGGCACATGCCGAGGTAGAGCATCGTCATCAGCAGGGGCACGATGCGCTCCTCGCGCAACGGCATGGTGAGGCCGCTGATGGCGCCGCTGCGCCAGAGGAGCACCGCGCTCGACACGGGGAACACCACGGTCATCACCGCCACCATGCCGAAGGTGAACCACTGCACCGGCGCCGGCAGGAAGAAGCTGATGTGCGGGTCGAGCCGGAAGGCCAGCACCAGGGTGAGCAGCGGCATCACCACCGGGTGCAGGGCGATGGAGAGGGCCTGGGCGAGGGGGCGCATGGGGCGAGCGTCAGGTCAAAAGCTTCAAGCTTCAAGTCTCAAGCCTCAAGGTTCAAGACCCAAGTAAAAGGTCCAATGCCCATGGTCGATCCCTTCTTCACGCTTGGAGCTTCAAGCTTCGGTCTTGAAGCTTGTCATAGCTCCTTTCTCAATCGGGCGACCGGGATGTTGAGCTGCTCGCGGTACTTGGCCACGGTACGCCGGGCGATGTTGTAGCCCTTCTCCTTGAGCAGCGCGGTCAGCTCGTCATCGGTCAACGGCTTGCGCTTCTCCTCCGCGTCGATGGCGTCCTGCAGGATCTTCTTCACCTCGCGGGTGCTCACCTCCTCGCCGCTCTCGGTGCTGAGGCTCTCGCTGAAGAAGTACTTCAGGGGCAGCGTGCCGTAGTTGGTCTGCACGTACTTGCTGTTGGCCACCCGGCTCACGGTGCTGATGTCCAGGTGCACCTTCTCGGCGATGTCCTTCAGGATCATGGGCCGCAGCTTGGTCTCGTCGCCGGTGAGGAAGTAGTCGCGCTGGTGCTCCATGATCGCCTCCATGGTCACCAGCAGGGTGTGCTGCCGCTGCTTGATGGCGTCAATGAACCACTTGGCCGCGTCGAGCTTCTGCTTGATGAACTGCAGGGCTTCGCGCTGCTCCTTGTCCTTCTTCTGCCGCTGGTACTCGGCGATCATGTCGCGGTACTGCCGGCTGATGCGCAGCTCCGGCGCATTGCGCCCGTTGAGCGTGAGCTCCAGCTGCCCGTCGATGGACAGCACCTGGAAGTCGGGCACGATCTCCTGCGTGGGCTTGGCCGTGTCGCGTGCGGTGTTGCCGGGCTTGGGGTTCAGGTGCACGATCACGTCCACGGCGGCCTTCAGGTCCTCCTCGGTGATCTCCATGCGCTCCACGATGCGGTCGTAGTGCTTTTTGCTGAAGGCCTCGAAGTGCTTGCCGATCACTTCGCGGGCGGTGAGGGTGTCCACCTCGCGCGGGAGCCGTTCCAGTTGCAGCAGCAGGCACTCGCGCAGGTCGCGCGCGCCGATGCCGGCGGGATCCAGCGCCTGCACCTCGCGCAGGGCCCGCTCCAGCTCCGCGGTGTCCGTGCTCATGTTCTGGCTGAAGGCCAGGTCGTTCACGATGCTGGGCAGGTCGCGGCGCAGGTAGCCGTCCTCGTCGAGGTTGCCGATGAGGTGCTGGCCCAGCAGCTCGGTGCGCTCGTCGATGTCGCGCAGGGCCAGCTGCTGCATCAGGGCCTCCTGGAAGGAGGTGCCCCCGGCCAGCGGCACCTCCCGCTCCTCGTCATCGGCGCTGCGGTTGTTCGCCTGCAGCTTGTAGTCCGGCGTGTCGTCGTCCGGGAAGTAGTCGCTCAGGTCGATCTCGTCCCGGTCGTCGGCGCCCTGGTCCTCGCCCTCGCCGCCGCCGTCCTCGTTCTCGGCGATGGCCTGCTCCTCGGTGGGCATCTCCTCGTCCGCACCGTCCTCGCCCTCCTCCAGCGCGGGGTTTTCCTCGATCTCCTGCTTGATGCGCTGCTCCAGCTCTGCCGTGGGCACCTGCAGCAGCTTCATCAACTGGATCTGCTGCGGGCTCAGCTTCTGCTGCAGCTTCTGGAAAAGGCCTTGCTTCAACATCGCGGGGCAAAAGTACGGGCGGCCCCGGGCGTCGTCCGCACCGGCCCGCCTACTTCGCCTTCGCCGCCGCCTCCACCATCGCCTTCACGGTCTTCGGGGCGTTGCCGATGAAGATCTCCTTGCCGATCACCACCACGGGCCGCTTCAGGAAGGTGTATTCCTGCAGGATCCACTTGCGGTAGTCCTTCTCGGAGAGTGTCATGGTGTTCAAGCCCAGCGAGCGGTACTTCAGGGCCACGCGGCTGAAGAGCGCCTCGTAGCTGCCGGCCCTCTTCTTCAGCTCGTCGAGCTGGGCGGGGGTGATGGGCTGCGTCTTGATGTCCTGCAGTTCAAAGCGCTTCAGCCGGGGGATCTCCTTCAGGATGCGCTGGCAGGTGCTGCACGTGGCGAGGTGGACGATCTTGAGCATGGGGTGTAGGTGGTGAGACGGATGGGGATGGAACAGCCGGGAACGTGAAAGGGTTCCGGCGACGTGGCGATGGGGTCCATGGCGCGCAGGCTACCTTGGTGCCATGGACCAGCTCTTCCGCCTGTTCCGCGTGGATGCCGCTGAGGCGCAACGTATAGCGAAAGCGCCCGATGAGCCGCACCAGCACGACTTCGAGGAGCTCATCATCGGCGTGGAGGGGCGCATGGAGCACTTCATCGACTTTCGCACCGCCACCATCGCCGCGCCATTCGTCAGCTTCGTCACCAAGGGCAAGGTACACCGCGTGCGCCCTGTGCTGAAGGACGGCAGGTGCGACATGCGGGTGCTGCGCTTCCGCAGCGAGTTCATCCCCGAGACCACGTTCCAGCTGTATGCCTTCTTCCACGCCAACGCGGATATCGCCCTGCCCGATGTGCGCTGCTTCAACCGGTTGCTCACCGTGTGCGACCTCATCGAAGGCGAGTTGCATCAGCCCGAGCCCGACCTCGCCGTTGTGCGGCAGTTGCTCAGCGCGCTCTTCACCCTTATTCGTAGCGAGCACCGGCGCCTGCACCCGGACGAGGAGGCGGCCCCCGTCACACAGAAAGAGACCTTCCGCCACTTTCTGCGCATCCTCGAGGAGAACTTCCGCCAGCCCCACGACGTGGAGTTCTACGCCTCGCAGCTCTTCATGAGCCCGCGCAACCTCAACCTCATCACGCAGCACATCCTGCAGCAGAGCGTGAGCCGTATCATTGAGACGCGCAAGCTGATCGAGGCGAAGAACCTGCTGATCGCCACCGACAAGCCGGTGAGCGAGATCGGCTTCGACCTCGGCTTCAACGAGAAGGCGTACTTCACCCGTGTGTTCAAGAAGAACACGGGGCAGACGCCCTCCGAGTTCCGCGAGGAGATGCGGAAGCTGGTGGCATGAGGTGCTGTTCGGCCGTCGCCGGTCCGTTCGGCAGCACATGATCCTCCACGACCGGGCTACGGCAGCACCACCAAGGGGATGTGCCCCTCGTACACCAATTCGTTGATCAGGAATCTCCGGAAGAGCTGGTCCGTCAACAGGCGCGAACCACGTTGCACCACCAGCACCTCATCAGCCCTGTTCGTCACGATCCTCTTGATATCCTGAAAGGGGTCCGCTCCAATGAATATGGCAAAGTCCGTTGCAAAGCGAGGGGCGAACAGGTCGGAGTATTCCCGCAAGCGCTTCTCGATGTCATCGGTGCCTTCGTTGGGTCCGGCCAGATAGAAGAACGTGATCTTCAGATCCGGCTCGCCCAGGAACTGGAGGTAATTGTTCAGCTCCGGGATGTTCAACGGGTACTTCTCTGTGACGGACACATGGATGGTGGACTGTGAGAAGGCCTTCACATCCTGCGGCACGGCCACAATGCAGTTGCCGGTGTTGGTGATCACCTCCATGGCCACACTGCCCAGTAGGAGCTGTTTGAGAAGACCGGTCCCTTTCATGCCGACCAGGACCAGGTCCTGGAAGGGTTGTACCAACAGGCGCGAGAGGGTTGTGCGCAACGGTTCTTCAGACACGGTATGCGACACCTTGACCTCGTGTGGAAGGTGTGCCTGGGCAAGCGCGCGCAACTCCCTGCGCGCCTCCGCATTCGCGTGTTCGGCGATCCGCCTCTTGCTTTCGATGTCCGTGAGAGCCGGTGCTACCACGACCGTCTGATGCACCAGCATGATCTCCACTTCGGTCCTTGTGGCCCAGTCGGCGGCATACTTGAGGAGGTTCACTGAACTCTCCGAGAAGTCGATGAGCAGGATGAATCGCTTTCTCATTCCGCTAGGTGGTGTTTGAGGTCTCAGTTCTGTGAAGCCGATCATGCACCTGTGTGAAATCGTCCTCACGGTCGGCCAGGACCATCAACCGGTCGTTCGGCCGGATCACGGTGGAACCTCCGGGGCGCAGGTACACATCGTCCCGTTTGATCATGACGATGAATGCCGAGCGTGGGAACTTCAGGTCCACGATCCGTTTGTTCACCGCCTGAAAGTGGGGCTGGATCTCGATCTCCTGCAGGGTCGACTTGGGCAGATCGATGATGAGCTTTTCGCTCTCGGTGATGGGCTTGATCCGTTCCGGCAGGGCCACATGCAACCACCTGGCCACGATGCCGAGCGTGGTGCCCTGGATCAGGACGGATGTGACGGACACGAAGAAGACGATGTTGAAGATCATCGGGGCCTTGTCGATCCCCGCCAGCAAGGGGTAGGTCGCGAACACGATGGGCACGGCGCCCCGCAGGCCCACCCAGGAGATGTAGAACCTTCGCCGGAGCTGCATCCTGAAGAACACCAGGCTCAGGAATACGCTCACGGGCCGGGCCACCACGATCAGGAACAGCGAGACCAACAGGCCGATGCCCATGACCGGGACCACCTGCGAAGGGAAGACCAGCAGGCCCAGCGTGAGGAACAGCACGATCTGCATGAGCCAGGCGAGACCGTCATACATCTTCAGGATGGTCTTCTTGTGGATCAGGTCCTGGTTGCCCAGGTAGACGGCACAGATGTATATGGCAAGAAAACCGTTCCCTCCCACGGAGTCCGTGGCGGAGAAGGTGACGAACATCAGCGCGATCACCAGGACCGGGTACAATCCCTCAAAGTCGAGATGGATCTTGTTGATGATGGTTCTGCTCAGCACGCCGAAACCTAGGCCGGCAAGGCCGCCCACCAGCATCTGTTGGATGAACAAGGGGATGACCGATGCCAGGCCCTGGTCCTGGTTCACCACCAAGGAAAGGAAGGCGATGGTGAGCACGTAGGCCATGGGGTCGTTGCTTCCGCTCTCCAGCTCCAGCGTGGGCCTCAGGTTCGTCTTCAGCGCAAGGCTTTTCGACCGCAGGATGGAGAACACGGCGGCGGCGTCCGTGGAGGATACGATGGAGCCCAGGAGCATGCTCTCATAGAAGGTGAAGTCGGTCACGTACCAGACGAACAGGCCGAGCGATAGGGCGGTGAGCAGGACGCCCAAGGTGGATAGCACGATGCCTTCCCGCAGGATGGGCTTCACCGCGTTCCAATTGGTATCCAACCCGCCCGAGAAGAGGATGAAGTTGAGGGCGACCACGCCGATGAACTGGGCCGTCTTGGGATCCTCGAAGTGGATGCCGCCGATCCCGTCGGAACCGGCCAGCATGCCGATGGTCAGGAACAACAGCAGCGTGGGCACACCGAACTTGTAGGAGGTCTTCCCCACGATGATGCTCACGAAGAGCAGCAGGGAGCCGACCAGCAGGATGTTCTCGATCGTCAGGTTCATTCCGAATACAATGTAAAGGTCGGCGCGGCGAAGGGAGGGGAGCTCCTGAAGGCCGGCATCAACCGATACGGATCGCGGGAGCTGATGGCACGCAGGTGTGTGCTCTCGCCTGCGCAGTACATTGCCTGACACACATCCACCGCCATGTCCAACATCGGCCTCGTCATCGAGGAACGTGAACGCAGCATCGGCAACTTCCTTGTGGGGCGCCTGCTTCCCTTCCGCGGCAAGCGCATGGTGGGGCCCTTCATCTACATCGACCACATGGGTCCGGTCCGCATGGACGATCATGCCAACATGGACATCGGGCCGCACCCGCACATCGGCCTCAGCACGCTCACCTACCTGTTCGAGGGCGCGGTGATGCACCGCGACAGCCTGGGCACCGCGATGGAGATCACGCCGGGTGCGGTGAACTGGATGACGGCCGGCAAGGGCATCTTGCACAGTGAGCGCACGCCGGACCGCCTGCGTGGGGTGGACAAGTCCATGCACGGCCTGCAGATCTGGGTGGCCCTGCCCAAGCACCTGGAGTTGATGGACCCCGCGTTCCACCACGTGGAAGCCTCTGCGCTGCCCACATGGGAGCAGGATGGCGCGCGCTTCAAGGTCATCGCAGGCGATGTGCTGGGCCGCCGATCGCCAGTGCCCGTGCACAGCCCGCTGTACCTGCTTGAGATCCGCTCCGACACCGGTTGCACGGTGCGGATCGGGAACGAGCTGTACGGTGAAGCAGGACTCTACATCCTGCAAGGTGAAGTGCGTGATGGCGGGGAGCTCTTCGGCCCCAGGCTGCTACTGGTCGCGAAGGATGCCAGGCTCTGCATCTTCACCATGGCGCCGGGCACCGCGGTGTACCTCTTCGGCGGCGAGCCCTTCCCCGAGGAGCGCCTCATCTACTGGAACTTCGTGGCCACCAGCCAGGCCCTGATCGACGCGGCCAGGGAACGCTGGCGCAAGCAGGAGTTCGTGATGCCGCCCGGCGAGCACGATCCGATCCCGTTGCCATTGGAGACGGGGTTCAAACCGTCGCATTGAGCGGCCTTGACCGAGCGCCCAAGAAGCGCACAGGGCGAACACCCGCTGAGTTCCTTGAGGCGGTGCGGAAGCTGCTCGGGTGAGCGGTTGTACCCGGTCGGCACAGGCCGGATCGGCTCCTCGAAGGCCTGCACCTACAGTACGTCGAAAGAACCGTCAGACCGGTTCCGCGCCTTCCCGGGTGCGCTCCACGTTCACCTGCTGGCGCAGCGTGTCCACCAGATGATCGGGGAAATAGTGGTCCGCCATGCGCACGAACTCATCGCCGCGTACGAACATGTCCATGCCCACTTCGGTGAACTGGCGTTTGCCGCAGGCCCCCAACAGTTCGATGGCCGCGTGCAGCGTGTTGCGGTGAAAATGGTAAACGCGCTCGGTCTTGTCGGTGACGACGAGCCCCCGTTGCAGACCCTGGTCCTGCGTAGCCACGCCGGCGGGGCAGTTGTTGGTGTTACAACGCAAGGCCTGGATGCAGCCCAGCGCGAACATGAAGCCGCGCGCACTGTTGCACGCGTCAGCGCCCAGCGCAAGCATCTTCAGGAGATCCGCTGCCGAGATCACCTTGCCGCTGGCGATGATGCGGATGTGCTGTTTCAGCCCGTAGTGCTTCAAGGAGTTGTTCACGAACATCAGGGCGGGCACGATGGGCATGCCCACCGAATCGGAGAACTCCAACGGCGCTGCGCCCGTACCGCCCTCCGCACCGTCCACGGTGATGAAGTCGGGCATCAGGCCGGTGGCCACCATCTTCTCACAGATATCGGTGAACTCCTCGGCCTTGCCGATGCACAACTTGAAGCCCACGGGTTTGCCGCCGGACAGGTCACGCAGCCGGTCCACGAAGCGCAGCAGGCCTTCGCTGTCGCTGAAGGCGCTGTGCCAGGGCGGTGAGTAAACGGTGGTGCCCGGTTGCACGTGCCTGATCCGCGCGATCTCGGGCGTGTTCTTCGCGGCGGGCAGAATGCCTCCGTGGCCGGGCTTCGCGCCCTGGCTCAACTTCACCTCGATCATACGCACCTGAGGCAACGCAGCCTTGGTCTTGAAGAGTTCGGGGTCGAAAACACCGTTGGCATCGCGGCAGCTGAAATAGCCGGTGCCGATCTGCCAGACGATATCACCGCCGGGCTCCAGGTGATGATGGCTGAGGCCGCCTTCACCCGTGTTATGGAAGAATCCGCCTTTTCTTGCCCCCGCGTTCAAGGCCTTGATGGCGTTCTCGCTCATCGAGCCGAAGCTCATGGCCGAGATGTTGAGCAGCGACGCATCGTAGGGTTGCGTGCATTTGGGACCGCCGAACCGCACACGTGGCGGAACTTCCAACAAGGGCGCAGGGAAAATGGAATGTCGCATACCCTCGTAACCGCCATGGTACAGGTCCATCTGCGTGCCGAAAGGCACGGTGTCCATCACATTCTTGGCGCGGCGATAGACCAGCGAACGTTGCTGGCGACTGAAGGGCCGTCCATCGGTATTGCCCTCGATGAAGTACTGCTGCATTTCCGGGCTGATGAACTCGAAGAAATAGCGCGCATAGCCCAGTACCGGGAAGTTGCGCATGATGGTATGCTTCTCCTGAAGCACGTTGTTGATGCCGATGATCACCAGGGGTATCAGCACCACGTACGACCAGAGCACGATGCGGTGCCAGTAGCCCACGACCGCGACAAGAACGAGCAGGAACAAGCTGAGGGCATAGAAGAGTTTACGCATGTGGTTCTGGAGTGGGTCAAACGTACAAAGCGGCGGTGGGGCATGGAGCGCAGTGACGGCACCCCGGTGGTCGACACACCGGCAGCGAGCAGGATCACGTCCTTGGCTACCGGACCGCCTCTACCGCGTGACGGGGTGTTCCGTGCTTGGGTCACATCGGTGAGGCGTCCCGTATCGGATGTGCGCCTGCATGATATCCGTTCGGGCGGATCTCCCACCGTTCGGGACCGGGTTGCGAACGCCGGCGTCGAGGAGTGCTTGACGATAGGTCCGCATGCTATCGGATGGCCGAGGGAACAACTCGGATCCATCGTAGCATAGTCCGTCCACATTTGAAAGGACATGACAGGCCCCCGATGCGGCGCGGAACCCTGCATGGGTGTGGCCAGAGGTGCTCGTAAGCTGAAGAGCGACCACCTGCCCTCTACTTTCGCACCATGTTCTCCAAGACGTGCGAGTACGCCATACGCGCCACGGTCCTCATCGCCATGGAGGGACGCCATGGGCGCCGCATGAGTTTGGTCGAGATCGCGAGAAGCACGGGCTCGCCGCAGGCCTTCACCGCGAAAGTGCTGCAACAGCTGGCACGCTCGGGTATTCTGGATTCGACCAAGGGCGCCAGGGGTGGGTTCGACCTACCGCCGGCAAAGGCCAAGAAGGTGAAGCTGAACATGGTAGTGAAGGCCATCGACGGCGACCACGTTTACAAGGGCTGTGGCATGGGTCTGCCCCAGTGCAATGCCAGGAAGCCCTGTCCCCTTCACGATCACTTCCAACAGGTGCGGGATGATCTGCGCCATATGCTGGAGAGCACCGACGTGCACACGCTGTCGCTCGGGCTGGAAAGGGGAACGACATACCTGAAGCGCTGAGGCCGGCGCCCGCCGGTTCCGGATGGGGGGGAGACCACCGATGCGGTTATGCGCATCGGTGGAAATCGGACAAGAATGTCCTAATATTGCCCCGACCATCCGATCACACATGATCCTTCTCGACACCGGAAGCGGCATTTTGACCCAACCTGGCATCGTGGGTACGCTAGTGCTTCTGGGCATCGTGCTCTTCATCGGCTCGCTCCTTATCACAGCTCGCGTACAAGTGCTCATCGCGCGGATCAAAGCCGGACGGGCCTCTGCTGCAGAGGTGTCGGACGACGACCTGTTGGCGATGGACACCGCTGCGCTCACCGGACCGTTAGCACGACGCAAGGCCGCCCTGCAGTTCAAGTTGCGCGGGGACGAACTGGGCGGAACACAGGAGGCGTTCGACGACAAGGCGCTGATCAGCCGTTCAACGAGCGAGCCGGACAATCCTTTGGTGGACGAGAAGATCTACTCGCGCACGAAACTGGATGTGCCACCACAGCTCCAGAAGTTGGTGGTATGGTATCTGGGTGCCGCCACGTTCTGGCTGGTCTTCGGCACCATGGTAGGGCAATACCTGGGCATGAAGTTCGTGTGGCCCGACATGGACGAAGTGGAGTGGCTTTCCTTCGGGAGGCTGCGGCCTGTGCATACCAACACGGTGTTCTGGGGCTGGGCTTCGCTGGCCATGATCGGGCTGGGGTATTTCGTCATCGCCCGCACGTCGTCCACCGTGATCCATAGCTACCGACGGGCATGGTGGGCGTGGGGTCTGATCAACGCTTCGGTGGTGGTCGGCAACGCGTGCCTGATGGCAGGCATCAACAATGGGGGAGGCGAGTACCGCGAATACATCTGGCCGGTGGCGTTGCTCTTCGCCCTCGGTCTCATCATCACCTTCCGTAACTTCTACGCCACGGTGAAGCGGCGCAAGATCGCCGAGATCTACGTGAGCAACTGGTACATCCTGGCCGCGTTGGTATGGACCATCGTGCTGGCCACCATCGGCTACCTGCCGTGGTACCAGAACGGTTTGGGAGAGACCATCATCCAGGGCTACTACATGCACCAAGGTGTGGGCATGTGGTTCATGACCTTCACGCTCGGCCTGATCTACTACTACCTGCCCGCGTCGCTGAACAAGCCCATCTATTCCTACTCGCTGGGTGTGCTGGCCTTCTGGACGCAAATGCTCTTCTACACACTGATCGGCACGCACCACTTCGTGTTCTCGCCCTTGCCTTGGTGGCTGCAAACGGTGGCCATCGTCTTCAGTGCGGGCATGTTCATTCCGGTGATCGCCGGTACCACGAACTTCCTGATGACCATGCGCGGAAGCTGGGGCGTCATCGGCAAGAGCTACGTGCTGCCGTTCTTCCTGGTGGGCGTGGTCTACTACTTCGTGGGCAGCACACAAGGCAGCTTCCAGGCTTTCCGGTTCACCAACCACGTGTGGCATTTCACGGATTTCAACGTGGCACACTCGCACATGACCATGTACGGCATCATCACCTTCATCCTGTGGGCGTGTGTCTATGCCCTGCTGCCGAAGATGACCGGTCGTGAGCCTTCACAACTGCTGGTGGGCGCGCACTTCTGGCTGGCCTTCGTGGGCCTCTTCGCTTATACGGTCTCCCTCATGGCTGGTGGAACGGCGAAGGGCATGGACTGGATCGCGGGCGTACCCTTCATCGACACGGTGGTGAACACACGAGGTTACTGGACATGGCGGGCGATCGGTGGTTCGCTGATGTTCCTCTCGCACCTCCTCTTCGCATGGAATCTCCATACCATGGCGCGCACATCAACGGTTCCGGCCGCTTCACTGCCAACCTCCTGAGACCATGATCGATTTCCACAGGGATCATGCGAATCTGGTGAATGTCGCCTTGCTGGTCTTCGTTCTGTTGAGCACATTGATCGCGGTGGTGCCGGCTGATACCATGCAGCACAATGAACCGCTTCCCGGCATGCCCGTGATGACCGAAGCCGAGCGGCGTGGTCTCGCGATCTACATCTCCGAAGGCTGCGTGGCCTGCCACACCCAGCAGGTGCGCAACATCGAGATGGACCGTGTTTGGGGCTCGCGCCCATCCATTCCAAGCGACTACCACTACAGCAAGCAACGCATGAACGTGTGGCAGCAATCGCCCTCCCTGCTCGGTAGCGAACGCACCGGGCCGGACCTCACCAGCATCGGTCAACGGCAGCCCGGTGAGCAGTGGCACCTGCTGCACCTGTACGACCCGCGCATGCTGGTGAAGGGGTCCATCATGCCGCGTTACGGCTGGCTGTTCGAGGAGGTTGATCCCGCAGCGGCGATCGGCCAGGTGTTGGTGCCCGTACCCGCGGATCGGTTGAAGGACCCGAGGAACAAGTTGATCGCCACACAGGCGGGGAACGACCTGGTGGCCTATCTCATCTCGCTGAAGCAGGCGCCTTTGCCTGAAGGCACGGCACCGGCCGTGTTCCTGTCATCGCCGGGCGCGAATGGTGAGGCTGTCGCGCTCACCGCACCCGATGCTTTGCCCGATGGTGGGGCGATCTTCGCACAAACCTGCTCCGCTTGCCACCAGGCCGATGCCAAAGGACTGGCCGGTGCGTTCCCCCCGCTGACAGGGAGCACCATAGTGAACGACGAGGATCCCACGCAGATGATCACCATCGTCCTCAGTGGCTACGACGCCCGCGCCGAATTCGGCGTGATGCCCGCGCAGGCCGAGATGCTCACCGATGCGCAGATCGCCGCCGTGGTGAACCATGTGCGCTCCAGCTTCGGCAACAACGCGCCCGCCACGACCGCCGATGCCGTGAAGGCCGTGCGTTCCACTGTAGCACCCACAACCGCGCTGCAGCCATGAGGACCCTCGCGTTCGTTCTGTTCATGTTGTCCATCACGCCTGTATGGGCATGTGATGCCTGCCAGAAACAGCAACCCAAGGCCTTGCAGGGGATCACCCATGGCACCGGTCCGCAAAGCGATTGGGACATGCCCATCATCTGGGTCTCGGCCGTCATCGTAGTGATCACCCTGGTGTTCGCCGTGAAGTATCTGGTACGTCCCGGCGAACAGGACCCCGGCCACATCAAACGCACCGTGCTGCGCAATTCCGAGCTGACCCATGGCTGAGGACCGCCACATCAAGCTATTTCTCGATGACGATCCCGCACCGTTCGCGGAGTTCGCTCCGCCGGTGAAGTTCCTTTTCGACACCACCAAATTACCCGATGGTCCGCATACGTTGCGCATCGTGGCCCGCAGTACCAACAGGGTTGAGGGTATCCGTACGATCCCGTTCGAAGTGCGCAATGGACCATCCATCACCGTGCTGGGTCTGAAGCCCGGCGAAGTGGTGGAGGACCGCATCCCCATTACCATCAACGCCTATGGAAGCGAACGCAAGGATGTGTTCCTGATCACCGGATCGGAAACACCGAAGGCCATACCCTCGTGGGTCTGGGTGCTGCTCATCGCCTTCATCGGATTTGCCGCTTTCTACTTCACCCTGTATTGGGAGCCCGCAGTGCCATGAGCCGACGCCCGGATATCGCAACACCGGAACACATCCGCCTGCTGGTGGATTCCTTCTACGACAAAGTGCGTGTGGACCCGATGCTCGGCGGCATCTTCAGCGGAGTGATCCAGGACCGCTGGCCGGCGCACCTGGCGAAGATGTACACCTTCTGGGGAACGGTGCTGATCGGTGAACAGAGTTACCAAGGCGCACCCTTCCGTCCGCACAAGGAACTGCCCGTGCAGCAGGATCATTTCGATCGCTGGTTGTCGTTGTTCCGAACTACGGTACGCGAGCACTTCAATGGCCCGGTGGCCGATCTGGCGCTGAGCAATGCCGAACGCATGGCGGCGATGTTCATGGAACGCATCGCCTTCCACCGCGCACATCCCGAACGCTTCATCCAATGACACACCGACGATCGCCTACCCGTGACCGGTAGTGATGATGCTCAACTCGACCCCTCCACGCTCCACCGACCGATCGCTGGTCCGAACAACATTTCCCATGAACATCACCCCTGATCGCACCATCGGCTCCATCGTGGCCGAGGATTTCCGCGCCGCGAGCGTATTCACCCGTCATGGCATCGACTTCTGCTGCAAGGGCGGCCGTACCGTGGAAGAGGTCTGCCGTGGCAAGGACCTCGATGCTGCCACGCTGGACCGCGAGATCACTGAAGTACTGCAACATGGCAAGCCCACGGGGGACGATCCGACCACTTGGACATTGACGCATCTGGCGGAGCACATCGAGCAAGTACACCACGGCTATGTGAACGACCGCACGCCCGTGTTGCTGCAATACCTGGCCAAGCTCTGCAAGGTGCATGGCGCGGAACACCCCGAACTGTTCGACATCACCCGTGAATTCGAGGCATGTGCGGGCGCCATGGCCATGCACATGAAGAAAGAGGAGCTGCTGCTCTTCCCCTTCATCAAGCGCATGGAACTGGCCCAACGTGAAGCCAGCCCCGTGCCTGTGCCACATTTTGGTACCGTGGAGAACCCCGTGAACATGATGAAGCATGAGCACGAGGAAGAAGGCGAGCGCTTCCAACGCATCGCCGCGCTCACCAACGGGTACACACCACCGTCCGACGGCTGCAACACGTACCGTGCGGCAATCGCGCTGTTACAGGAGTTCGAGCAGGACCTGCACCGGCACATCCATCTGGAGAACAACATCCTCTTCCCGAAAGCCGTGGAACTGGAGCAGACCCTGCAGCATGCCTCCGCTTGAGCGCCATCCGCTGCTGCGGCCGTTGAGCCGTGAACATCATCAAGGGCTGTTGCTCTGCAGGCGTATCCGGCGCGAGCTTCAAGCCCGCGCGGACCACGATCTGGTGCTGAACGAATGCCGCGCCTTCTTCCACGCCGACCTGCTGCCGCACTTCGCCGTGGAGGAGGAAGTGGTGTTTCCTGTGCTGGGTCGGGGTAACCCCTTGGTACAGCGGGCCATAGCTGAACACCGGAGGATCGCGCGCCTCTTCCTCCGAACGGTCGATCCGCGGACCACACTCGGTCTGGTGGAGGAAGAACTGGAGGCCCACATCCGTTTCGAGGAGCGCGTATTGTTCCCCGAGGTGCAGCGCACGGCCACACCGGAAGAAATGGACCGGATCGATCAGGTACATGGGGTGATGATCTCGGCGTGCGAGCCGGAAGCGGGCGCAGGCACGGGACCCCGCGCAGCGCACCGAGCGTAGGGAGCTTCCACCGTTGAGGCCCCGACTACCTTTGCGCCATGGCCACTGCCGTGCATGATGCGAACGGTGTGAACGAAGGTTCGGCCGCCGAATTACGCGAGCGGATCAAGGAGCTGAGCTGCTTGTACGCCTTGGCACGGGTGGCACAAGCGCCAAGAGCAACGTTGCGCGCCACCCTGGACGCCGTTCTGACCATCATCCCGCAAGGCTGGCAGTGGCCGGAGCATCTGCAGGCCTCGCTGACACTGGACGCTGATCAGGTCGGCAGGCCTCCGCTCGGCACCCGGCGATTGACGGCTCCCATCGTCATCGATGGATCGCACCGGGGCCGTTTGGTGGTCGCATATCCGGATGACATCGAGCTCCGCCACCAGTCCGTCTTCCTCCCCGAGGAGGAACAATTGCTGGACAAGCTGGCCTTGGAAGTGGCTTCCATCGTGGAGCGGTATGAACAGCGCGAACACCAGGCGATGCTCGATCGGCACCTGCTGAACACCGATCGCCTCACCGTGCTCAGCGAACTCACCGCCGGCATCGCCCATGAACTGAACACGCCACTGGGCAACGTGCTGGGCTTCGCGGAACTATTGAAACGGGGAGAGACCGTCCCCGCGCGGCAGGCCGACCTGCAACGCATCATCGATTCCGCCCTGGCCGCACGGGAGATCGTGAAGAAGTTGATGTACTTCAGCTGCGAGATGCCCAGCCAGTTCCACCTGCTCGATGTGAACGAGCAGGTGCGCCAGACGCTCCGTTTGCTGCAACATCGTTCGGACGAGCGGGCCGTGCGCATCGAGCTGGACCTCTGTTCCCCACCGCTGGTGGCCCGGGTCGATGCGGTGCAGTTCGCACAAGTGATCAGCAACCTGGTCCTGAACGCACTGGCTGCCATGGCAGTGGGCGGCCATCTGCGCATCGCCACGGAACGCTCCGCCGAGTACGCCATCATCCACGTGCAGGACAATGGCAGCGGCATCCCTGCGGAGAACATACCGCGCATCTTCCAACCCTTCTTCACCACCAAGCCCACCGGAGAGGGCACTGGGCTCGGCCTCGCGGTGGTCCATGGCATCATGAAGGCCCATGGTGGGCACATCACCGTGAGTTCGACGCCCGGAACCGGCACCTTGTTCACCCTCTCCTTCCCCCTACCGCAGCAGCCATGAACCAGCGTCCCTCGGTATTGCTCGTGGACGATGTGCCGGACATGCTGGAACTGCTGCGCCGCAGCGTGCAAGCGATGGGTCTGTTGCCCTACACGGCCGCCAACGTGGTGGATGCCATCGACCTCATGGGCCAGGGCGCTGTGGACCTGGTGATCACCGACCTGAACATGCCCGGCGTGGGGGGTATCCAGTTGGTGCGCTACATCTCCCAGCACCATCCCGACATTCCCGTGCTGGTGGTCACCGGCTATCCCAACGTACAGGATGCGGTGGAGGTGATGAAGCTGGGGGCGGTGGAGTACATCACCAAACCCTTCACGCAGGATGAACTGGAGCGTGCGGTGAGCAATGTGATCCAGCGACAGCCTCCAGCGGTCACCCCTCCCAAGGAGGCGGATGGTCGCAGTTCGTTCCATGGCATTGTCGGTCGGTCACCGGCCATGCAGGCGCTGTACCGCATGATCGAACGCACCAGTGCCAACCGAGCCACCGTGATGCTGCGCGGCGAAAGTGGCACCGGCAAGGAGATGGTGGCCCGCGCCATCCACTATAACAGCACCTTTTCCTCGGCGCCTTTCATCGCGGTGAACTGCGGTGCCATACCGGACCAGTTGCTGGAAAGCGAGCTTTTCGGACACGTGAAGGGGGCCTTCACCGGTGCCGTCACCAACCGCGTGGGCCTTTTCCAGGCCGCGGATGGTGGAACCCTGTTCCTGGATGAGATCGGCAATGCGAGCCCCGCCGTGCAGGCCAAACTCTTGCGGGCGATCCAGGATAAGGAGATCACCATGCTGGGTTCCACCAGGCCGCAACGCGTGCAGGTGCGCCTGATCTCGGCCAGCAATTCCGACCTCGGCGCCATGATCCGCCAGGGCACGTTCCGCGAGGACCTGTACTACCGCCTGAACCTGCTTGAAATGGAGTTGCCCACGTTGCGCGACCGCAGGGAGGATATTCCCCTGCTCGTTCAGCACTTCAATGAACGCTACAGCAAGGAACTGGGCAAACCACTGGCGCGCATCCCTGCGGCGGTGATGGCGGCGATCGAGCGGTATTCCTGGCCGGGCAATGTGCGTGAGCTGGAGCACTTCATCCACCGCCTGGTGATCATGAAGGATGAGCCGGTGGGCATGGATGATCTGCCCGCGTATATGAAGGTGGAAGCACCGCGGGCCCCGGCGAAAGGCGAACTGCTCCCCCTGGCCGAGGTGGAGCGACAACACATCGCCCGGGTGCTGGAGGCCGTCGGGCAGAACAAGACCAAGGCGGCGGAAGTGCTCGGCATCGATCGCAAAACGTTGCGTGAGAAGCTCAAGAACGTACCGGGGCAGAACACCCCGGCCGGAACATAATGCCCCGGCACCCCCGGACGGTCCCCGGCTTGAACAATGTGGGGGTCGGTTCGCTCTAGTGTCCCTGTGAGCCTTGATGGCGTAGGGAGAGACGTCATCCCTCCAGGCTGCGAAGCTCCCGTGGGGCCTCTTTGGCACATCCGTTGGCTGGTGGTGGGAACGATGGACCAAGAACCACGCACGAGCGCCATTGCGCAAGCATCACTGTGCACCAACTGCGTGAGCGCGCCGGATTGCGTGCTGCGGATCGCCGCAAGAGGACGTGTGCAGTATTGCGATCTGCATGAAGTGGTCCGTGCACCGCACGTACCGATGAACGGAACTGCCGTGGCCGACCACGCCTTTGTGCCGGTGGCCGGCTTATGCAACAATTGCGACAACGTCCGCACCTGTGCCCTGCGCAAGCCTGGACAAGTGGTGCTGCACTGCCAACACTATGAATGATCGATCCACCCCCATGGAAACCACAACAAGCCCAACGCCGGTGAAGAAGCAAGGCATGTATGATGTCGTGATGGAGCAGTTCGCCCATGCTGCGGACGTCATGAAGCTCGACCCCGGCGTGCGCAAGATCCTCTCGAAGACCAACACCGAGATCGTGGTCCACTTCCCGGTGAAGCTGGACGATGGCACCATCGAGGTCTTCACGGGCTACCGTGTGCAGCACAACAATGCGCTCGGGCCGTACAAGGGCGGACTGCGTTACCATGCCACCGTCGACCTGGATTCCGCACGCGCACTGGCCATCTGGATGACGTGGAAGACCGCATTGGCCGGTCTTCCTTATGGCGGCTCCAAGGGCGGTATCGAGATCGACCCGAAGAAGTACTCGCAAGGTGAACTGGAGCGCATCACGCGTCGCTTCGCCTATGCCCTGGGTGACAACATCGGTCCTGACCTGGACATCCCCGCGCCGGATGTGAACACCAACGCGCAGATCATGGCGTGGATCGCGGACACCTACTCCAGCACGAAATCACCATCCAATCGCTTCGCGAACCTGCATGTGGTCACCGGGAAGCCTTTGGGTGCAGGTGGGCTTGAAGGCCGCGACCGCGCCACCGGCTTCGGTGTGGTGGCCACGCTGAAGACCTGGGCCGATCGTTCCAACCGATCGCTGAAGGGCATGCGCTACATCGTACAGGGTTTCGGTAATGTGGGCTACTGGACCGCACATTTCCTGCAACGCGAAGGAGCGATCCTCGTTGGCGTGCAGGATGCAGGAGCGACCTATCACGAACCTTCGGGCATCGATCCGGAGGCACTGAACGAACACAGTGCTGCCAACGGTCGCAACCTCACCGGATTCAAGGGAGCCGGCACCATTGCGCCGGAACGCTTCTTTGCGATCGATTGCGATATCGTGGTGCCCGCCGCCCTCGGCAATCAGATCACGGCGGCCAATGCTGGCAGCATCAACGCGTTGGTCGTAGCAGAAGGGGCCAACGGTCCTACGAATACCGAAGGTGAAGCCATCCTGCGTGCCAACGGCGTGGACATCATCCCGGACATCCTGTGCAACAGCGGGGGGGTGATCGGCAGCTACTACGAGTGGTTGCAGAACAAGCGTTGCGAGATCTGGAAGATCGACGAAGTGTTGGAGCGGATCCAGGATAAGGTGGCCAGCGCCTTCACCAGTGTGATGAGCACGGCGAAGGAATTCGACACCGACTGGCGCACCAGTGCCTACATCGTGGCACTGCGACGACTGGAGAAGACCTACAAGGAACGCGGTATCTTCCCATAGGCCATGCGCAGCATTGGTGTTCTGAAAGAGGGCGAACGTCGCCGCCTGGTGGCGCTTGCCCCGGCGGGTGTGGCCCGGTTACGCCCACAGGTGAAGGTGCTCGTGCAGAAGGGGGCCGGGCGCGCGGCAGGATTCACCGACGAAGCCTACCTGGAGGCAGGGGCCGAGTTGGTGGATGGGCGTGCTGATGTGATGCAACAGGCCGATGTCATCCTGGGCCATGACAGTCATTACCGAGGCGAGAAGCTGGACGGACCGAAGACCTTCCTCGGCTTCTTCAATGTGTTGAACGACCGCGCCGTGGTGGATGCGTACGCCCACAATGGGATCTCGCTGTACAGCCTTGACCTCATCCCGCGCACGACACTGGCGCAGGCCATGGATGTGCTCTCCTCGGTGGCCTCCATCTCCGGTTACCAAGCTGTGCTGTTGGCTGCGGAGCGTTCGCTGGCCACGGTACCCATGATCACCAGCGCCGGGGGCACATTACGCCCTGCGAGGTTTCTGGTCATGGGAGCGGGCGTGGCCGGTCTGCAGGCCATAGCGACGGCCAAGCGGCTGGGGGCCGTGGTCCGCGCCTATGATGTGCGTGCCGCTTCGCGCACGGAGGTGGAGAGCCTCGGTGCCACGTTCATTGAAGTGAACGGTGCCATCGACACGCGCAGTGCGGGCGGATATGCCGTGGAGCAGGCACCGGAGCAGCTCGAACGCATCCGTGAAGTGATCCACAGCGAGGCGGCGCAGGCCGATGTGGTGATCACCACCGCGAAGATCCCCGGCAAGAGCGCGCCCTTGCTCATCACCGAGGAGATGGTGCTCGCCATGAAACCCGGTGCCGTGATCGTGGACCTGGCGGCAGGCACGGGCGGCAACTGCGCCCTCACCGAACCCGATGCCACGGTGATGCGCAACGAGGTCACGATCCTGGGGCCCACCGCCATCGAATGCAGTTGCGCGCATTCCACCTCCTTCCTCCTTTCGAACAACTACACCGCCTTCATCGAACACCTGCTGAAGAACCACGCCGAGAGACCGAACGACGAGATCCTGCGCGGTACCCGCGTGGTGGAGAACGGCGTGGTGGTCAACGCGCGCTACCTCGGCAACTGATCCACATGACCATGGAGTTCACCTACCACATCACGTCCATCGACGGCCTTTTCATCCTGGCCATGAGCCTCCTGCTCGGGTTCGAGGTGATCAAGAACGTGCCCGCCGTGCTGCACACCCCGCTGATGTCAGGCTCCAACGCCATCAGTGGCATCATCCTCTTCGGTGGATTGATCCAGCTGATGAGCACGCCACCGGACCGCGTGTGGGTGCTGCTGTTCGCATCCATCGCCGTGCTCTTGGGCGCCATCAACATCGCCGGAGGGTTCTTCGTCACCCACCGCATGCTCGCCATGTTCCAGGTGAGGAAAAAGGACGGCCGAAAGCCCTGAGTGCACGATCCGTGGACGCCGCCCCCGTCACACGGGGCGGCGTTCCACATACCGCCGTATCCATACCGACACACACATGGAATTCCTTTTCCTCCTCGCCACCATCGGGCTCATCCTCGGATTGAAGTTCATGGGCGACCCCGTTAGAGCGGTGCTGGGCAACGCCGTGGCCGCCATCAGCGTTGTGGTCGCCTTGATCGGCGTGGCCATCACGTCCTACGAACCCGCGGCCGGTGCGGGCACGTTCAATATCCTGCTTTTGGCAGGTCTGTTGGCCGCAGGCACCATCATCGGCAGGCTGCTGGCCGTGCGGGTGCCCATGACAGGCATGCCGCAACTGGTGGCGATGCTCAATGGCTTCGGCGGTCTGGCCGCCGTGATCATCGCCCTGATCGAGGGGCTGGCACATCCGATCGGTGATGATATGCGCACCACCGGCGGCCTGTTGCTGCTGAGCGCCGTGTTCGGTGGCGTGGCCTTCACAGGAAGCCTCGTCGCGCATTCCAAGTTGGAAGGGAAGAAGCTGCCCAAGGCCAGGCGCGGCCATATCGTCGCTGCACGTGCGCTGCTGTGGGCCATGGTGGCGTTGTTCGCGCTGTACATGCTCGCCCCGGTGCCTGTGATCCCCTTCACCACGGTGTTGTTGCTCATGGCCGTGATCTCGCTCGTGTTCGGGGCGCTGTTCACCCTGCCCATCGGGGGGGCCGACATGCCCGTGCTGATCTGCTTCCTTGTTGCGCTGCACGGGCTGGTGGCACTGTTGGCCGGCATGTTCTTCCAGGATACCGTGATGCTGATCGGCGGTGTGCTCGTGGGTGCCACCGGTATTCTGTTGACGCTCCAGATGAGCAAAGCCATGAACCGCACGCTGCGCAGCGTGCTGGCCGGTGTGATCAAGCGCGATACGGGGGGCAGCGAACGCGAACAGGACATCCGTCCCATCAGCGCTGCCGAGACAGCATCGTTGCTGGCCTTTTCACGCCAGGTGGCCATCATTCCCGGTTACGGCATGGCCGTGAGCCAGGCGCAAGGCACCTGTCAGGAGATGCAGACCGCACTGGAGCGCATGGGCGCCACTGTACACTACATCATTCACCCCGTGGCCGGCCGCATGCCCGGGCACATGAACGTACTGCTCGCGGAAGCCAACGTGGCCTACGAAAGCATCCTGAGCATGGAGGACGTGAACGATGTGATGGGCCGCTATGATGCCGTGCTGGTGATCGGCGCGAACGACGTGGTGAACCCCGCGGCGGAGACCGATGCCGACTCCTCCATCTACGGCATGCCTATCATCCGCGCCTATGCCGCCAAGCAGGTGGTCGTATTGAAACGCGGCATGGCCACCGGCTATTCCGGGGAGATGAACCTGCTGTTCGACCGGGCGAACTGTCGATTGCTCTTCGGCGATGCGCGCAGCAGCCTACGTACCATCATTGACGAACTCAAACGCATATGACCATGAAGAACCCACGCTTGATCATCTCCGAGAAGGAACGCGACCTGATGCGCGCATGGATCATCGGGCACAATGCGCCCGATATCCAAGTGCGCAATAGCCTGGATCGCCTGTACAAGGAACTCGACACCGCCGATGTGCGCAAGGAAGAGGACATGCCCAATGATGTGGTGCGCGTATGCAGCATTGTGGATGTGGGCATGGCCGCTGGCCGGAGGAACGGCCTGCAACTGGTGATGCATGCCGATGCGGACCTGAAGCAGAACAAACTCTCGGTGCTCTCTGTGCTCGGCTCCGCATTGATCGGCTATCGACAGGGTGCCCGCATCATCTGGCAACTACCCAAGGGTGACGAGACCATCACGTTGGAACGGGTGGACAATTCGCGGTGTGAGGTGCTCGCTTGACGTCCACGGCCGGGGGCGACCCTGACCGGCTGATCAGGCACCGGGCTTCCGGTGAAGGGTATGTCGACGGCGCGGAGGTGAATCGGTGCATCGTGCAGGACGCTTGATGCGATCTGCCCCGGTGCGTGCATCCCCGGCGCCGCCGTGCTGTCCGGGAAATGGATGATGGATGCGACGGGGAGCCGTAGCGGAACCGGGATCGAGTCGAAGAAGCGGGTAGCACGAGGTTCTGTGCAACGCTTTTACCGGATCGTGTAACCGGGACACCGGCTTCTGCCAGCACCTTTGTGTCGTCACGCAGAAAGCACCCCAACACCCACGACCATGGAACTGAAAGGCCAAGCCCTCATCATCACCGGCGGTGCCAGCGGCATCGGCCACCAAGCCGCCCTCGCCCTCGCCAACAAAGGCGCCGACCTCATCATCGCCGACTACAACCTGGAAGGCGCGGAGAAGGTCGCGCAAGAGATCGCTGCGAAAGGCGTGAAGGCCTTCGCCTTGAAGGTGGACGTATCGAAGGCCGCTGAGGTGGAAGCCCTGGTGGACTTCGCCGTGGAGAAGCTCGGCACGCCAACGGCATCTTCAACAACGCGGGCATCGGCCTGGTGAAGCCCTTTTTGGAGATGGACCCCGCCAGCTACCATAAGGTGATCGAGGTGGACCAACACAGCGTGTACTACGGTATGTACTACGCCGCGAAGAAGATGGTGAAGCTGGGCGCGAAGGGCACCTTCGTGAACACCGCATCCATCTATGGCTTCCAAGCCGCGCTGGGCAGCTTCAACTACAACGCCGCCAAGGCTGCCGTGGTGATGATGAGCAAGAGCGGCGCACTGGAACTGGCCCCGCACGGCATCCGCGTGGTGGGCGTGGCCCCCGGCTTCATCAACACGCCCATCCTGGGCAACGATGCGGCCATGAAGAAGATGCTCGGCGACCAGCACCTGCACAAGCAGCTCATCGAGCCCGAGAAG
>JAEUSW010000005.1 GCA_016788285.1 Flavobacteriales bacterium
ACGGATCAGCGTACGATGGGGGCAGGCGCAGGGGCAGGTGCAGGTGCAGGGACAAGCGAGGCCCTACGCACCGACCTATTCATCCTGCCCAATCCGGTGGCGGACCTCACGCAGCTGCGCTACACGGTGGCCACGCCGGGCCGCACGCGCCTGGAGGTCAGCGATGCCAGCGGCAAGCGGCTGGAGGTGCTGGAGGAGGCCGTGCGTGAGGTGGGCAGCTACACCCACGACTGGAACACGACCGATCTGGCGCCGGGCACCTACCACTGCACGCTCTACCTCAACGACAGCGTCGTGGTGAAGAAGGCCGTGAAGGTGGCGCGGTAGTGGTTCGCTGGATCCCGGCCGAGGGCCGCTTCGCGATCGCGGGGCGGCCCTCGGTGCATGTGCCCATGTGCCCATGTGCATGCTGCCTCCGCCTTTCGCACCTTCGCCCCGATGCAAGGCCGCTTTCTGCGCAACCTGGCCCTGGTGGTGGTGCTGAACCTGCTGGTGAAGCCCTTCTACATCCTGGGCATCGACGCCGCCGTGCAGGAGCGGGTGGGCGCGGCCGCCTACGGCACCTACGCCGCGCTGCTGAGCCTGAGCTTCCTGCTCAACATCCTGCTGGACCTGGGGCTCACCAACCACACCACGCGACGGCTGGCCCGCGAGCCCGGGACCATGGCCGCCGAGCTGCCCGGCCTGCTGGGCGTGCGCGCCGCCCTGGTGGTGCTGTACGCCGTGGTGACCCTCGCCACCGCCCTGGTGCTCGGCTACGGCGGCCTGCAGCTGCACCTGCTGGGCTGGCTCATCGTGAACCAGGCGCTGGCGGCGCTGCTGCTCTTCCTGCGCGGTGCCGTGGCCGCCGGGCAGCGCTACGCGCAGGACAGCCTGTTGAGCGTGCTGGACCGCGCCCTGCTGATCGGTGGCATGGCCTGGCTGCTGTGGGGCCGCGGCCCCGACGCGCCACTGCCCATCCTGTGGTTCGTGCAGGCGCAGACCGTGGTGTACGTGGTCGCCGTGGGCGTGGCCTGGGCCCTGGTGCGCCGGCAGACCCGGGCCCTGCGTCCCCGCTGGCCGGGCCGCGCCGCCGGCGACCTGCTGCGCCGCAGCTTCCCCTACGCCCTGCTGGTGCTGCTGATGACCTTCTACTACCGCACCGACACCGTGATGCTGGAGCGCCTGCTGCCCGACGGACCGCTGCAGGCGGGCATCTACGCGCAGGCCTTCCGCTTCTTCGAGGCCTTCAACATGCTGGGCTACCTGCTGGCGGGCCTGCTGCTGCCCATGTTCAGCCGCCTGCTGGGCGACGGCGCTCCGGTGGCCCCGCTCACCAGCCTCGCGTTCCGGCTCGTATGGGCGGGCACCGTGGCGCTGGCCGTGCTGGCCGTGCTGCTGGCGCCCGAGGTGATGGCCCTGCGCTACACCGCCCACGTGGCCGAGAGCGCCCCGGTGCTGGCCGTGCTCGGCGTCTCCTTCGTGGCCGTGTGCACCACCTACGTCTTCGGCACGCTGCTCACCGCCGGCGGCGACCTGCGCACCCTGAACCGGCTCGCGGCCGCGGGCATGGTGGCCAACCTCGCGCTCAACCTGTGGCTGATCCCCCGCCACCAGGGGCTCGGCGCCGCCTGGGCCAGCCTCATCACCCAGGCCGCCATGGCCATCGCCCAGGCCGCGCTCGCCGCGCGTCGCTTCAGCCTGCCCCGCGGAGCCTCCGCCTGGGGCGGCCCCGTGCTTTACGCCGCCGGGCTCGCCGCCGTGGCCCTGGGCCTGGGCGCGCTGGACGCCGCGCCGCTCACCGTGCTGCTGGGCGTGCCCGCTGCCGCCCTGCTGCTGGCCTTCGCCACACGCACCCTTCGGGCCGCCGACCTGCGCGGCCTGCGGGCCCCGGCAGCGGGCGGGACCGAACCCGTACTTTAGGCCTCCTTTTGCACAACCCCCCCATGACCGACGCCCGCAGCGCCAGGCCGGACGACAGCTTCGACCTGGTGCTCTTCCTCTGGGAACGCCGCCGCCTCATCCTCGGCATCACCCTGTTCGGGATGGTGGCCGGGGTGGCCGCCGCCTTCATCATCCGCCCCCTCTACAAGAGCGAGGTCATCCTCTTCCCGGCCATCACCAACTCGGTGAGCAAGGCGCTGCTCACCGAGCAGAGCACCGGCCGCGACGACATCCTCGCCCTGGGCGATGCGGAGGACGCCGAACAGCTGCTGCAGGTGCTCAACAGCGACCTCATCCGCGAACGCACCTCCACCACCTTCGACCTGATGCGGGCTTACCGCATCAAGCCCGACAGCCGCACCCGCAATACCGACCTGCGCGAGGCGTTCCAGGACCACATCACCTTCGAGTACACCAAGTTCGGCAGCGTGCGCGTGGAGGTGCTGCATCCCCAGCCCGACACCGCCGCCCTCATCGCCAACTACATCGCCGCGCAGGTGGACAGCGTGTGGAAGGACATGAACCGCGAACGCGCCGAGAAGGGCCTGCAGCTGGTGGCCGAGAAGGTGACCAAGCTGGAGCGGGAGATCGCCGCCATCGAGGACAGCATGCGCGTGCTGCGCCAGCTGGGCGTGCACGACTACCACACCCAGACCGAGCGCTACAACGAATACCTCGGCGCCGCCATCGTGAAGGGCGACCAGCGCGCCGTGCGCGAGTTCGAGGAGCGGTTCAAGGTGCTGGCCCGCTACGGCGGCGCCTACGTCACCCTGCAGGACCGCCAGTTCAACGAGGTGAAGCGCCTGAGCGTGCTGCGCATGAAGCTGGAGCAGGCCCAGGCCGACCACGAGAGCGACCTGCCCCACAAGTTCGTGGTGAACCACGCCCAGCCCGCCGACAAGAAGAGCTACCCCGTGCGCTGGCTCGTGGTGGCCGTCAGCACCATCAGCGCCTTCCTGCTGGCCCTGCTGCTGATCGTGGTGCAGGAGAACGTCCGCAAGATCAAGACCCACCATGGCCGCTGAGCTCGACCTGTCCCATGCGCTGACCGTGCTCCGCCGCGGCTGGCGCACGATGGCCCTCACCGCCGTGGTGGCCGTGGTGCTGAGCGCCGTGCTCAGCGGGCCCACCTTCATCACCCCACGCTACCGCTCCAGTGCCACGGTGTTCCCCGTGAACCTCACCAGCTACAGCATCGAGACCCGCACGGACCAGCTGCTGCAATTGCTGGAGAGCAACAGCATCCGCGACAGCCTCGTGCAGCGCTTCGACCTGGCCCGCCATTACGACATCGACATCACGCGGCCGCCGGGCCGGTTCTACCTGGACGCGGAGTACCACGACCGGGTGGAGATCGGCAAGACGCGCTTCGAGAGCGTGCAGATCGAGGTGACCGACGAGGACCCGCAGCTGGCGCGCGACATGGTGCAGGAGATCCTGCGGCAGACCGACCTGCTGGCCCGCAGGCTGCAACGCGAGAAGTCGTACGAACTGCTCGCCATCTCCGAACGGGAGATGACCATCGCCAAACGCAAGCTGGACAGCGTGGAGACGCGGCTCGATCGGCTGCGCCGCGAGACCGGCCTGCTGAACTACGACGCCCAGACCGAGGAGGTGACCCGCGGCTACCTGCGCATGCAGAGCGGCGGCGCCTCCGCCGCCGCGCGTGAGGAGGCCCGCGCCCTGCTGAAGGCCCTGGGCGAGAAGGGCGGTGAGTTCCGGCAGCTCACCGAGCTGAGCACCATCTTCCGGGACAACTACGTGGCCCGCCTCAACGAAGTGGAGAAGGCCCGCACCGATGTGAACAAGGTGCTCACCTACACCAACGTGGTGGGCTACCCCGAGGTGGCCGACAAGAAGGTCTTCCCGGTGCGCTGGCTCATCGTCCTCATCAGCACGGCCAGCGCGCTCTTCCTGGCGTACGTGCTGCTGGCCCTCCGCCATCGTCCGTAGGCCATGGTGCAGGCGTTGAAGCGGCAGTGGATCACGGTGGTGTGCGCCGCCTTCGTGCTGCTCAACCTGCTGCTGACGGCCAACGACATGCCTTGGCTGGCGCTGCTGCCCGCGGCGCTGATCGCTGTGTGGGCCATGGTGGCCGCGGCCGACAAGCTGCTGCTCTTCATCGTGTTCGCCACGCCGCTGTCCATCAACCTCGAACAGCTCGACCTGGGGGGCATCGGCATCAGCCTGCCGACCGAACCGCTCATGGTGGGGCTCACCGTGCTCTTCCTGCTGAAGCTCGCGCTGGAGAAAGGCGTGATCGCCCCGGGCGTGCTGCGCCACCCCATCACCGGCATCATCGTGGCCCAGCTGGTGTGGATGACGGCGTGCATCGTGCCCAGCGCGATGCCGCTGGTGAGCTTCAAGTTCCTCCTGGCCCGCCTGTGGTTCGTCACCACCTGCTACTTCATGGCCACGCGCCTGTTCGAGGACGGCCGGAACATGTCCCGCATGATGTGGCTGTTCATCACCGCCATGGCCGGGGTGATCGTGTACACGCTGATCAACCACGCCCAGCATCATTTCGAGCAGGACCCCGCGCACTGGGTGATGACGCCCTTCTTCAAGGACCACACGAGCTACGGCGCCATCATCGCCTTCTTCCTGCCCTTCCTGGTGGCCGCTCCGTTCATGCGGGACACGCCACGCACCCTGCGCGGCTATGCGGTGGTGATGCTCCTGCTCTTCGCCGCCGGGCTGGTGTTCAGCTACACCCGCGCCGCCTGGGTGAGCCTGGTGGGCGCCTTCGGCATGCTGATGGTCCTGCGCCTGCGCATCCCGCCCTGGGCGCTCCTCCTGGTGCTCGGTTCCGGCGGCGCGCTCTATGCCGTGAACGCCGACCGCATCACCGTGGCGCTGGAACGCAACCGCGAGGAGAGCAGCGACGACCTGGGCGAGCACGTGCAGAGCATCAGCAACATCAGCAGCGACGCCAGCAACCTGGAGCGCCTCAACCGGTGGAACTCGGCCCTGCGCATGTGGCAGGAGCGGCCGGTGTTCGGCTGGGGGCCCGGCACCTACATGTTCCAGTACGCCCCCTTCCAGGCCAGCGAGGACCGCACCATCATCAGCACCAACTTCGGCACGGGCGGCAATGCGCACAGCGAGTACCTCGGACCGCTGGCCGAACAGGGCGTGCCCGGCATGCTGCTCATGGTCCTGCTCGTGGCGGTCACCGTGTGGACCGTGATGCGGCTGTATCCGCGGATGCCGAAGGGCCCGGAGCGCACGATGCTGGTGGTGGCCTTCCTGGGCCTGGTGACCTACTACCTGCACGGGGCGCTGAACAACTTCCTGGACACCGACAAGGCCGCGGTGCCCTTCTGGATGTTCACGGCCATGGTGGTGCTGTTCGACCTGCGCCACCCGAAGGTGGAGCGTGAGCGTGAAGCGCTCAGCGCAGCGCGCAGCTGAGCAGCGCGATGTCGTCCAGGTAGGGCTGACCGCCCCGGTGCGCCTCGAAGCGCGCCACCACCGCCTCGATCACGGCGCCCGGCCCCGCGTGGCGCACCTCGTCCACCGCGCGGCGCACCTGGTCCAGCTCGAAGGCCTGGCCGTGCACGTCCTCCTGTTCCACGAGGCCGTCGGTATAGGCGAGCAGCAGGCTGCCGGGCGGCAGGGTGGTGGCGCCCACCTGCAGGAAGGGCAGCTTCGGCATCATGCCCAGCGCGATGCTGCCGGTGGAGAGCTCGGCGAAGCCCTCCGCGGTGCGCAGCAGCACCGGGTTGTGCCCGGCGTTCACGTAGCGCATCGCGCCGGTGCGCAGGTCGAGGTCGGCCAGGAAACAGGTGATGAAGCGCTCGCCGCGGGCGTTGCCGTACACCTTGTCGTTGAGGTCGCGCACCAGCTCGTCCAGGGGGTCGTTGGAATACTCCACCAGCGCGCGCAGCGTCGCCTGGAAGTTGCTCATCAGCAGCGCGGCGGCCATCCCTTTGCCGCTGACGTCGGCCACCACGAGCACCATGCGGTCGCCGCGGTGCACCACGTCGTAGTGGTCGCCGCCCACCTGGCGATGGGGCAGGTACCAGGCGGCGGCCTCGAAGCGGTCGGTGCGCGGCAATTGCTGCGGCACCAGCATGCCCTGCATCTCGGCGGCCAGCTCCAGCTCGCGCTTGTCGCGCTCCTGCTGCAGGGCCTGGGCGGCGAGGCGCTTGTTCTCCAGCGCCACCACGATCAGGTTCGTGAGCGTCTGGATGAAGTTGAGGTGCTTCACCGAGGGGCTCATGCGCTGTTCGTCCTCGTCCAGGTCGCCGATGAGCAGGTAGGCCAGCGGCCGCTGCTCGTGGAACACGGGCACCACCACGTCGAAGCCGGCGAGGCGGTCCTCTTCCTGGGCGGTGGTGAGGTGGATGCCCTCGCCGGCGGTGACCAGCGCATCGAGGTCGATCGACGGGGGCGTATGGCCCACACCGTGGCCGAGCGCCAGCTGCCAGCGGTCGGTGCGCTCGTACAGCAGCAGGCGGGTGATGCCCAGCTCCTGGTGCACGATGCCGCTGTAGAGCCGCAACAGTCCGGCGCGGTCCACGTTGCCGTTGATGGCCTTGGTGACCTCCAGCAGGGCCTTCAGCTGGAACTCCTTCAGGCCGAGGCGCTCGGTGAGGCGGTCGAGGCGGGTCATGCTCACAGCCCCAGCTTGCGGGCGATGTCCGGCAGGCGCTGGCTCAGGGCGATCTCGCGCAGCTTCTGACGGGCCTCGGTGGCCGGGGACCCGAGGTAGCTGCGTCCGCCCTCCACATCGCTCATGATGCCGCTCTGCCCGAGCAGCACGGCGCCCTTGCCCACGCGAAGCTTGCTGGGGATGCCCACCTGGCCCCACAGCGTCACCTCGTCCTCGATCACCACGGCGCCGGCGATGGCCACATGCGCGGCGATGAGGCAGCGCCGGCCGATCAGCGTGTCGTGGCCCACCTGCACGTGGTTGTCCATCTTGGTGCCGGCGCCGATGCGCGTGTCCGCGCTGACCCCGCGGTCGATCGTGCACAGCGCGCCGATCTCCACGTCGTCCTCGATCACCACGCTGCCGCAGGGCACCATCTTGTCGTAGCCGGTGGGGCGCTTCTTGTAGTAGAAGGGGTCGGCGCCGATCACCGTGTTGGCATGCACCGTCACCCGGTCGCCGAGCTGCGCCGGGCCGTAGATCACCACCCCCGGCATCAGCAGGCAGTCCGCACCGATCCGCACGTCGGGTCCCAGCACCACGCTGGGGTGCACCTCGGAGCCGGCACCCACCACGGGCCGGGCCTCGCTCCACGCCTTGCGCGGGCTGAAGTGGCGCACCAGCCGGTTGTAGTCGCCGCAGGGGTCGGTGCTGATCAGCAGGGCCTTGCCCGCCGGGGCCTCCACCTCCTTGTCGATGAGGATGGTGGTGGCGGCGCTCTCCAGGGCCTTCGCGTACCACTTGGGATGGTCCACGTACACCAGGTCGCCCGTGCGCACCCGGTTGATCTCGTTGATGCCGGTGACGGTGCGGGTGGCGTCACCCGCCATGCGCACGCCCAGCAGGGCGGCCAGTTCGGCGGCGGTGCAGGGCTCGGAGAGGTCCATCGGCACGAAGGTAACCGCGCGGCCCTCAGGGCCGGAAACGCGGACCCCGCCGGCTGCGGGGGCAGGGCGGGGTCCGGGGCGGGGATGACGACCCCCGTCGGTGCGCGGCGACGCGACCGTCGACGTTCAAGCAGGGCCGACGTGAACGTCGTCCCTACTTCTTGACGCGGTCCATGTACTCCCCGGACTCGGTGTCGATCCGCACCACGGTGCCCTCTTCCACGAAGATGGGCACGTTGATCTCCACGCCGGTCTCCAGCTTGGCGGGCTTCATCACCTTGTTGGCGGTGTCGCCCTTCACGGCGGGCTCGGTGTACACGACCTTCAGTTCCACCGTTTTGGGCGGGCGGGCGAAGATGGGCTGCTCGCTCTCGAAGCCGATCTGCACCACCATCTCCTCCTTCATGAAGCCCAGCGCGCCGCCGAAGAGGCCCACGGGGATGTACTTCTGCTCGAAGCTCTCCTGGTCCATGCACACCAGGTTGTCGCCTTCGCGGTAGAGGTATTGCAGTTCGTGCACCTCGACGCGGAGCACCTCGATCGTTTCGCCGCTGCGCCAGCGGTTCTCGGCCAGCTTGCCGTTGCGCAGGTTGCGCATCTTGCCCTGGTAGAAGGCGCGCAGGTTGCCCGGCGTGCGGTGCTGCCATTCCATGATCTGGCAGATGTCGCCGTTGAAGCGGATGTAGGAGCCGATGTTGACGTCAGCGGTGGTGGCCATGGCGGGGTGGGATGCGGCCTTCGTTTCCGGAAGGCGGGCGCGAAAATAGGGGATCGGGCCGAAGGCCGGCGACATCGGTTCAGCCGCGGGCGCCGGGCTTCCACGCCAGCACGTCCAGCTGCGCGGTGCACAGCGTGGTCTCGGCCTCCACCCGGTTGCTGGCCACCACCAGGGTGCGGCCGTCCACGTGGGCCTGCAGCAGCTCGACGGACCAGGCGGTCCCGCGCGCGTCCAGGTTGCTCGTGGGCTCGTCCAGCAACAGCAGGGGCACGTCGCTCATCACCGCCAGCACCAGCTTCAAGCGCTGCTTCATGCCGCTGCTGAACTGCCGCACGGGCTTGTCCAGCTCCTTGTCCAGGTACGCCGCCCGGGCCACGTCCACGTCGGCAAGGCCCTTCCGGAAGGGCTTGAAGCGCCGGTGGAACGCCAGCGTGTCGCGCAGGCTCAGGTCCTCGTACAGGCCCAGGTAGGGCGTGGCGAAGGCCACCTGGCGGTACAGCGCCTCGGGGTCGATGACACGCCCGTCCATCTGGTGCAGCACCGTGCCCGAGGTGGCCGAGAGGGCGCCCCCGATCACCTGCAGCAGGGTGCTCTTCCCGCTCCCGTTGGGCCCCAGCAGGGCCGTGCGGCTGCCGGAGGCGAAGACGTGCTCCACGCCGCGGAACACCACTTCCCGTCCAAAGGACCGGGTGACGGAGCGGAGCGCTATTTCCATGTGCCCATGTGTTCATGTGCCCTTGTGCACGACCTGTCCCGCCTCAGCGGGATGGTCGCATGAGCACATGACCGGATGGTCCTCATTCCGCCAGCCCGCGCATGATGCCCTTGGGGCTGTTCCGGATGAAGTCGAGGATCTGGCCGCGCTCGGGGCTGCGCGGCAGGGTCTGTTCCACGCTCTGCACGGCGCGCTCCACGTTGCTGTTGCGCACGAAGATCTCGCGGTAGATGTCCTCGATGCGGGCCACCTGCTCGTCGTTGTAGCCGCGGCGGCGCAGGCCCACCACGTTCACGCCCACGTAGCTCAGGGGCTCGCGCGCGGCCTTCACGAAGGGCGGCACGTTCTTGCGCACCAGGCTGGCCCCGGCGATGAAGCTGTGCGCGCCGATGTGGATGAACTGCTGCACGGCCACGTTGCCCTCCAGGATGGCCCAGTCGTCGATGGTGACGTGGCCGGCGAGGTTGACGCTGTTGGCGACGACGATGTTGTTGCCCAGGACGCAGTCGTGCGCCAGGTGCACATAGGCCATCAGCAGGCAGTTGCTGCCCACGGCGGTGCGCTGGCGGTCGGCCGTGCCGCGGTTGATGGTGACGCACTCGCGGATGGTGGTGCCATCGCCCACCTCGGCGGTGGTGTATTCGCCGGCGAACTTCAGGTCCTGCGGGATGGCGCCGATCACCGCCCCGGGGAAGATCCGGCAACGGCTGCCGATGCGGGCGCCGTCCATCAGCACGGCGTTGGGTCCGATCCAGGTGCCGTCGCCGATCGTCACGTCGGGGTAGATGGTGGCGAAGGGTTCCACCACCACGTCGCGGCCGATCCTGGCGTCGGGGTGCACGTAGGCGAGGGGGGAGATGCTCATGCGTTGACGGCCGAGGTCCTCGGCGCTGGTGTGTCCGCGTTCGTCCTCGATGCAGGCGCCTTGTCGCGCGCGATCTGGGCCATCATCTCGGCCTCCATCGCCGGCTGTCCGTTCACGTAGGCCACGCCCTTCATGTGCACGATGCCGCGCCGGATGGGCGTGATCAGCTGCAGGCGGAACACCACGGTGTCGCCCGGGATCACCTTGCGCTTGAAGCGCACGCCGTCGATCTTGAGGAAATAGGTGGTGTAGTGCTCCGGGTCGGGCACCTGGCTGAGGGCGAAGACCCCGCCCACCTGCGCCATGGCCTCGATCTGGATCACCCCGGGCATCACGGGGTTGCCGGGGAAGTGCCCCTGGAAGAAGGGCTCGTTCATCGTCACGTTCTTCACCCCGATGATGGTGTCGTCCGTGATCTCCATGATCTTGTCGATCAGCAGGAACGGGTAGCGGTGCGGCAGCATCCGCGCGATCGCGTTGATGTCGTACAGCGGTTCGCGGGACAGGTCGTACTGGAAGCCGGCGGCCTTCTTCTCCTGCCGCATGGCCTCCTTGATGCGCTTGGCGAAGCTGGTGTTGCCGAAGTGGCCGGGACGCGCGGCCAGGATGTGGCCCTTGATCGGTCGGCCCACCAGGGCCAGGTCGCCCACGATGTCCATCAGCTTGTGGCGGGCCGGCTCGTTGAAGAACTTCAGGTCCGTGGTGTTCAGCACGCCGTTGCGGCGGATCTCCACATCGCGGTACTCCTTGCCCAGCAGCTTGGCCAGCGCCTGCAGCTGCTCCTTGCTGGTGCCCTCGCGGTCCTCCATCACGATGGCGTTGTCCAGGTCGCCGCCCTTGATGAGGCCCGCCTTGGCCAGCTGCTCCAGCTCGCGCAGGAACACGAAGGTGCGGCACGGGGCGATCTCCGCCTTGAACTCGCCGGTGTGGTACATGCTGGCGTGCTGCGTGCCGAGCACCGGGCTGTTGTAGTCCACCATCACCGTCAGCCGGAACTCGCCGCCCGGGGTGGGCACGCCCAGCATCTCGGTGCCGCGCTCCTTGGTCTCGAACCAGATGGGCTCCTTCAGCACGTACCAGTCCTTGTCGGCCTTCTGCTCCGCGATGCCGGCCTCCTCGATGGCCAGCACGAAGGGCAGCGCGCTGCCGTCCATGATGGGCACCTCGGGCCCGGTGAGCTGCAGCAGGCAGTTGTCCACCCCCAGGGCGTACAGTGCCGCCAGCACGTGCTCGGTGGTGTTCACCTTGGCGCCGTTCTTCCCCAGGGTGGTGCCGCGGTCGGTGCTCACCACCAGGTCGGCATCGGCCTCGATCACGGGGGCGCCGTCCAGGTCCATGCGCTGGAACCTGTAGCCGTGCCCTTCGGGGGCGGGGTTCAGCGTCAGCGTCACCGGCTCGCCGGTGTGCAGGCCCACGCCGGTGATGGAGACGGCCTGCTTGAGGGTGCGTTGTTTGTCGCTCATGCGTTCGCGCGCCCGGGCCGTCGCGGTCCCCGGGATCGCCGGCCGAAGCTACGGCGCGGCCGCGAAGCGCGGGTTCAGCCCGGCCGGCCGGCCGCCTTGCGGAGCTCCGCCAGCATCCGCTCCAGCTCGGCCACGCGCCGCTGCAGCTCGGGCAGGTTGCGGAACACCACGTAGCTGCGCTTGTAGGGGCCGATGGCGAACGCCGGGCTGCCCTGCACCGTGGCCCCGTCCGGGATGTTCTCCCCGATGCCGCTCTGCGCCGCCACCTTCACCCGGTCGCCCACCGTGAGGTGCCCGGCGATGCCCACCTGACCGCCGATCATGGCGTGGGCGCCCACCCGGCTGCTGCCCGCGATGCCCGTCTGCGACACCACCACCGTGTGCGGTCCGATCTCGGCGTTGTGCCCCACCTGGATCAGGTTGTCCAGCTTGGCGCCCCGGCGGATGATGGTGCTGCCCAACGTGGCCCGGTCGATGGTGCAGTTGGCCCCGATCTCCACGTCGTCCTCGATCACCACGTTGCCGATCTGGGGGATCTTCTCCTGCTCGCCGGCGGCGTTCACCGTGAAGCCGAAGCCGTCCGAGCCGATCACCGTGCCGCTGTGAATGATGCAGTCCCGCCCGATCACGCTGCGCCCGTACACCGCCACGTTGGCGTGGATGCGCGTGCCCGCCCCGATCGTCACGTTGTCGCCGATGGTGCAGTTGGGCAGGATCTTCACCCCGTCGCCGATCACCACCCCGTCGCCGATGTGGGTGAAGGTGCCGATGTACACGTCCTTGCCGATGGTGGCCTTCGGGCTGATGTAGCTGGGCTGCTCGTACCCCCGCTTCTCGTACTGGTGCGCGTCGTGCATCTGCAGCAGGCGCGAGAAGCAGGCGCGGGGGTCGGCCACGCGGATCAACGTCACATGCTTGGGGATCGGCCGCGTGGGGTGGAAGCCCTTCTCCACCAGCACCACGCTGGCCGCCGTGGTGTACACGTGCTCGGTGTACTTCGGGTTGGCCAGGAAGCTCAGCGTGCCCAGACGGCCCTCCTCGATCTTGCTGATGTCGCTCACCAGCACCTGCGCGTCACCGTCCACCTCCCCCTGGAGGAACTCGGCGATCTGTCCGGCGGAGAACTGCATGCCCGGCAAAAGTAGGCCGCGGAACGGCCGTCCTCAGTGCGCCATGGGCACCGTCACCCGCACATCGTCCCAGCTCAGGGTCAGCGCCAGCGGCGCCTCCTGCACGGCGATGGTGAACAGTTCCACCGGCCCGGCGAGCCGCTCCACGGGCACCTGCACCTGCAGGGCATCGTGCTCCGGCCGGCGCTGCACCTTCTGGTCGAAGTCCACGCCCCACGGGTACATGCGGTCGTTCCAGATCACCGTCCACCGGTCCTGGCCGGGGATGGTCCACAGCGTGTAGGCCCCGGCCTTCAGCACCTTGCCCTCGATGGTGAGGGGCTTGTTGGTGGTGAAGGTCGTGGCCTCGTTGGCCCCCGTGCGCCACACCTGGTCGTAGGGCACCAGCTCGCCGAAGATCACCCGGCCCTTCTTGCCCGGCCGGTTGTAGAACACCTCCAGCTTCAGGTCGCCCTGCGTGAACACCACCCGGTCCTCGGGGCTCGCCTTCTTGGTGTTGTACTTCATGAACTGGAAGCCTGCGAAGACCACCATCAGCACGATGGCCAGGACGAGCAGGAACCACTTCAGCGCTTTCTTCATCGGAACGGGGTGTGGGGCGAAGGTAGGGGGATCGGAATGCGCATGTGACCATGTGGGCATCCCGCTGAGGCGGGATGGTCGCATGGGCACATGAGATCAGCCCCTGCGCTGCACCACCATGCTGTTGGCCTGCGCCGTGGGGGTCACCACCAGGTCGTTGATGCAGACGTGGGGCGGCAGGGTGGTCACATAGTGCACCAGCTCGGCGATGTCGTCGGGGCGCAGGGGCTGCAGGCCGTGGTACACCTGCCTGGCGCGGTCCTCGTCGCCGTGGAAGCGCACCACGCTGAACTCCGTTTCGGCCAGGCCGGGCGCGATCTGCGTCACCTTGATGCCGTGGGGCAGCAGGTCCTGGCGCAGGCCCTTGGTGAGGGCGTCCACCGCGTGCTTGCTGGCGCAGTACACATTGCCCTTGGGGTACACCTCCTTGCCGGCGGTGCTGCCGATGTTGATGATGTGGCCGGTCCCGGCGGCGATCATGCCGGGCAGCACGGCGCGCGTCACGTGCAGCAGGCCCTTCACGTTGGTGTCCAGCATGCGCTCCCAGTCCTGCAGGTCGCCGTCCTGGATGGGGTCGAGGCCGGCGGCCAGCCCGGCGTTGTTCACCAGCACATCGATGGGGTGCCAGGCCGCGGGCAGCGAGGCGATGGCGCGCACCGTGGCGTCGTGGTCGCGCACGTCGAAGTGCAGGGCGTGCACGCGGTCGTGGGCGCCGAGGGTGCCGTGCAGGCCTTCCAGCTCCTGGCGCAGGGCCTCGAGCCGCTCCTTGCGGCGGCCGGTGATGATCACGCGGTGGCCCTCGGCGGCGAAGCGGCGGGCCGTGGCCTCACCGAAACCGCTGGTGGCGCCGGTGATGAGGATGAGCTTGGGCATGGGTGCGAAGGTCGGGGTCCTGTCGGTCCCGCCCGGTTCACCACTTCACGAAACGAACAGGCGCCTCGTTATCGAACCGCAGCAAGTAGCTGCCAGGTGGCAGCGTGGAGGCGTCGAGCTGGTCCACACCGCGGACCCGCAGCACCACGCGGCCCAGCGCGTCGAGCACCTGCACCTGCCGCCGCAAGCCCCCGCTCCAGTGCAGGGTCACGTTCACCGGAACGGGCCAGAGGTTGGGCGCTTGTTGGGTCGTGGTGTCCGGTACGTTCGTGGATAGATCCACCAGGGCCGTCTGTTCCACGGGACTGCATAGGTCGGTACACACGAACAGCACCGTGTAGGTGCCAACGGTCAGGCCGCTCCATAGCGCAGTAGCCCCGGTCTGTGGCACCCCTATCGGTGCCATGTTCGTATCAAGTAGCAGCCAATCGCCGGTGATCGGCTGGGGAGGCGCCATCGGGTTGAACGGACCCGGATCGATGCCCAACACCTCCACGACCCCGCTGCCGGAACCATCATCCTCCTGCGTGATCACCGAAAGGGAAAGCCCGCTACAGTCATACGCCGTAACGGGGGAGGACTGGCCTGTTGAACCGCATGGGCCATGGTCGATCACCTGCAGGGCATACGTGTGACCGAACGGCAGCCCCGTCCATTGGTGCTGGGTCAGGATGCAATCCACCGGCGTAAGGCTGTCGATCGCAATGCCGTCCTGAAGGAGGTATGCCACCGTCTGTGCAGGGTCCACTGGGCAGGCCAGGCCGTCGAAGATCTGTGGTGTGCATCGATCGATCTCAGCCCACATGCTCACGGCCAAGGCACCTAGCATCGGAGAGACCTGCTGGTTCAGCGCCCACACCTGCTGTTCAATGTTGAACGGTATGGTCTGCAACGGCACGAGCCCGTTGAACAGCGTCACGCTGTGGGCCCCTACGGTGAGGCTGTCGGCCACTTCGGTCGTGTCCCCATTGTCCCAGAGCGCTCCGGTGGCGCCACAATCCACCAGGTTCACGGATGCAAAGCCCAGCGTGGAAGGCCACACGGGATGGTGGCGGTATGGACCGCATTGGGCCATGGCCGCCGTGGTCAGTGCGAGCAGCGCTCCGGAAAAGAGAGGGCGTGTGGTGATCATGCTGAGGTGTCTTGCCTGCTGCTATGACGAATGCGACCTGTCACGGTTGTGCGGCGGCCGGTGATGATCACACGGTGGCCCTCGGCGGCGAAGCGGCGGGCCGTGGCCTCACCGAAGCCGCTGGTGGCGCCGGTGATGAGGATGAGCTTGGGCATGGGTGCTGCGCTGATGCGAAGGTGCAGCGCGAAGATCGGTTGCAGCGCGCGAGGGTGGGGGATGGTCGTTAGATTCGCCTATCGAAGCATGAGGCCGATGCGCGTTGGATCTCAGGCACTCGTCGTGCTGGCTGTCCTCTGGTCGGGCATCAATGCGAACGCCCAGCCGGTGTTTGTTCCGGACACCAACCTGCGCGCTTGGTTCAACACCCAGGCGAGCGGCTGTGTGGATGCCTTGGGGTGGTTCGATCCGTCCCACCCAGGGATCCAAGACACTATGTACGGCCTATGGGTCAATTGGCCGAACTCGGACCTGACCGGACTTGAGGCGCTCCCGAACGTGCGTTACCTCGCGATCTCCGGCTACGACCAAGTGCTGCAGCCCACCATCTCCGCCTGGCCTGATAGTTTGCGTCGCTTGAGGCTGGAGTACATGGCCGGTCTGCAGCAGATCACGGGCCTGCCGCCACTGTTGAGCGCGTTGGAATTGGAGTATACCGCGGGACAACTCCAGGGTCCATTGCCACCGAACCTGCGGAGCCTGTCCATCCATTCCGCCCAACTGGTGGGCCTGCCCACCTTGCCACCGGGTCTTACGAGCCTTGACTTATCGGACATTCCCACATTGACTTCCATTCCGGCGCTGCCGTCCGGGCTTACGTGGTTCAAGGTCAGGAGCTGTCCTATCCTCGGTAGTGTTCCTTCCCTGCCGAACGCACTCCGGTTCTTTTGGCTCGAACAGATCCCGGGATTCACCGCATGGCCGAGTTGGCCAGATTCCCTGCGTGAGCTGCGTTTGGGGTTCATGGCGGTCCCAGGGGCCTTGCCTCCGCTCCCCGATGCGGTCGAACTGGTCGTGCTGCTGAACTTGACCGGGCTCACGGCGATCCAAGACCTGGGCGAGGGAACGAACACGATCGAGGTGGCGGATTGTCAAGCTCTTGTCGAGCTTCCGGAGGAGATCCCCGATGGACTGCATACGCTCGCTGTGTACAGCTGCCCGCTGGTGCAATGCCTGCCCTGGCTTCACGATTCGATGTACGTGTATGTGGAATTCACGGGCATCACCTGCCTGCCCAACCTCCCGACGACCGCGTTCACGGTCATCCCGGAAGCCTTGCGGTTCCGGTCCTGCGTTCAATTCGATCCGCTATGCAGCGGCAACGTCGTGTCCGGGACCGCGTTCGAGGACCTCGATATGGATGGGGTCCTGGACCCGGGCGAACCACCGTTCCCGAACGCTGCCATCCGGATCGATCCCGGTCCCTCGCTCGTGGGAACCGATAGCGCTGGATACTTCCAATTCGCTCCCGGCCTTGGTGCGCATGTGCTGACCAGTGCACCGCACCCGTACGTGAGCTCGTTCCTGCCTGCGGCGCATACCGCCACCCTCATTGCACCGGGTGACATGGACAGCCTGAACCACTTTGGGCACGTGTTCATGCCCGGTATGCAGGACCTGAGCGTTCATTTGCTGGGCTCGACGCCACGAAGTGGTCTGCCCGTGCCGATGTGGGCGGTCGTCCGAAATGCCGGTACGGTGCCGATGAACATCACCCTGACGGTCAGTCTGGATACGGTGGATCAGTTCGTGAGCAGCTCGCCTGCGCCCACCATGATCAATGGTGGAGTGCTCACCTGGGACCTTAGCATGGTCAACGCCGGTGTGTTGCGTTCCGTGGACTTGGTGCTGGAGGTCATCGGCAACACACCCTTCGGAACCCCCGTTCTGCGACACGCGGAGGTGATGCCTGTGGTGGGCGATCTGACACCGCTTGACAACCAGTCCGATTTCGTGTCCAGTACGCTCAATTCGTACGACCCGAACGACAAGCAGGTGGAGCCTGGGACGGTCACGATGGACGACCTCGCCCTGGACCCTTGGTTCACCTATCGCATCCGCTTTCAGAACTGTGGCAATGCCGAGGCCCTGCGTGTGGTGATCACCGATACCCTGGATGCCCGGCTCGACCGGTCCACCCTGCGGGTGCTCGGCAGCAGCCATGCCATGACGTGGAGTTGCATGGACGAGGTGCTCGCCTTCGTACATGATGACATCAACCTGCCGGACAGTGCGAGCGACCCCGTTGGAAGCCAGGGTTTCGTGCTCTTTCAGGTGAAAGGGTTCCCGGGGTTGACGATCGGTGACAGCATCAGCAACCGGGCGAACATCTTCTTCGACCTGAACCCTCCGGTGATCACGGAGCCGGCGGTCATTCGCGTCGACCAACAGGCCGGTGTGAAGCCACAGGTGCATGGTGACCTCCGGGTGTACCCCGTGCCGGCCGACGAGCACCTGCTGGTGGAGTCCTTGACCGATGCGGGTTGGACGCGTTGGCAGGTGCTTGATGCGCAGGGGCGCCTCGTATCCGAGGGTGCTGTTTCGGGCCCCGTCACACCTGTGCCTTTGCACCGCTGTGCCGCGGGTGCCTACGCACTGCGGCTTACGGGTGCTCCGGGCGTGCGGATGGTCCGGTTCACGAAACGCTGATCACCCCACCCACCGCGGCCACGCCAGGACCCACTTCTCCACCGGCCGCGCCATGGCCTGGATGCCGAAGTTGTCGCTGACGGCTTACAGGTCGCCCTCCATCTTCCAGACCCTCACCTGGCCGTTGCGGTCCACCTTGGCGATGAAGGGCCCCTTGTGTTTGCGGGCGAACTGCTTCATGCGGTGGCGTGCCTTCACAACGGCCTCTGCGTTATCGGCCCCTTTCATGTTCGCGCTGGTCAAGGCGAACACCATGGCGCCGGTGCGCTTCACCATGGCCTTCTCCAACGGGTTGTGGCCAATGGAGGGGTCCTTGGTCAGGATCAAGCTGCCTTTTGCAGCTTCGGCCTGCAGCCATTCGGTGTCGGGGGTGTGCTGCGCGTAGAGGTCATCGTGACAAACTACCGTTTCGCCAACGGCCCTGAGCGCATTGGGCACCTGGTGCCTGCCCAGCCCGCGGTCCACGAAGAAGGGTTGGTCCGTACCGCTCACGCCGCCCGCGAACTTGTGCGGACCACCTCCTCGACCACATCAGCGGGCTGCTCATAGTCCGCAGCCAGCGAGGCGATGGACTCGCCGGCCTGCCATCGCTGCACCAGCGATGCGATGGGAATGCCGGTATGGGCCAGCACGGGCCTTCCGAACGCGATGTTGGGGTCGATCTCGATCACCTGCGCCTGCTGTGGATCGTCCTTGAGGCTGCGCACCAGGGGGTACAGTTTCAGTGGGGCGCCCAGCTTGTCCCGCTCGATCCGCTCCAGGTAGCCATGCACGATGTCACGCGGTTGCAACTGCCTGCTTCCGCTCGCGGACATGAAGTCGCCCAGCTGCTCCACGAAGAGGTCCATGCGGTCCGTGAACAACTGCTGTTCGGCCAACGGGCGCTTCACACCGAGCTCCTTGCCGAGGAACTCGATGGTCTTGCGCACGATGGGCATGGGTACCTTGTACTCCCGCCGGGTGAGGGAAAGCACATGGAGCTCCACCAGGTTGGTGAACGAAAGCAGCTTGTTGCGCTTGTCCACCGGGGTGATCACCGGCGGTAGGTACTTGTCCCTGCCTTCGCTGTCCTTGTAAGACTGACCGAAGCACCAGCATCGGACCGTGCTAAGGGGAATGTGCAGGTACCGCGCTGCGTCGCCGGGCGTGTAGGCGGGCATGTTGCGGACGTCGGACATGGGTGCTTCGGCGGTGTTCTGGAAAGGCCTGGGGTGTTTGCTTGCAAGGCGAAGGTATTGCACATCTCGGGACCCACTTGCCGAGGGTCATCCCCGTGCCTGGACCTGCAAAAGGTCGCCGCTATCATCCCCCCTCTGGCGCGGGCGTCCACGCTCGTGCCCTTGAACGCCTGACGAGGGGCCGACGCACGGGCGTGGACGCTTGCGCGAGGAGCTGATCACCCCACCCACCGCGGCCAGGCCAGGTACCACTTCTCCACCGGCCGAGCCATGGCCTGGATGCCGAAGTTGTCGCTGGCCGCCGCGATGTCGCGCAGGCCGCCGTCCTTGTACAGCAGCTCGATGCGCTGCCGCGTGTCGTCGTAGGCGTTGTTGACGATGCGGCCGTGCAGCACGAAGTGGTCCGCCTGCGCCGGGGGGATGCCCAGGGTGCGCGCCACGGTGGCCTTCAGCTCCTGCTGCCGCTCCTCGTCCCACGGCCGGTCCTGCAGGCGGATGCGGAAGGTGCGCCGCTCCACGATGTCGGCGCAGAGGCGCGCCAGGGCGGGGTCGCGGTGCTGGGCCCACACCTTCACGGCGCCCATGATGTCGTGATCGTCCAGCCGCAGGAAGTCGGCCAGCACCGCCGGGTCGTCGAAGCTGCCCAGCTGGTGCCGCCCCCGCAGGAAGCGCAGCAGGGCCGGACTGGCGAAGAGGTCGGCACCGCCCTCGGCCAGGTCGCGCGCCCGCCGCAGGGCCTCCACCAGCATCACCTCGGCGCTCACCACCGTCTTGTGCAGGTACACCTGCCAGTACATCAGGCGCCGCGCCACGATGAACTTCTCGATGCTGTAGATCGCCTTCTCCTCCACCACCAGGCGGTCGTCCACCACCTCCAGCATCTTGATGATGCGGTCGCCGCCGATCACCCCTTCGCTGACGCCGGTGTAGAAGCTGTCGCGGTTCAGGTAGTCCATCCGGTCCACGTCGAGCTGGCTGCTCACCAGCTGGTGCAGGAAGTGGCGGGGGTGCTCGTCGCGGAAGATGGCCAGGCCCAGCCGCAGCGCGCCGCCGAACTCCGCGTCCAGCGCGTCCATCACGCGGGCGCTCACCGCCTCGTGGCCCACGTCCTGCACGATGCTGGTCTCCAGCGCGTGGCTGAAGGGGCCGTGCCCCACGTCGTGCAGCAGGATGGCGATGGCGGCGCCCTGGGCCTCGGCCTCGCTGATGGCGTGGCCCTTGCCGCGCAGCACCTCGATGGCCTGGCCCATGAGGTGCATCGCCCCCAGCGCGTGGTGGAAGCGGGTGTGCAGCGCCCCGGGGTACACCAGGTGCGACAGCCCCAGCTGTTTGATGTAGCGCAGCCGCTGGAACCAGGGATGGTCGATGAGCCGCAGCACCAGCGCGTCCGGCACGGTGATGAACCCGTAGATGGGGTCGTTGAGGATCTTGCGGGCCACGCGGGGAGGCGGAGGGTCGGCGACACCGCCGTACCTTCACGGGCCGAAAATAGCCGCCCGGCGGCGCAACCCCCCGATCATGCAGGTGAACATCCTTTGGGCCGACGACGAGATCGACCTCCTTCGTCCCCACGTGATGTTCCTGCAGGAGAAGGGCTACACGGTGGACACCGTGAACAACGGCCTCGATGCCGTGGAGAAGGTGGGCGCCAAGGAGTACGACATCGTGTTCCTGGACGAGAACATGCCCGGCCTCAGCGGGCTGGAGACCCTCTCGCGCGTGAAGGGCCTGCGCCCCCAGACGCCCGTGGTGATGATCACCAAGAGCGAGGAGGAGCACATCATGGAGGAGGCCATCGGCAGCAAGATCAGCGACTACCTGATCAAGCCCGTGAACCCCAACCAGATCCTGCTGGCGCTGAAAAAGCACCTCGACGGCCGCCGCCTGGTGAGCGAGAAGGTGACCAGCGACTACCAGCAGCAGTTCCGCCAGTTGGGCATGCGCCTGGGCGACCGCCTGAGCACGAGCGACTGGAAGGCCCTCTACCAGGAGCTGGTGCGCTGGGAGCTGGAGCTGAACCGCAACGCCGACCCCGGCATGGCCGAGATCCTGCGCAGCCAGTGGCGCGAGGCCAACGACCAGTTCTGCCGCTTCGTGGAACGGAACTACGTGGACTGGGTGAACGGCAAGGGCGACGATGTGCCCCTGCAGAGCCACCAACTGATCAAGGCCAAGGTGGCGCCGCTGATCGACGAGAAGCGGTCCCCGCTGTTCATGGTGCTGATCGACAACCTGCGGCTGGACCAGTGGCGCGTGCTGGAACCCATCCTCAACGAGCACTTCCGCGTGGAGGAGCAGGACCTCTTCTTCAGCATCCTGCCCACCGCCACGCAGTACGCCCGCAACGCCCTCTTCGCCGGCATGATGCCCAGCGAGATCGAGAAGCGGTTCCCCGGCAAGTGGCTCACCGAGGACGCCGAGGGCAGCAAGAACGCGCACGAGGAGGAGTTCCTGGCCGCCCAGCTGCAGCGGCTGGGCAAGGGCGTGAAGCACAGCTACCACAAGATCACCTCCCTGGCGCAGGGCCGCAAGCTGGCCGAGAGCATCGACAACCTGATGGGCAACGCCCTCAACGTCATCGTCTACAACTTCGTGGACATGCTGAGCCATGCCCGCACGGAGATGGAGGTGATCCGCGAGCTGGCCGAGGACGATGCGGCGTACCGCAGCCTCACCAGGAGCTGGTTCGAGCACAGCCCGCTGCGCGACGTGCTGCTGGGCATCGCCGCCCGCAAGGGCCGCCTGGTGATCACCACCGACCACGGCACCATCCGTGTGGAGAGCCCCAGCAAGGTGGTGGGCGACCGCAACACCAACACCAACCTGCGCTACAAGCACGGCCGCAACCTCACCTTCGAGGAGCGCGACGTGCTGGTGGTGAAGGACCCGGCGAAGGCCTTCCTGCCCAAGGCGAACGTGAGCACCACCTTCATCTTCGCCAAGCAGGACGCCTTCTTCGTGTATCCGAACAACTACAACCACTTCGTCAACTACTACCGCCACACCTTCCAGCACGGAGGCATCTCCATGGAGGAGATGATGGTGCCGGTGGTGGTGCTGAACCCCCGCTGAGCGATGAGCACGATCCTCGTGATGCAGCGCCCCGAGGAGGCCGCCGACCTGGCCGCCGCCATGCTGCACGCCTGTCCGCAGCGCCGCGTGTTCGCCTTCCGGGGCGAGCTCGGCGCCGGCAAGACCACCCTCATCAAGGCCCTTTGCGCGGAACTGGGCGTGGAGGACGAGGCCACCAGCCCCAGCTTCCCCCTGGTGAACGAGTACCGCAGCGAGCGCGGCGGGCCGGTCTACCACTTCGACCTGTTCCGCCTGACCGACGCCCGGGAGCTGGAGGGCATCGGCTTCGGCGAATACATCGACAGCGGCAGCTATTGCTTCGTGGAGTGGCCCGAGCTGGCCAAGGGGCAGCTGCCGCCGGACACCGTGCAGGTGCGCTTCGAGGTGATCCCCGACGGCACTCGCGCCATCCATCTGGAGCCATGAGCAGCGGCAGCGAACTCCTCAAGCAGCTGGCGCGCGAGGTCACCCTCCTGCCCCAGGAGGAGGTGCTGGAAGTGGGCCGCCGCCGCAAGAGCCTCTTCATCGGCATCCCCAAGGAGACCAGCTTCCAGGAGCACCGTGTGCCCCTCACCCCGCAGAGCGTGGCGGTGCTCACCGGCCGCGGCCACCAGGTGGTGATCGAGCGCGACACCGGCCGCGCCGTCCAGTTCCAGGACAGCGACTACAGCGAGGCCGGCGCCCAGGTGGTGGAGAGCGCCGAGGAGGTCTTCAAGGCCGACCTCATCCTGAAGGTGGCGCCCCCCAGCCACCGCGAGATCGAGATGCTGCGCCACCGGCAGATCCTCATCAGCGCCCTGCAGCTCACCGTGCAGCCCAAGGACACCCTGCGCCGCATGATGGAGAAGCGCATGACCGCCGTGGCCTGGGACTTCATCAAGGACCGCGAGGGCATCTACCCCATCGTGCGCGCCATGGGCGAGATCGCCGGCACCACCAGCATCCAGATCGCGGGCGAGTACCTGAGCGCCGACAAGGGCGGCCCGGGCCTCATGCTCGGCGGCATCAGCGGCGTGGCCCCCGCCGAGGTCGTCATCATCGGCGCCGGCACCGTGGGCGAGTTCGCCTGCCGCGCCGCCCTGGGCACCGGCGCCAGCGTCAAGCTCTTCGACCGCAGCATCTACCGCCTGCGCCGCCTGCAGAACGACCTGGGCCAGCGCCTCTGGACCAGCGTCATCCAGCCCGAGGAGCTCAAGAAGGCCCTGCGCCACGCCGACGTGGCCATCGGCGCCCTCCGCCCCGAACAGGGCCGCACCCCCATGGTGGTCACCGAGGAGATGGTGCGCGACATGAAGGCCGGCTCGGTGATCGTGGACATCAGCATCGACCGCGGCGGCACCTTCGAGACCAGCGAGGTCACCACCCACACGGACCCGGTGTACAAGCGCTACGGCGTGATCCACTACTGCGTGCCCAACATCGCCAGCCGCGTGCCCCGCACCGCCAGCTACGCCCTCAGCAACATCTTCGGCCCGCTGCTGCTCAGCATGGGCGACAAGGGCGGTTTCGAGGAGCTCATCAAGACCAACCTCGGCCTGCGCCACGGCGTGTACCTCTACAACGGCTCCCTCACCAGCCCCATCCTTGGCGAGGCCTTCAAGCTGCCGTACAAGGACCTGGACATCCTGCTGGCGGCTTTTTGAACCCCATGTGCGCATGTGACCATGTGCTCATGTGCGCATTCAGGAACATGCCATCATGGAGAACGTCTTCAACGCGGATGAATGGCTCGCGTCCTTCCGGGGAAGCGGAGCCTCGGAGCCGGGATCGGCCTACGCCAGCAGGTCGGGACGACGCAACCCGGTGGTGGATGAGACCTTCGCCCTCGCCAGCCGGGTCATGGACTACTCGGAAGACCTGATGAAGGTGAACACGGTCTTCGCGGACCAGGTCCTCCGGAGCGGTACCTCGGTGGGTTCGCATGTGCGTGAAGCGCAGGGAGCCCAGAGCCTCAAGGCCTTCGTCAACAAGATGAAGGTGGCCCATCAAGAACTGGAGGAGACCGACTACCGGCTCGACCTGTGTCACTTGAAGGCTCACTATCCCCACGACCCGGAGCTGGTGCGCCGCACCAAGGCATTGTTCCCGTTGTTCCATGCCATCCTGAGCACCAGCATCGAACGCTTGGAGAAGGAGCGGACCGAGCGACGGAAGAAGAAGAAGGACCGAAACGATGGTTGACCTGCATCGGAGATCGCTGCCCACCCAAGCGGATGGCCACATGAGCACATGGTCGCATGACCACATGACCACATGACCACATGACCATCCTTCCCCCCAAGGCCAATAGACCTGCTCCATGACCCTCACCCGCCGCCTCCTGCTCTACGCCGTCGGTCTGCTCATCGGCGGTGGCCTGGCCTGGTGGTCCTTCGGCGAGCGGCTCACCAACGCCGCGTGGACGCCCCGCGAACGGATCAAGCTGCGCGTGGCCGCCACCCTGGTGCGCGGCACCCCGGAGTCCCTTGCCGGCCTGCAGGCGCGTGGCCTGGACCTGGACGCTGTGCGGCGCGCCATCCCCCGCAGCGAGGTGCTGCTGCCCCGTACACGGCGCAGCGGCGACAGCCTGTTCTACACCCTGCGCACCCCGATGGACCCCGACACGCTCACCCTCGAGGTGCAGGTGTTCGAGGATCACCGCCGCGACAGCACCGCCACCCTCGTCCGGGTCCAGTGAGCCACCGGTCGGACGTGGGGCGATCGGACCGGACGAGACCCAGCGCCAGGTAGCCCATCACCGCCCCGTAGAGGCTGCTGCGCCACCACACGCTGGTGATCGGGCAGCCGTTGGTGCAGCCATACCCGATCCACCACGCGTAGCCCGCAGCGGCACCCAGCAGCACCGCCACCACCGTCCAGAGCGTTCGCCGTCCCATGCCGCAAAGGTGCGGCCGTCGGGCCGGGAACTTGCGTGACCGGCATCACCGCATACCACGGGCGTGCCCCGGTGCGTTCCCGCCTCATGCGCCTGCCGGTCCTCACCCTGCTGCTTGTGTTGTCGGCCCACGTCATGGCCCGCGAGCCGCGGGTGGTGCATGTGCTGGTGGCCCTTTGCGACAACGTGCACCAGGGCATCGTGAAGGTGCCGGCACAGCTGGGCAACGGCCAGGACCCCGCCGGCAACCTTTACTGGGGCGCGGCCTTCGGGGTGCGCACGCACTTCAACAACGCCGCGGAGTGGACGCGCGTGCCCTGCGACCGGGCGCCGGAGGCCCACATCCTGGAGCGCGTCGCCTGGCGCCACCGCGACAGCGCCGTGGTGCTGATCGCCGAGGCCTACGATGGCCGCCACATCCGCGAGGCCACCGAGGACCTGCTGCGCTACGCCAGCGGCGCCGGCGCGCGCATCGTGAACGTGAACGGTGAAGTGGTGCGGGCCGGGGGTGCCGCGCAGCTGGTGGCCTATGCCGGTCACGATGGGCTCATGGACTTCCATCTGGACCGCGACTTTCCCGGCCCGCCCTCGGATGCGCGGGAGGTGATCGTCCTGGCCTGCGTGAGCCGCTCGTTCTTTCAAGAACCGCTGCGCGCGACAAAAGCGACACCGCTGCTGTGGACCACCGGCCTGATGGCGCCGGAGGCCTACACCCTGCGCGCCGCGTTGGACGGATGGGTGCGGCGCGAGACCGCGGAACAGGTGCGCGAACGTGCCGCCGCCGCCTACCACAGCTATCAGAAATGCGGGATCACCGGTGCACGGCGGTTGCTCGTGACGGGGTGGTAGGGGAGGAGCGGTGGCTTCACGCAGGGTAGCACAGGGCGTGAAGCAGCCAACGCGCGGGAGGGGCGTTCACGCGGCAGGAAACAACGGAGCCGTGGCAGCGTCCCCGAGGTGGATGGGTTCAGCCACGGCCAAGGGAGATCGCTTCCGCCCCTTCGGGAGCGTCGCGATGACGTGTTGAACATGACCGGTCCACGTATCGATCATCTCCGCACCGTCACTGCGAGGCGCATGCGTGGTGGTTTTTCGCGAAGGGCGCGGTGGCAGTCTCCCTTGGGCGGACGACACCTGGCCTTGTAGAACGAGATCGCATCGCCGGCAGCACCCAACGGCCCCCGACCGGTCGTTATCTTCGGGATGCCTTGCCGCACCCCGCGACGGGCAAGGACTTGAACAGAGCGGAAGAGGGCCGGGATGATGCTCCCGGCCGATACGAACTACGAACACGATGAACACCACCTACACGGCCCACACTAAGCATGGTTTCATGCATGCGGCGGCGCTTATGGCGGCGGTGTTCTGCACAACCAATACTGCGCACACTCAGAAC